>DATAFO010000039.1:0-20479 GCA_036257465.1 Solirubrobacterales bacterium | reverse complement strand
CCTGTTGCCTCGTCCTCGAGGATGCCCTCCTCGGGCGCGAAGACCCGCTCGCGGATCCACCCCTCGTCGCGGTTCAGCCAGGCCCAGACGCCGACGTTGCCGAATCCCTCGGGCGGTCCGGACAAGCCCTCCACCTCCGCCGGGGACTCGACCTCGACGAAGTCGAACTCCGGCGCCCACTCGGGCCGGGCGGCGCAGAAGCACAGCTCGGCCTCGAACTTCACCGGCACCTCGCCGGCCGGCGGGTGCAGGGTCGCCACCTCGGAACCGACCTCTCGCAGCAGCCACGCCGTGCCGACCAGCGGGTGGCCTGCCAGAGGCAGCTCCTTGCTCGGCGTAAAGATCCGCATCTCCCCCCGCTCGCGGTCGTCGACGAACACCGTCTCGGAGAACCCCAGATCATGGGCGATCGCCTGGCGCCGCTCGTCGGGCACCGCCCCGCCATCGAGAAACACCCCGAGCGGGTTACCCCCGCTCATGTCCTCGGCGCAGAAGACCCGCAGAACGCCAAGTTCTGCCATGACCTAGTGGCGGAAGTGGCGGCGCCCGGTGAACACCATCGCCACGCCGGCCGCGTCGCAGGCGGCGATCACCTCGTTGTCGCGCTTCGATCCGCCGGGCTGAATCACCGCCGTCGCCCCGGCGTCGATCGCGAGCTGCGGACCGTCGGGAAAGGGGAAGAACGCGTCCGACGCCACCGCCGATCCGGCGAGGAGCGCGTCGGCGTCCGTGCCGCGCGCATCGCGGGTCTTGTCGATTGCGATCCGAACCGAATCCACCCGGCTCATCTGCCCCGCGCCGATGCCAAGCGTCGCCCCGTCCTTCGCGATCACGATCGCGTTCGAGCGCACGTCTCGGCACACCTTCCAGGCGAACAGGAGGTCCGCCCACTGCTCCTCGCCGGGGGCCGCGGCCGTCACCACCCGCATCGTCTCCCTCGTCTCGTCGATCCGATCCGGGTCCTGCACCAGCAGCCCGCCACGCACCCGCTTGACGTCTCGCTCGCGCGGCTCGTACGCACGCTGCTCCGCGTTCTCGAGGATTCGCATCGCCTCCTTGCGCGCCAGCACCTCGAGCGCGTCGTCGTCGAACTCGGGCGCCAACAGCACCTCGATGAACGTCTCGTGCAGCTTCTCGGCCAGCTTCCGCTCGACCGGCCGGTTGAAGACGACGACACCGCCGAACGCCGACAGCGGGTCGCAGGCGAGGGCCTTCGTGTAGGCCTCGCCCACGTCATCGGCGATCGCGACCCCGCACGGGTTGTTGTGCTTGACGATCACGCAGGCGGGCTCGTCGAACCCGCCCAGTAGCCGCCTCGCCGAATCGAGGTCGAGCACGTTGTTGAACGACAGCGCCCGGCCGTGCTTCTTCGCCACCTTCGAGAGCACGTGCGAGCGAGCGCCCACCTCCACGTACAGCGCCGCCTTCTGATGCGGGTTCTCCCCGTAAGAGAGGTCGAGGAACTTCTCGTGCGGCATCACGAAGTAGCTCGGATACGCCTCATACCGGAACCCGAACCACCGGCTGATCGCCGCGTCGTAGCGCGCCGTCTCGGCGAACGCCTCGTTCGCCAGCCAGTGGAGCGTCTCCGGCGAGATCGTCCCGCCGGTCTCCTGCAGCTCGGCCAGCACGGCGTCGTAGGACTCCGGCTTGACGACCACCGCGACGAAGCGGTGGTTCTTGGCGGCCGCGCGGATCATCGTCGGGCCGCCGACGTCGATGTTCTCGATCGCCTCCTCCTCGGAGACGTCCGCCTGCGCGACAGTGCGCTCGAACGGATACAGGTTCACGCACACGAGGTCGATCGGCTCGATCCCCTCGGCCTCCAGGGTCGCCCGATGCTCGGGATCGTCCCGCCGCCCCAGCAGCGCCGCGTGAAGGCGCGGGTGCAGCGTCTTCACCCGGCCGTCGAGGATCTCCGGCGAACCGGTCAGCTCCGACACCTCCGTGACGTCGAGGCCCGCATCCCGGATCGCCTGAGCTGTGCCGCCCGTGGAGACCAACTCGATCCCCAGCTCGCGCAGGCCGCGCGCAAACTCGACGACGCCCGTCTTGTCCGACACCGAGAGCAGCGCACGGCGAACCCGCACCGGCTCGCCGGCGGGCGTCGAACCGCCCTCCGTGTCTCCGATCGCCACCTCTGTCGACATCCGGATTCGAGTCTATGCGGAGTTTGAGATGAGCCGCTCTAGCGGCGAAAGAGGCATGTGCCGTTGGTTGTTTGAGATGAGCCGCTCTAGCGGCGAAAGAGGCATGTGCCGTTGGTTAATCACGGATCGCCACAACGCGGCTTCCTGGCTCCACTCTCACGCGCCCCGCCGCGATCAGCCGGATCGCCTGGGGAAGCAGTGTGTGCTCGGTGGCGTGGATCGCCTGCTCCAGCGTTTCTGACTCGCGATCCGCCGGCACCGGCACGGCCTGCTGAAGGATGATCGGTCCTGAGTCGATCCCCTCGTCGACGAAGTGGACGGTGACGCCGGTGACCCTGACGCCATGCTCGAGCGCCTGGCTAACCGCGTCAAGCCCGGGGAACGAGGGCAGCAGCGCGGGGTGGACGTTGATGATCCGGTTCTCAAACCGGGCCACGAACTGCGGCGACAGCAGCTCCATGTATCCCGCGAGCACGATCAGGTCGACACCGAGCCCCTCGGCCCAGGCGGCGATCGCGGCATCGCGGGCCTCGCGATCCGGGTGCGCTGACGCCGGAAAGACAGCCGTCTCTACCCCCACTGCCTGCGCTCGCTCGAGCGCGTTCGCGTCGGGCCTGTTCGAGCCGACGCCGACCACCTCGATCGTTGGCTCGCCGTCTCCTGCCTCACGACCGTGAAGCTGGTCGAGGATCGCCTGCAGGTTGGTGCCCGCGCCGGAGGCGAGAACGACGAGCCTGAAGCTCAACTGCGCCCGGCGCTGACGGGAATCGTGGCGATGTTCTCGAGCGCGAACTTGCCATCCCCGTCGCCCCCGTCACCCAGCGGGTAATCGCCCGTGAAGCAGGCGTCGCAGTGGACGCCCCGTCCCGTCCCGACGGCCTCGTAGACGCCCTCGATCGATAGGTAGGCCAGCGAGTCGGCGTTCAGCTCCTTCGCGATCTCCTCCACGGAGCGTCCGTGGGCGATCATCTCCTCGCGCGTGGACATGTCCACCCCGTAGTGGCACGGGTGGCGGATCGGAGGGGCCGAGATCCGCAGGTGGACCTCCTTCGCGCCAGCGTCGCGCAGCATGCCGACGATCTGGCGCGTGGTGTTGCCGCGCACGATCGAGTCGTCCACCACCACCACGCGCTTTCCGGACACGATCTCGGGCAGCGGGTTGAACTTCATCCGCAGCCCGTGCTTGCGCAGCTCCTGCCCAGGCTGGATGAACGTGCGAGCCACGTAGCGGTTCTTGATCAACCCGTCGTCCTTGGGCAGCCCGGACCCGCGCGCAAACCCGGTCGCGGCCGGGTTGCCGGAGTCGGGCACCGAGATCACCAGGTCAGCGTCAACCGGCGCCTCCCGGGCCAGGATCTCTCCCATCCGGCCGCGGACTTCCTGCAGCACCCGGCCCTCCAGCCGTGAATCGGGGCGCGAGAAGTAGATGTGCTCGAAGACGCAATGGGCCGGGCGCTCGGCCGGCACCACCTGGCGCGTCTCGATTCCGCGATCGGTGAGCGCGATGAGCTCGCCGGGCCCGACCTCGCGCATCAGCTCCCCGCCGATGATGTCGAAGGCGCAGCTTTCCGACGCGACGCAATAGCGATCGCCGAGTTTGCCGAGTGACAGGGGGCGCACCCCGTGCGGATCGCGGAAGGCGACCACCGCTCGCTTGGTCATCACCACGGTCGAGTAGGCGCCCTCCAGGCGCGGCATCACCGCGGCGACCGCGTTCTCGATCGGCCGCTCCTCCTCCACCGACAGCAGCGCCGCGATGATCTCCGAGTCGGACGTGCCGCGGAAGCTGATCCCGCGCTCACGGAGCTCGTTGTAGAGCTCGACCGCGTTGGTCAGGTTGCCGTTGTGCGCCAACGCCACCTCGCGGCCATCGTCGCGCCAGACCGGCTGCGAGTTCTCCCAGGAACCGCCGCCGGTCGTCGAGTAGCGAACGTGGCCGATCGCCATGTCGCCGTCCAGCGCACGCAGCTTCTCCTCGTCGAAGACCTGGGAAACGAGGCCGGTGTCGCGCAGCGTGGTGATGTGACCGCCCTCGCAGGTCGCGATCCCGGCCGATTCCTGACCCCGGTGCTGCAGCGCGTAGAGCGCGAAGTACGCGAGCCGTGCGACGTCGTGCCCGGGTGCGTACACGCCAAAAACCCCGCACTCATCGCGCGGGCCATCGCGGTCCGGGATCGGCCGCTCGGTCTGGCTCATCGGAGGAATTGAACCCTGGAGTGGTGTCTAGGGAACGCAGGAAACCACGCCGGTTCGCCTGCAACGCAAGGCTAGCAGCGGGGGAGGTTGGCCCCGACGCCGCGCCGCTATTCGCAGAGGGCTCGACCCGGCTTGGGCGTCGAACCCGGCGCGCCGGCGCAGTTCCGCAGCAGATCGAGCCGAGCCTCCAGGGCCTCCTGCTCGTCCTCGAGCTCGCTGCCAGGGGGCGCGGGGAACAGGTTGCCGAGCTGGAAGGGATCGTCGGCGAGGTCGTAGTGCTCGCGTTCGTCGGCCGGAGTGCAGCCGCCCTCGGGCAGCCGGACCTCGGTGTGCTCGACGTAGGTCGTCCGCGGAGTGACCACCCCCGAGTACACGCAGACCGGCAGGTTCCCGCGGCCCTTGTACTCGACCAGCAGGGCCCGATCGGTGGGAAAGGAGGAAGTCTTGCCGCGCAGCAGAGGCGCGAACGAGGTCCCGTCCAGCAGGCGGCAATCCTTGCCGCCCTTGCGCCGGCAGGGCACCGCCCTGGCGAGATCCAGGATCGTCGGCGCGATGTCGATGTTGGCCACCGGCGCTGAGCTGGTGGCGGCGCCCCGATCTCCACCGCGCACGCGCTTTGGCGCCCGCACGTACAGGGGCACCCGGTACGCCTCCTCGTAGGGGACGACCTTGGGCTCGAACTTGCCGCCCTGGTCGGTCGGGAGCCTCGACGCCAGCCGGTGCTCACCGAAGAAGAACCCGTTGTCGTTCAGGAAGATGACCACGGTGTCGTTGAGGGCCCTCTGGCGTCGCAGTGTCTTCAGCAGCTTCTTCACGCCCCGGTCGACACCATGCAGCGCCTCGAGCGCGCAGCGGTAGCGGACCGACAGGCGGCTGATCGACTCCTCTGTCAACGACGGGGTCTGCTGCACGAACGAGGGCTTGTCGCTGACGTTCTGCTCGTCGAACGACGGCGGCTGCGGCAGCGGCTCACCCTCGAACACGCCCTGATCGCCTGGCAGCGGCACCGCTGCGTACCCGTTGCAGCGCCCCTCCCCACCCTGCCCGGTGTGCGGGGCGTAGTAATCGGCCTGTAGGTAGAGCGGCTGCTTGCGCGTGCGCTTACGGCCGAAGTGCTTGCGGATCAGGCCCGCCGACCGGCGGGTGACCACACGGGTCTGGTGCGCGCGAGCGTTGCTGCCGTAGTGGACCCGCTTTCCGTTCACCGACAGGTCGTAGTCGAAGTAGCGCGCCTTGCTCATGTTCGTGAACCAGTCGGTCCACCCGGGCGCGACCCGCGCGTCGCTGCTGCGGCCGCGCTCGTACCCGTTCGCGAACTTGCCCACGTGGACAGTGCGGTACCCCTTGCGCTCCAGCCACACCGGCAGCGTGTTCCTCTTGCCGCGCAGCTTCGGGTAGAAGTTGGTCGTCACCCGGTGGTTGTGCGAGTACTGCCCGGTCAGCAGGCTCATGCGCGACGGGCAGCACAGGGGCGTCGTCGTCATCGCCTCGGTGAACCGGACGCCCTTGTCGACGATCTTCTTGAAGGTGTTGGGCATGACCTTCTGCGTGTAGGCGCTGCGCGGGCCGTCGTCCGTCTGGATGACCAGGAAGTTGAGCCGCTTCTTCTTGGCCGCCTCGACGTCGGGAGCGGTCGACGCGAGCGTGAACAGGCATGCGAGCGCGGCCACGCACAGCGCGGCGACGCGACTTCTGCTGACGACTGCCCTGCCGATCACGCGACCGTCAGGGTAGAGAAGGCTCGAGCCATCCGCGCAACAACACGCCGAGCTGAAAAAAGTCGCGCCTCTGATCTATCTCCCAAACGCGAAGGCCGTGAAACGCCGAGCACGGAAAGGCGTGGTGGTTGTGGTGTGCCACGAGATCCACGAGATCGGGATTGGCCATGACATAGATGGTCAACCCAGCGTTCGGGGCGGCGTCCCCCTGCCCAGCCTGCCTCTGCTCCTCTACGTGAACCACTCCCCCAGCCAGCGCCAGGCCTGCGCGGCGTCTGCAAGCGGGAGGTTCACGTCGGCCTCGGCCGCGGAGAGGTCCAGCCGGTCGCCATGGGCCTCGCCCACGATCGTCAGCTCGACGCCCGCGGCGCTCGCCTCGGCGGCCAGAGCGTCGAGCTGCTCGCGTGGCGCAGCGACAACGAAGCCGCCGGCCCCCTCGCCGAAAAGCGCCGTCTCGCCCGAGCAGCCCCTGGCTTCGACCAACGGATCGAGGTCGACGCGCGCTCCGACGCCGCCCGCGATCGCGCATTCCGCCAGGGCGCACGCGAACCCTCCGTCGCTGATGTCGTGCGCGCCCGTCACGCGGCGGGCGCGCACCGCTTCGCGGACGAACTCGATCGCGGCGCCGACCCGGTCGATCGGCAATGCCGGCAGCCCGAGGCCGAGCTCGCCGCGCTGTTTTGCCAGCTCCGAACCGGCGATCGACGGCGCGAAGGGCCCACACACGGCGATCGCATCGCCGTCAACAAGCTTCAGGCCGCCCGCCCGATCCGGGTCGGGCAGCTCGCCAACCATGCCCACGACGGGCGTCGGGTAGATCGGTCCCTGCTCGGTTTCGTTGTAGAGCGAGACGTTGCCCCCCACCACGGGCACGCCTAGGGCCCTGCAGGCGTCCGCCAGGCCGGTCACCGAGCGGTCGAGCTGCCACGCCACCGTCGGCTTTTCGGGGTTGCCGAAGTTGAGGCAGTTGGTGAGGCCAAGGGGCTCGGCCCCGACGCAGGCGAGGTTCTGGGCGCACTCGAGCACGGCCTCCACGGTGCCGGTGTAGGGATCGCAGGCAACCCGGCGCCCGTTCCCGTCGATCGCCACCGCGATCGTCGCCCCCGCCTCCGCCAGGTGCAACACGGCGGCGTCGGCCTCCTCTGGGCGACGCACGGTGTGCGAGAGGACGATCGAGTCGTACTGCTCGAATGTCCAGCGCTTGCTCGTGATGCTCGGCGATGAAAGGAGCGCCAGCACGGTCTGCGCGGGATCGGCCGACTCCAGCGAAGGCACGTTCGGATAGCCCCACCCGTCCGGCTCCTCGGGCTCGAGGTCATAGAGCGGGCATTCGTCTACGAGCGCACTGACGGGTGCGTCGCCGACGACCTCCTCCCCTCGCAGCACGCGAATTCGCCCGGTGTCGCTGATCTTTCCGATCACCGCCGCCCCCGTCTCCCAGCGCTCACAGAGCGCGAGCACCGCGTCGACGTTCTCGGGCTCGACCACGGCAAGCATCCGCTCCTGCGACTCGGAGACCATGATCTCGAACGGTTCCATGTCCGGCTCGCGCAACGGCACGCGCTCGACGTCGATATTGATGCCGACGCCGCCCCCGGATGCCATCTCGCCCGCCGACGAGGTCAGCCCCGCGGCGCCCAGGTCTTGGAGCGCGACCAGCAGGCCACGGTCCAGCAGCTCCAGACAGCACTCCAGCAGCTTGGCCTCCTCGAAGGGATCGCCGATCTGAACGGAAGGTCGCTTGGAGTCGCCCTCCTCGAGCTCGGCCGATGCGAGCACCGAGGCTCCGCCGATCCCGTCGCGGCCCGTTGAGGCGCCCATGAGGACGACGGCGTTGCCGACCCCCGCGGCGGCCGAGCGGATCAGGCGGTTGGTGGGGGCGAGGCCGACGCACATCGCGTTGACCAGGCAGTTGTGCTCGTACGGCGATTCGAAGTAGACCTCTCCGCCCACCGTGGGCACCCCGATCGAGTTGCCGTAGTGCCCGATCCCGGCGACCACCCGTTCGAACAGGTACCGCGAGCGTTCCGAGTCGAGCTCCCCGAAGCGCAACGAGTCGAGCACGGCGATGGGGCGCGCGCCCAGCGCGAACACGTCGCGGAGGATTCCGCCAACGCCTGTCGCCGCGCCCTGGAACGGCTCCACGGCGCTCGGATGGTTGTGCGACTCGACCTTGAACGCGACGGCCCAGCCCTCGCCGACTGACACCGCGCCAGCGTTCTCGCCGGGACCCATCAGCACTCGCGGCCCGGACGTGGGCAGGCGTCCGAGCAGCTTGCGCGAGTGCTTGTACGCGCAGTGTTCCGACCACATGAGCGAGAACATCGCCAGCTCGACCTCGTTGGGGTCGCGGCCCAGCAGCTCGACGATGCGCTCGTACTCGAAGTCGGTCAGACCGAGTTCGCGATGCCGGCTCGAAGCAACCCTCACCGCGCAATCCTTGCACTCGGCCCGGCCCGACCAACCGATCCGGCTAACCTCGGGCGCCTTCGCAGGGACGTCCGCCATGCCCCTCCATCTCGACAAGCGCACCGGCGCGATCGCGGCCGTGCTCCTGACCGCCGTGGCGATCGCGGCCGTCGGCGGTTGTGCCACCGACGGGAAGTCGGTGCCGGCGATCGTGCCATCGGGCGGCCCCAACATCGTCATCGTCGAGGCCGACGACCAGAGCCTGAGCTCGTTTTCGCGCGAGGTCATGCCCAACACCTTCCGCGTGCTGGTCGACCGGGGCACGACCTTCCGCGAGGGGATCGCCGCACCGCCCCTCTGCTGTCCCAGCCGGGCGGGCCTGCTGACCGGGCAGTACCCGCACAACCACGGCGTCTTCAACAACATGCCGGGCTACGCGGACCTCCGCGACCCCGACCAGACTCTCCCGGCCTGGCTGCGGGCCCATGGCTACACGACCGGGTTCGTGGGTAAGTGGCTGAACGGCGCCAAGCCGGCGCTCGGGGCCGCTCCAGCGCCGGGGTGGGATCGCTGGGTGTCGCTTTACGGCTCGCACCAGTACTTCGACGCACCGATTACGGTCGATGGCGAGGTCGTCGAAAGCGAGGGCTTCATGCCGGCGGTGTTCACGCGGGAGGCGGGGGCCTTCGTGCGCAGCGCGGCGGGATCGAACCCGTTCTTCCTCTGGCTCGCCCAGGAGCCGCCCCACTTCCGGAGCGGGCCAAGCGAGGTCTGTCCGGGTTACGCGCCGAAGGCGCTTCCCGCCGACTACCGCAAGTTTCAAGACGTTCCCCTCCCGAGGCCGCCGAGCTTCAACGAGCGCGACATGAGCGACAAGCCCTCCAAGCTGGTCGAGAAGCAGCCGCTCCTGGACCGGCGCGCGATCGATCGGCTCGAGCGCAACTATCGCTGCACGCTCGGGTCGATGCAGGAGGTGGACCGGAGCGTGGCGGAGGTGTGGAGGGCCCTGAAGCAGAGCGGAGAAGCTGACGACACGGTGTTCGTCTACACCTCCGACAACGGGCTGCTGCACGGCGAGCACCGAATCGATGCCCGGAAGGGTCGGGTTTACGACGAGGCGACGCGTGTGCCGCTTGTCGCGCTCGTGCCCCGGTCGACGCTTGGCGCCGACCCCGTCTCGCACGTCTCCGAGCAGGTGACCAACCTCGATCTCACGGCCACCCTGCTGGAGCTCGCCGAGGCCCAGCCATGCACCGGCGACGACTGCCGGACTCTCGACGGCCGCTCGGCCGCGGGGCTGATGAAGGGCGACGACTCCGCCTGGCCCGACGATCGCGGCGTGCTCTTGGAGCAGGGGCCGAACGGGTGCAAGTTCGCCGGCGTGCGCACCCGGCGCTACCTGTTTGCGGCCAGCCTCAAGAACAAAGACGGTGACTGCGTCGAGCGCGACCGCGAGCTCTACGACCTGCGGGCCGACCCGTACCAGCTGGAGAACATCGCCGAGGCCTCCGACGTCGACGAGGAGCTCAATCAGCGCCTGGCAGAGCTGCGCGAGTGCTCCGGGACCACCGGTTCCAATGCGTGTGAGTAGGCAGGCGCTTTGGGCGGGAGTGGGGACCGCGACGCTCGTGGTGCTGGCGTCCGGCGTCGCGCTGGCGGGCAGCGTGCCGACGCTTCCGTTCCCACTGGAAGGCAGTCACAACACCGACGGTGTTGGGGACACGGTGCGGTTCGGCACCACCGGCAATCACTCCGAGCTGGTCGACAGCGTCCCCATCACCAAGAGCCCCAAGCAGGCACAAGCCGTGGCGATGAGCATTGGGCCCGGGGACCTGCCGACGTTCGATGCCGGGGACGAGCTGCGTGTCAACGGCGAGATCCAGCCTTCGACCACTTGCGTCGAGCGTGGGAGCAACTGCCTCGGCAAGCGCTATCGGATCAACCCCTTCATCCGCGCGCGCCTGGTGCTCGCCGACGGGGCCGACCCGGCGGCGACGAGCATCGAGCTGGCGCCGGCGGAGTTCGTCCACTGCACCCAGCGGCGGCCGAACCGAAACCACCACTGTCCGCTGGTCTTCCGCGACGCCAAGCTGGAGATCACGAACCTGGACGACCTGCCGTGCGCGCCAAATGCCTGCTACGTGAACCTGCTCATCAGCGCCGACCATCGCAAGGCGAAGCCGAACAACCGGATCGTGCTCGGCGGTGACCGCCCCAACGGCGTGGTGCAGCAGGACAAAGGTCGGATCTCCGCGATCACGGTGCGAAACGGCGCGGCACCCTCAACCACCGCGAGCGACACGACGATCCGCCCCCGCCGTGGCCTCCCGCTTCACCCTCGCAAGGGGGGCTCGCGCAAGCGCGTCATACACTCGATCGAGGTCCCGGAGCTCGGGGCCGGCGACATCCTGCAGGGGACGGCGACGTACCGCGCCGCTCAGCCCAAGGGCAAGAAAGGCTCAGGCGGCAGGCGGCGGCGCGGCCGCCACGCCTACAACGCGTTCATCGGCTCGGACCTGATTCTCGCTGACAGCCCGACATCGACCGCCCCGACCAAGCTCGCCCGCACGGCGGGGCTCCAGGGCGAGCTGGCCGAGGGCAACGGCTTCAACTGCACTCAGCGGCGAAGCGGATTCACCCGGCCGTGCTTCATCGAGAAGGCGGGCGCGATCAAGGTCCACAACCAGCAGGAGGGCGAGGTCCGCGTGTACCTCAACCTCGTCGGCCGCTCAAAGCCGCTGCTGAAACACGCGCGCCGCAAGGACAAGATGAAGCTGCGGCTCGTGGGCGGCCTGCGCGCGGTGCGGTGGGCGCCGGAGACCGCTCCCTAGGCCGAGGTGGGGGCGGCTTCGGCCACCCTGCCCTCGCCCGAGAGCTCATAGCCAAGCTCCACCAGCAGGGGGCCGGCGACTCGCTCGTACTCGGCCACCTCGCCGGCGCTCATCCGCTCGCGCCACATCCCGATCCGGTCCGAGCGGGGCGGCTCTGACGCGAGCCGGTGGCTGTCCATGCGCGCTGCGGCGGTTTGGGTCGGCCGGTTTCGACGCGGCAGGTCGCGCGCCTTCTCGCGCAGCCTCTGCTCGGCTCGCTCGTGGTAGTCGAGCATGCCGGGCTCGAAGTCGAGGTCCACGAAGTCGCACACGCGGCGCAGGACGCCCTCGGTGTCGGCGACCAGGTGCTCGAACTTGACCTCGGTGTAGTGGCGAACCTTCGGCGCCTGGCGGCGCGCCTTGGTGATCCGCTGCACCCAGAGCTCGGCCGACTCGGCGACGGTGGAGGGGCCCCAGTTCATCCGCAGGTGCGAGAGCGCAACGTCGCGGCCGTCGCGGATGATGTGCACGAAGCGCACCTCCGGCAGCACCCGCTGGATCCGTGGCATCTCCTTGATGTAGCCGGGCGTCTTGTCGCCGTAGCGCCGCTTGCCCTGCTTCTCCGCGTACAGCAGGTAGAAGGAGCGGATCGCATCGGCCGCGTTGAGCGGATCGAGGGCCCGCCAGCGCTCGCGCAGCTCGTCGCCGTCGAGATGAAAGTCGCCCCAGCGCTTGTGCTCGACCACCAGGTCCGCGAGCTCGTCGGCGGTCACTCGCCCGCGCTCGCAGCGCTTGATCAGCTTCGGCAGGAAGTGCGTCTCCCCGGGGATCGCCAGCTCGGGGTGGGCGTCGAGCATCAATCGGATCAGGGTCGTCCCGGACCGGGTAACGCCGCACACGAACGGCGCCGGGCCCGGCGGCTCGGTGCGTCCCTGAAGCCGTCGGCGGGCCAGCATGATCCGAGCTCGGTTGCGGAGGTTCATCGTCGCCTCAAGGTAAACACCAACGACACATGCTTCTTTCGCCGCTAAAGCGGCTCACCGGAATACCCGCTCGAGAAGCTCACCAATGCCCTGCACCGTCAGCTCCCAGCGGCGCTCCGTGTCGCGGATCCGCTCCGCCCCGGCGGCCAGCCGCGCGCGCTCGCGGTCGTCGGCCAACCGCTCGATCGCCGCGGCCAGCTCGCCGACGTCTGGGCTCACCGCGGGAATCCCCGACCGAGCCTGGCCGTCGGGATGGGAGGCGACCAGGAGCCCGTTGACGTCGTCGAGGATCGCCTCGTTCATCGGCGGCGCGTCGTTGGTGATCGCCGGCATCCCGAAGGCGATCGCCTCGTACAGCGGCAGGCCGAGCCCCTCCCAGCGCGCCGGCGAGAGGCAGACGTCGCACGCGGCCACCCGCCGCAGGTGCTCGACGGTGGGCTGATCGGCAATCGCCAGCTCGATTCGCTCGTCGCGCTCGGCCGCCCGCTCGGCGTCCCGTAGGTGCTTGCGCTCGACCTGCGCCTTGACGAGCAGCCGGAGGCGCTTGTCGGAGGTCCTGGAGAACGCCTCGAGCACCGGGCCGAGGGGCTTGCGGTGCCCGAGAAAGCCGCCCGGAAACACGAAGGTGACCTCATCACCGCTGCGCTCGATGCCCTCGCCGATCTCCAGTAGTTCGGGGTGGCATCCCCACGGGACGTAGGGCGTGTCCAACCCCAGGTCCCGGTAGCGCGCCTGCTCGGCGCGCGTGAAGGAGTAGACGACGTCGAAGGCCTCGCGCGCGCCGGCGACCTGCTCGGCGGCGAAGTGCTCCCAGACGAACCGCCCGATGGTTCGCACCCCGGCGGCGCGAAGCGCGGCGATCTCGGCGAACTGGTAGTTCTGGTCGCAGAACACTGCCTCGATGTCGTTGGCCTTCACCCAGCCCTCGTACTCGGCTCGGGGCACGTCGAAGGCGGAGGCCTCCGTCACCCCGGGCTGGCCCCAGACGTCGTCGCGGTCCAGGGCACCGGGCCGCGGCCCGCGCTCCCTCTTCGGCCGCGCCAGCACGAACGTCTGGTGCCCAAGCTCGTCCAGCGCCGAGCGCAGTTGGCGGCCGACGACCGGCTGGCCGCGGCTGAACCACTTCGTGACGACCCCCACCCTCATCTGGTCACCGCGCTCAGCTCGTACCCCAGCTCCTTCAGCATCCCGCCTGCCGCGGCCTCGAACTCGGCGATCTCCTGAGCGCTCATCGCCTGTCGCCAGGCGCCGATCCGGTCGGGCTGCGGCGGCTCGGCGGCCAGCGCGTGGGCCTCGAGACGCCAGTCCGCCGTCTTTCGCCCGAGGGGGTTGGCGATCTCGCGGAGGCGCTCGGCGGCGTGCTCGTGGTAGTCGAGCATCGCGGGTTCGTAGTCGAGCTCGATGAACTCGCAGATCCGGCGCAGCACGCGCTCGGGGTCGGTGACGAGCTCCTCGTATCGCTCCTCGATGTAGTGGTCGACGCGCGCCGCGTGGCGGCGCGTAGCACGGATTCGCGCCTGCCAGCGCTTGGCGTGCTTGGCGACGGGCGCCGGGTCGGTTGCGCGACGGCGGCGAGAGACCGTGACGTCACGGCCGTCGCGGATCAGGTGGATGAAGCGTGCCTCGGGCAGCGCCCGGGCGATGCGGGGCATCCGCACCCCGTGGCCCGGCGTCTTGTCGCCCCAGCGCGGCTTTCCGATGCGCTCCGCGTACGCCTCGTACAGCGCCCGCAGCGTTGCCGTGGGATCCAGTGGTTCGGCGGCGCGCAGGCGGTCCCGCAGGCCCTCCTCGGAGAGGTGGAAGTCGGGCCACCGCGTGCTCGCAAGCAGCGGCGCCATCGCCTCCTCCGCCGTGGCCCGGCCGCCCTTGGTGGCGGCGATCATGTCCGGAATGAACTTGGTCTCGGGCGTGATCGTGAGCTGCGGGTGCGCGTCGAGCATCAGCCGCAGCAACGTTGTCCCGGAGCGCATCACACCGACGATGAACGGCGCGGGCGGTCGTTTCCCCGCGGCGCTCATGCGACGCTCGCGACCAGGTCGCCGAGGCGCTCGACGGTGCGCGCCCACGCCCGCTCGCCGTCGCGCAGCTGGCGCGCGCCGGCCGCAAGCCTGGCGCGCTCCTCGTCGTCGGCGAGACGCTCGATCGCCGCGGCGAGCTCGTCGGTGTCGGGGTCATACGCGGGGATGCCCGAGCGTGCGGTGCCCCAGGGGACGGATCGCACGCAGACGCCGTTGACGCCGTCGACGACTGCCTCGTTCATCGGCGGCGCGTCGTTGGTGATCGCCGGCATCCCGAAGGCGATCGCCTCGTACAGCGGCAGCCCGAGCCCCTCCCAGCGCGAAGGCGACAGGCAGACGTCGCAGGCGGCGAACTGGCGCAGGTGATCATCGGTGGGTCGGTCGGAAAGCTCTAGCTGGATGCGCTCGTCCCGGTCCGCGGCGCCACCGAGCGGATCGCGCTTGCGCTCCACCTGGCCGCGCACCAGCAGCCGCAGCCTGGGATCGGCGACGCGCTCGAAGGCTTCGACTATCTCGGCGAACGGCTTGCGCTTGCCCATGAAGCTGCCCGGCACGTAGAAACGCACCACGTCCGTACGACCGGCACTGCCAGCGATCGCCAAGAGCTCTGGGTGGCAGCCCCACGGCACGTACGGGGAGTCGATCCCCAGCTCGGCGTAGCGCTCCTGTTCGGCGCGCGTGAACGAGTAGACGACGTCGTACGCCTCGCGCGCGCCAGCAACGTGCTCCGGCGCAAAGTGCTCCCAGACGAAGCGCCCGATCGTTCGCACGCCCCGGGCCCGCAGCCGGCCGATCTCGGAGAACTGGTAGTTGTTGTCGCAGAGCGCGGCGTCCAGGCCGTTGGCTTCCGCCCAGTGCTCGTACTCGGCGGTCGGCACCTCGGCTGTGGAGGCATGCGTAAGCCCTGGCTGGTCCCACACGGGATCTCCCCTGTCGACCTGCTCGCGCGGGCCCTTCCCGGGCCGGACGAGGACGAAGGTCGAGTGGCCGAGCTGGTCGAGGGCCGAGCGAAGCTGGCGCGAGACGACCGCCTGGCCGCTCGCGTACCACTTCGTGACGAGGCCGATCCTCACGGTCAGAGGGCCGCTTCGGCCCTCTCAACCGCGTCTTTGCCCGTGGGGTAGCCGAGCTCCGCGAGCAGGTCGGCTGCGACCTCCTCGAACGCGGCGCGGTCGGCGGCGCTCATCTGGGTGCGCCAGCGGGCGACACGATCGGCGCTGGGCGGCTTCGTGGTCATCGCGTGGGTCGCCATCCGGCGCTCGACGCTGAGGTGCTGTGCGCGCCCGTCGCCCGGAAGCGGCCGTGCCATCTCCTGGAGTCGCTTCCCGGACCGCTCGTGGTAGGAGAGCATCACCGGGTCGAAGTCGAGCTTGATGAACTCGCACACGCGGCGCAGCACCGGCTCGGTGTCGAGGATCAGGTCCTCATAGCGGGCCTCGGTGTAGTGGCGAAGCCTCGGCGCGTCGTCGCGGGCCTTGGTGATCTTCTTCTGCCACCGTCGCGCGACGTCGGTCACGGTGAGGTCGCGCACCGTGCGATCGAGCACGGAGAGCGCCACATCGCGGCCGTCGCGGATCACGTGCACGAACCGGGCCTCGGGCAGCTCCCGCTGGATCATCCGCATCCGCTGGACGTAGGTCGGGGTCTTCTCGCCCCAGCGGGGCTTGCCCTGCTGCTCCATGTAGGCCTCATAGAACGTCCTCACGGCCTGGCCGGGGCGAAGCTTGGTGGCCCGCAGCCTGGCCAGCATCTCCTCGTCGGAGAAGCCGAAGTCCCCCCACTCGCGGGCCGACTTCATTGCCGCAAGCGCGTCCTCGGCGGTGGCGCCGGGCTGGCGACAGGCCTTGATCAGCGCCGGCACGAAGTGCGTTTCCGGCGGGATCGTGAGCTGCGGGTGCGCGTCGAGCATCATTCGCAGCAGCGTCGTGCCGGAACGGTTCATGCCAACGACGAATGGCACGGGATCACGGCGTGCGTCTCGGGTCAGTGCTCTCGGGATCGGAAGGCGCATCAGTCCTGGGTGGGCCGCGCACCGGGCGTGGAGCGGCCAGAAAGGGTCTCATAGCCGAGTTCGGCGAGCAGGTCTCCGCCGGTGGCTTCGAACTCGGCCACGTCGGCCGCGCTCATCTCCTCCTTCCAGCGAGCGATCCGCTCTCGAGACGGCGGCTTAGTCGCCATCACATGTGCCGCCACGCGCTCGCCTGCCTCACGCGCGGGACGCCCGGCCACGGCCGGAAGCTCACCCGCCATCTCCTGCAATCGTTCCTCCGCGCGCTCGTGGTAGGAGAGCATCGCCGGGTCGTAGTCGAGCTCGATCAGCTCGCAGGCCTTGCGCAGGGCCGGGTCCGGGTCCGTGACCAGGTCCTCGTAGCGAAGCTCAAGGTATCCGGTCAGGCCGGCGGCGGTCTCGCGGGCCGTCTCAATCCGATGTACCCACCGCCGGGCGAGCTCGGCGGCCGGCAGCGGCTCGCGGACGCCTCTGTTGACGACCCGGGCGTTGTGCGAGAGGCCAGCGTCCCGACCGTCGCGGATCAGGTGGATGAACCGGGCCTCCGGAAGCGTGGACTGGATCTTCCTCATCTTGCGCACGTAGTCGGGCGTCTTGTCGCCCCAGCGCGGCTTGCCCTGCTTCTCCGCGTAGAGCCTGTAGAAGGTCCGCAGCGTGTCCGGGGCGTTGAAGTGGGGAATCGCGCGAAGCTCTGCGAGCAGCTCGTCCCCGCTAAGCCCGAAGTCGGGCCAGCGGCGGTGCCGCCCCTCGACGATGCAGTCGACCGCACGGCCAGGGTTGAAGCGAAGCGTTCCCGAAGCCTGGATCAGCGACGGCACGAAGTGGGTCTCGGGCGGGATCGTGAGCGCCGGATGCGCGTCAAGCATCAGCCGCAGCAGCGTCGTGCCGGAGCGACCCACCCCGACCACGAACGGGGCCGGAGGTCCCGGCCGGCCGGCACCTCGACGCCTGCGGCGGCGCAGAAAGCGGAAGCTGTACCCGATTCGAGCCATCTGGCTGTGGGGAGAGGGACCAGTCCGGGTCGCTCAGGATGCCACGCTGTAGCGCAGCTCGCCAGAGCGCGCCATTGACTCGAACAGCCGCAGGCCGTCGGCGGACCTGGTCAGCAGGTCGACTGCGTGCTCGGGGTGAGGCATCAGGCCGAGCACGTTGCCGGCCTCGTTGCAGACCCCGGCGATGTCGCGAACGGACCCGTTGGGATTCTCGCCCTGGGCGTAGCGGAGCACCACCTGGTCGTTTGCCTCCAGCGTGTCCAGGGTTCCCGGGTCCGCGAAGTAGCGCCCGCTCTTGTGCTTGACGGGGATCGACAGCGTGTCGCCGGGTTCCAGGGAGCCCGTGAACGGGGTTCGATCGCTGACCACCTCCACGCCGACCTGACGGCACACGAACCGCAGGCCCTCATTCGGAAGCAGCGCCCCGGGCAGCATCCCCGCCTCGCAGAGCACCTGAAAGCCGTTGCAGATCCCCAGCACCGTCCCTCCGGCCGCGGCGAAGTCAGCCACCGCCGTCATCGCCGGCGCGAACCGGGCGATCGCTCCGGCTCGCAAGTAGTCGCCGTAGGAAAAGCCCCCCGGGATGACGACGACCTCAACGCCGTCCAGGCTCGAGTCGCCGTGCCAGATCAGCCGTGCGTCGCCGACGCGCTCGCAGGCTGCCAGCGCATCACGCTCGTCGCAGGAGCCGGGGAACTGGAGCACGCCGAACGTGGTCATTGGTCCCTGACGACCTCGAAGTCTTCGATCAATGGGTTCGCCAGCAGCTTCTCGCAGAGCTCCTCCAAGCGCGCGTCGTCCTCGGCCTCCAGTTCGACGAGGCGGCCGACGCGGACGTGCGAGATGCCCTCGAAGCCGAGGGCCGGAAGCGCCCGCTCGACCGCCTTGCCCTGCGGATCGAGCAGTCCCTCCTTGGGCCTGATGAGCACGCGCGCCTTCACAGATCCAGGCTAGCGGGGTAACCGGCCGCCTCAAGCGCCGGCTCCATCTCGAGCGCGCGCAGCGCCTCGCCCCACCGCGGATCGTCGCCGAGGTGTACCGGGGCCAGCTTGCGCACGTTGCGCCTGGCCCAGCGAGCCACCTCGTCCGGCAGCGGTCGCTCGAGCCGGTCGTAGATCCGCCACAGCTCGCGCTCAGGGTCCAGGCTCACGTCCTCGAGCCGAACCAGGGCGTAACGATCGCCGAAGCGGCTGCGCCCCTCCGTGTGAGTGGCCTCGAATGCGGACTGCCACACGGCCAGGGGCCGCATCACGTCGGGCGAGTCGGCCGCCAGCCCGGGCGCGCGGCCGGTTCGCCGCAGCGCCTCGGAGATCGCCCGGCTCGACCACAGCTTGCGGTCGGTGCGGCACCCGAAGAACGCGTCGGCGTCCGGGTAGACATCGAACCGGCGGCGGCGTCCGAGCAGGGTCGACGCCGCCACGGCCCGCGGATCCCGCACCAGGTGAACGAAGACGGCCTCCGGCGCAAGCTGCACGAGCTCGCCCACCTTGTGATGGAGCCGGGTCTCCTTGATCGCGACCTCCGGGGCGAGCTCGAGCAGGTACCGAAGCAGCTCCCGGCCGTGCTCCGGCAGGTTCGGCTCCAGCTCGAGCGCGGGTTCGCGAGGCCCTCCCCAGTTGAACTCCTCCAGCGGAACGTCAGCGAACCGGCGCTCGCGAAACTCACGGCGCACCTCCCGGGTCTCGGCGAAGGCGTCGCCCGGCCGCGCGCCGCTGCCCCCGCCCTCGGTGACGTCCTCCTCTCGCAGTGGCTCATAGAAGCAGCGCAGCGCTGGGTCGGCGAGCAGCGCGTCGTACAGAATCGTGGTTCCCGACCTACGCATTCCCTGGATGAATAGATTCAACTGTGGACCTGCCGAGTCAGGCTCCGCGCCCTCGCCCGACGACACCGGACGCGAAGCGGAGGATGTCGTCGGAGTTATTCAGTCCAGAGTGCGGCCGGTGATCCGCTCGTACGCGTCGACGTACTTGGCGCGGGTGTTCTCGACTACGTCGTCGGGCAACTCGGGGCCGGGCGGAGTGTGATCCCAGCCCGACTGGTCGAGCCAGTCGCGAACGTACTGCTTGTCGAAGGAGCGTTGGGGGCGCCCGGGCTCGTACTCATCGGCCGGCCAGAAGCGCGAGGAGTCGGGCGTCAGCACCTCGTCGGCAAGCACCACCTCAGCTCCCGGCGAGGCGCCGAACTCGAACTTGGTGTCAGCGACGATGATCCCGCGCTCGGCAGCGTGGTCGGCTGCCCGCCGATAGAGCTCGATCGAGACCCTGCGCAGCTCCTCCATCAGGGCGCGATCCCCAACCGCCTCGGCGGCGCGGTCGAAGTCGATGTTCTCGTCGTGGTCACCGACCTCAGCCTTCGTCGCCGGCGTGAAGATCGGCTCGGGGAGGCGATCCGACTCGGTCAGCCCGGCGGGGAGTTCGATCCCGCAGATCGCGCCGGTGTCGCGGTACTCGCGCCAGCCCGAGCCCGAGAGGTAGCCACGCACCACGCACTCGACGGGGTACATCTCCAGGCGCTTCACACGGAGCGCCTTGCCCGCGACCTCCTCAGGCACGTCCTGGGAGAGGTAGTGGCTAGGGCAGATGTCGCCGGTGTTCTCGAACCAGAACACCGACATCTGGGTCAGCACCTTCCCCTTGTCCGGGATCGGTGTCGGCAGCACGACGTCGTATGCGGAGATCCGATCCGACGCGACCATCAGCAGATCGCCGTCGACCTCGTACATCTCCCGCACCTTGCCGGATGAGTGAAGCCTGAGGTCGGCGAGCGCGGTCGTCATTGCGAAGCGGAAGCGATACTAGCCCCGACCTCGGCCAACTCGTCGCCGACTGCGATCGTGCCGCTGCGCGTGACGTTGGCGCGGAGACCGCCGCAGTGCACAAGCCCGCGCAGGACGCCTGGCCTTGTCAGTCCCTGGAGGTGCTTGCACGGCTCGCACAGCTCCACGCCGACGCACTCCACCTCGCCAACGCGGAACTGCCTGCCGACGAGCTCGTTGAGGCGCACCCCGCGCGTGAGCACGTTGCGCCGCGACTCCTCGTGGCTGAGTGCGATCCCGGTCTCGCCGTTGAACGCCTCGAGCGCCTCGGCTTCGATCAGGGTCAGGTCGTCGCCGTCTCGCTTCGCTGGCTCGGCGACGAAGTACCGATCGCCGCGGGGGCCTTGGCCGCCGAGCACCTCGACCGACTCGACAGCGCG
>DATAFO010000013.1:0-74400 GCA_036257465.1 Solirubrobacterales bacterium | reverse complement strand
TCAGTCGTCGCTGTGGCGGCGCGGCACCTTGCCCGCTTCCGCCCCGGGCTCCAGCGCCGGGCCACGCGGCGACGCGATCCCCAGCACCCGCATCGCCTTCAGCCCCAGCCCGAGCTTCTCGCGGCCCTCGGTCGACGTGATGTCATGCCCGCAGAGCTCCTTTACTCGCTCGAGCCGGTAGCGGACCGTGTGCCGGTGGGTGAACAGCTGCTCGGCCGTCGGCGTGACGTTGCCGTCCCTCTCCAGATACGCCTCGATCGTCGCCACCAACTCGGTCTCGTACTGTTCGTCGTAGGCGGCGAGCGGCGCCACGGTCTCCTCGTAAAAGCGCTCCAACTCGCCCGGGTCCTCGCTCATCGCCGGCAACAACAGCCGATAGGAGCCGGTGTCCTCGAACGCGAGCAGGCCCTTCCCCTCGGCTTCCGCCACGTTGGCCGCGAGCGTCGCCTCCTTGCCGCCCCTGTAGACGTCCACGGGGTCCCCACTCCACCGCCCCCGCGCCACGGTGAGGTGAAAACCGGGAAGGGACGCCTCCATCTCGGTCAACAGCGACTGTGCCGCACGCGCGAGCTCGCTCTCCTCGGTGCAGGGCACGATCGCCGCGACCTCGGCCCGCTCGCCATCGCCAGCCAGCCCCGCGACCGAGCCCGAGCTCGCCGCCCGCAGCGCCCGCAACGCGACCACCAACACTCGCCCTCGCCACTCGCCGGCCTGGGCCGCCCGCGGCGATGCCCTCGCAACCACCACGCCGGCCCCCGCCTCAACCTGCGCCCCCAGCTCCGCCGCCCTGGCCACGATGTCCCCGCGATCGGTGACCCGCCGCTCCAGCACCGCCCGCACGAACCGCTCGGCGGCCTCGTCGCTTGCCCACTCGGGCGCCCGTGCCCGCTCGAGCTCCAACGCCAGCAGGGTCGAGACCATCCGCGTCGTCGTCGCCGAAGGCTCGTCCCCCCGCGTCCGGTAACGCAGCTCGCCGACCACGGCATCTGCGACGCGCAACTCAAGCGACTCCACGCCGTCCTCGGCAGACAGCAACTTCGCCTCCTCGGCCGACGACGAGGCGGCAACCGCGAGCACCGCGCTCGACCGATCGATCAGCGCCACGCTGGCGCCCAACGCCTTGGCCGCGGCCCGCGCCACGGCCGGCAGGCCGGCACCTGACTCGATCGCTCCCGAGAGCGCCTCGAGCGTGGCCTCGTCGTGCGCCTTCGCTCTAGCTGAAGAAGTCGGCAATGTTGTCCCACTCGTAGACGATCAACACCCCGAGACCCACGCCCAGCAACAGCAGCGCCGCGAGCACGAACAGCGACACCAGCGCCGCGGTTGCCTTCTCCCAGGTGCGCCCGAACGCGCCCAGCGCGGGCACGAGGATGAGCGCGCAGAAGGCGACCAGGCTGACGAGCGCTGCGCCGCCGAACAGCAGGTACTCAGTGGCGATCTCGGCCGAAATCGGCATCAGCGCGCCCAATTCTGGCGCACGCGCTGGAGGTACGGGACGAGCATCGCCACCGTCGCACAGGCCGCAAACGCCGATACCCCCAACCCCCAGCCAGCGCTGACGTCGCTCAGATAGTGCACCCGCAGGTACACCCGGCTGAGGCCGATGAGTGCGGTGAGCACGATCCCGGCCGCGATCAGAGCCGACGCGCGTGTCATCCCGGGCCGCACCCGAACCGTGATCGTGAGCGCCAGCCACGTGTAGATCACCGAGTAGGCGGCGTGACCGCTGGGAAAGCTCGACCCGTTCGAATCCACAAGCGCCCCGGCGGGGCGCGGCCGGTCGACCGCGTCCTTGAGGGCGGGCACCGCGACGTACAGGATCGCCAGCGCGACCACCAGCACCGCCACCTCGGTCCAGTGACGGCGCACCCCGAGCGCGATCGCCGCCACCACCGCTACCGCCAACGTCGCCGGCACCGATCCCAGCGAGCTGACGACCTTCGCCGCGTCCGTGAGCCACTCGGCGCGCAGATCGCCGACCACCTCGAACGCGGCTTCGTCGCCCGGCGTGGGCCCGGGATCTACGGAGACGATCGACGTGTACCCGATCAGCACGAACAGGGCCACCGAGAGAACCGCGATCAGGCTGGTGAACTCGAGCCCGAGCCCGCCCGGGGTCAACCGCGCGTACAGGAACCGAGCCTGCGGCTCGATCCGCCGCCCCAAGGCGACAACCGGCCGCAGTACGGCGTGGCGCTCCATCGTCCGCGCGAGCCGGTGGCGATTGGAGCGCACCCGCATGAAGCGAACCAACAGGACGGTGCCCACGACCACCCCCACCAGAACCCCGAACACCAGCGTCCCCGTGCCGGCGATCTCGGTTGCCTCGTTGAGGTTCCGCGAGACGACGTAGCCGAGCATGGTGAAAGCTGCCGCCCACAGACCGGTGCCGAGCACGCTGTACGGCAGGAACGCGCGGTACCGCATCCCCGAGCTGCCCGCGATGAACGGCGCCAGCGCTCGCACGAGGCCCAGGAAGCGCCCGATGAGGATCGTCTTGCCACCGTGGCGGCCGAAGTACGCCTCGACCTGCGCGAAGCGCTCGCGCGTGATCCGCACCTTCGGCCCGTGTCGCAGCACAAACTCGCGCCCCAGGCGGGTGCCGATCAGGAAGCTGACGCTGTCCCCGGCCCAGGCGCAGAACCAGACAACCGCCAGCGTGATCTCCACTGACGTCTCGCCCTGGCCGGCGACCGCCCCGCCGAGGATGACCGCCGTCTCACCGGGGAACACCAGGCCCACGAACGCGCCTGTCTCGAGGAAGGCCAAGAGCCCGACCAGCGCATACGTCCAGTCGCCGAGCTCCCGGGCGAGGTCCTCCAGGAACCCCTCGATGTCCAGGTTTGGCACGAAGTGCTGGAACGCGAGGAAGCCGCCTACGATCAGCGCAGCGATCGCCGCCAGCCGCAGGCGGTCACGGGTATCGCCCTCGAGCTTCAAGTGGCGTGTCTCATATCAGCAACGGCACACGCTGCTTTCGCCGCTAAAGCGGCTCACCTGAACTCCCCCAGCCGCTGCGGGGCTGTGACGATCGCGTGCGCGTAGCGCGGCGGCAGCGCCGCGGCGGCCGCGTCGGCCCGGGCAATGTCCTCGAAGAGCCCGAACGCGGTGGGCCCCGAGCCGGTGAGGAGCGCGCGGACAGCCCCCACCTCCTCCAGCGCGTCCAGCGCCTCGGAGATCTCCGGCCGCAGCGACAGCGCCGCCCGCTCCAGGTCGTTCACCAAGAGCTCCGCGTACTCCAGTGGGGAGGCGCCAGAGGCCGCCGCCGCTCGCAACCGGGTCTCCACCTCATCGAGCTCGGCCGGATCCCGCGCCACGCCGAGCCGGTCCGCCTCCGCGTACACGTCCCTGGTGGCGAGCCCGCCTTCGCCGGGGATCAGCACCAGCGCGAACTCACCTGGCTCGGGCAGACCCGCGACTCGCTCGCCCGCGCCCGCCACCAACGAGAACGCCGGCTCGAGCTGCGAGGGCACATCCGCCCCGAGACCGGCTGCGAACTCGTCCAGGCCTTCCAGCTCCCCGGCGGCCAGCCGCAGCATCGCCGCCGCGTTCGCGCTGCCGCCGCCCAGCCCGGCGGCGACCGGGATCCGCTTGTCGATCTCCACGTACACCGGCGCCCGCTCCCACCCCCGGGCCCGCATCGCCTCGAGTGCGACCGCCGCCAGATTCGGCCCCTCCACCCCCGGACAGACCACCTCGTCGGCCTCGCCCTCCGCGTCGACCACGACGATCCGATCGGAGAGAGCGAGCGGGCAGAACAGCGAGCGCAGCTCGTGCAGCCCATCCGCCCGCCGCGCCCCGAGGTACAGGCACAAATTGAGCTTCGCGGGCGCCCGCGTGGTGAGCGTCATCGGTCGAGGATGGCGGCCAGCGCGGCGAACTGCTCCGGCTCGAGTTGCTCGGCCCGGGCGTCCGCCGTCACTCCGAGCTCGCCAAGCGCAGCGCGCGCCGGCCCGCGCGACCCGGGCCGCGAGAGCTCGAGCGAGCGGGCCAGCGACTTGCGGCGGTGGGCGAACGCTTCCCGGACAAGCCGCGCGACCGGCTCCGGCGCGGCGGGGCCCGTGCGCCGGAGCTGCAACAGCGCCGAATCGACCCGAGGTCGGGGCTTGAACACGGCGCGATCGACCCCGCGAAGCAACCGCACCTCGCACGCCAGCTGCACGAGCACGCTCGGCGCACCGTAGGCGCGCGAGCCCGGCGCCCCGCGGAGCCGGTCGGCGATCTCGCGCTGCACCATCACGGTCCAACGCTCGACCCGAGGCAACTCGGCGATCGTGCGCAGGATCAACGGAGTGGCAATCGAGTAGGGCAGGTTCGCGACGACCCGATCTGGCTCGGGGTCGAGCGCCCCCAGGTCGATCCGCATCGCGTCGGCGAAGTGCAGCGCCACGCCCGGGTTCGCGGCGGCCACCTCCTCCAGCGCCGGCCGCAACCGTTCGTCGAACTCGACCACGTGCACCGCACGCACGTGCCGCGCCAGCTCGGCGGTCAGCGCGCCCTCGCCACCGCCGACCTCCAGCACCACGTCATCGGGCCCCAACTGCGCCTCGCGCACGATCGCCCCCAGGAGGTTGCGATCCGCCAGGAAGTTCTGGCCAAGCCTCACCACCGGAGCAGGCGCTCCGCGTTCGCATCGACCAGCACCTCGAGCTCCTCGTAGGTGACCCCGCGGACTTCTGCCAGACGGCGGGCCGTGGCGACGACGTTCGCCGGCTGGTTGGGCTTGCCGCGGACCGGCTGGGGCGCGAGGAAGGGTGAATCGGTTTCCAAGAGCAGCAGCTCGTCCGGCACGGCGCGCGCCGCTTCCCGCAGGCCCTCCGCGCTCGGATAGGTCAGGTTGCCCGCAAACGAGCAGTGCCAGCCCTCGGCGGCCGTCTCGCCGACGCGCTCAGCGGGCGCCGAGAAGCAGTGCAGGACAACGGCCACGCCCTCGGCCTCGCAACGCAGCATCTCGAAGGTGTCGGCGAGCGCCTCTCCCGAGGTCGACTGCGCCCCGTCGCGAACGTGGATCACGAGCGGCTTGGCGACCGTGCGCGCAATCTCGATGTGGGCCTCGAACGCCCTGCGCTGAGCATCGCGCGGAGCCCGGTCGCGGTAATAGTCGAGACCCGTTTCGCCCACCGCCGCAACCCGGGTGTGCGAGGCCATCCGCTCGAGCTCCGCCGCCGCGCCGTCGTCGAATCCAGCCGCGCCATTGGGATGCCAGCCGACGCACGCGAACACCTCGGCATGCGCCTCGGCGGCGGCGATGGCCTCCCGGCTGGCGTCCACATCGATTCCGACCGTGAGGATCCGCTTCAGGCCCGCGTCCACAGCCGCCGCGACCAGGTCGGCATCGTCGGGCTCGCAGAGGCCGAGATGGGCGTGCGTGTCGACCATCACCCGACGGGCGGCACGCGTCGAAACGGCTAGCCGGCCTCCGCCGGCTCGGCCTCGACCTTGGGAAACAGCGGCTCGATCCTGTCGATCCGGGCGCCACCGCCGCGCGAGCCAAACGCCGCCAGCTCGCGGTCGCCCTCGGCCAGCGCGTCCAGGAGCCTGCCGCTCGTTTCCGGCATGTACGCGAGCAACAGCAGGGCGAGCACGCGCACCCCCTCCGCCAGGCTGTAGAGCACCGTGTCAAGCCGCTCGGCCTGGGACGAGTCCTTGGCCAGGTCCCAGGGCCGCTGCTCCTCGACGTAGCGGTTGAGCCGCCGCACTCGCGACCAGATCACCTCGAGCGCGGCGGTGATCTGGAAGCGGTCGAGCTGCTCGCGGACGAGTCCGTCGAGGCCCTCGAATCCATCGTCGCCCTCAAGCAGGCCCGGGTCGGGCTCGGCGTCGGGGATGGCTCCCTCGCGGTAACGCTTGATCATCGCCAGCGTTCTGCTCACCAGGTTGCCCCAGTCGTTCGCCAACTCCGCCTCGTAGCGCTGCTCGAAGCCCGCCGCAGAGACCGAGCCGTCCTGGCCGAACGACACCTCGCGGAAGCAGTAGAAGCGAAGCGCGTCGGCTCCGAAGCGGTCGATCACGTCGATCGGGTCGAGGACGTTGCCCAGCGACTTGGACATCTTCTGCTCCCCCATCAACAGGTAGCCGTGCACGTAAACCGTGCGCGGTACCTCAACGCCCGCGGCGAGCAGGAAGGCGGGCCAGTAGACGGTGTGGAACTTGAGGATGTCCTTGCCGATGATGTGGTTGGCCGGCCAGTACCGGTCGGTCAGGTCCTCGCCGTCGCCCGCATAGCCCAGCGCGGTGTAGTAGTTGAGCAAGGCGTCGAACCAGACGTAGATCACCTGCTCCGGGTCCCACGGAACAGGAACGCCCCACTTCAGGGTCCGACGCGACAGCGAGACGTCGTTGAGGCCCTGGCGGATGAAGGCGAGCGCCTCGTTGCGCCTGAAATCCGGCTGGACGAAGTCGGGGCGCTCGGCGTACAGCCGCTCGAGCGGCTCCTGGAACTCCGACAGTCGGAAGAACCAGTTCTGCTCGCGCTCACGAGTCAGCTCGATGCCGTGGATCGGACACGTGTTGTTCGGTCCGAGCTCCGACTCCGTCTTGAAGTCGGCGCACCGGGGGCAGTACCAGCCCTCGTAGAGCCCCTCGTAGACGTGCCCGTTGTCGTACACCCGCTGCACCACCTCCTGCACCCGCTTCTGGTGCCCCTCGTCGGTGGTGCGGATGAAGAAGTCGTTGGTGGCCGCCACCCTGGCCGCCATCTCCTGGAAGCGGGGAGCGAGGCGGTCGCCGAGCTCGCGCGGTGTCACTCCCTCGCGCTCCGCCTGCTGTGCCACCGGCTCGCCGAACTCGTCCGTCCCGGTCAAGAAGAAGACGTCCTCGCGGCGCTGCCGCATGTGCCTGGCGAGGATGTCCGCGGCAATCGTCGTGTAGGCGTGCCCAAGATGGGGCTCGCCGTTGACGTAGTAGATCGGGGTGGTGACGTAGTAGCTCACGGGAACGCAGCATAGGTGTCCGGTTTCGAGTCGCACGCGCCCACGACCCAAGCGGACTCCCGTGGAGTTCACCGCCGCCACCGCCATCAACGAACAGCACACCGGTGCCTGGATGCCGTGGCTCGGCAAGGCCTCCGACGCCGAGTCGGCTCGCGCCGAGCGCCCGCTGGCCCGCAAAGTAGCCCGCAACACAGAGG
The DNA here is from genome assembly GCA_036257465.1 of Solirubrobacterales bacterium. GTDB lineage: Bacteria > Actinomycetota > Thermoleophilia > Solirubrobacterales > 70-9 > DATAFO01. The sequence goes on along the minus strand of DATAFO010000013.1, from coordinate 67,271 downwards.
ACTCGGGGGCTAGGCTTGTCGCGATGGCCACCAAGCGTGACCCCAGGCTCGTCTCGCTCGGCTACGGGCGGTTCGTTCGCGCGGATCGGATCTTCGCGCTGGTGCCACTTGGACCCAACGAGCGCGGCGAGGGGCGGCGCACGTACGTGCACGTGGACGGTCTCACCGAGCCGATCGTCGCCTCGCGCTCCGAGCGCGCGATCCTGGCCGACGTCGAGGCTGCGCTCACCGAGGCGGCCGGCATCCCCCGGCGCCGTCGAGGCGCCAAGGGCCAGGAGACCCTGCTCTAGCCCCCTTACTCCTCCTTCGGCTTTGGGTCGAGTCTGTTCAGGCCCTGCTTGGCCTCCCGCTCGCAGGCAAACGGCGCAACCGCGGTGATCCCAACGTTGCCCTCCGCGCTGGAGATGACCAGCTCCTCCGCTTCGCCCGCGTCGTCCACCTCGGACGCGTCATTGAGCAGCTTCTTCGACACCTCGCAGAACGGGTCGCCGTCGATCGCGTAGGCATCGTCGATTTCCTCGAGCCTCAGCGCCTCGACGATCTGGTTGTTGGAGTAGCTCGTGGAGTCCTCGCCACAGGCAGCGACAAGCGGAAACAGAGCGAGCGCGCTGACGGCCATCGCCGCGACACAGGAAGGCCGAGGCCGAGCACCCATCGTGGCGCAAGCTACCTCACGCCCGCGGCGGAAACGAAAGCGAAAGGGCGGCCCGAGGGCCGCCCTTTCGCGGAACCCGAACTCAGAAGCGCGTTACTTCTTCTTCTTCTTCTTGCACTTCTGCGAGTGCGTCGCGGTATCCGTGGTGCCGTCCGTGTAGGTCGCCTCGCGCTTCCAGAAGAACTTCTTGGACTTGCAGCGAGCCCGTACGACACCGCTCTTCTTGCTGATCTCCGTATCGAACTGCTGGATCATGAACGACCCGGTCTCTGGCGCATTCGGAACGGATAGCGCCTTGCCGTACTTCTTGCCCTCGTTGGCCTTGACGATCGTACCCAAGACGGTTGGCACTCCGGCACCCAGCTCATTGCTGAAGGTGTGGAGCTGGATCTGCTTCGGGCCCGGGCCGTTGAAGGTCGAGACCACGGTGTCCGTGACTCTTCCGGGCGGATCGATCGGGAACTGCACGATGGCCCCGCCCGATCCCAGGAACGACTTCGCCGGACATGCGGCCCGCGCCTGTGCGGGAGTAGAACCCGGTCCCGGCACGGTCGTGCAGACCGGGGCGGACGTGTTCTTGAACTTGATGTTCTTGCCGAACGAGATCTTCTCGGACGCTGGGTTGGCCTGGGTTCCCGTCACGTCAGCCACAGTGACGACCCCGGTGTGGAAGTCGACCTTCTTGAACTTCTTCGGGCTGAGCCTCGGCTTCTTCTTCTTGGTCACTTGCCCCTCAACGGACGCGTCGGCGTCCGGGTTGGTGCCACCGGCGTACGCGAGCCCGGCTACGCCCAGTGCAAGCGTTAGCGCAAGCGCCACCGCAAAACGTGACTTACGTACCACTGCTCCTCCTTGTCTGCGGGCGCGTCTGGCGCCCAGTGTTTCGACCTTTCCCTCGATGGGGGGTGGGGGGTGCTGCTATCGGGCAGACCGGAGCCTGCCACATTCGATGTAAACCCTACATTCGCTGGAAGTTGCGGCACAAGCCGGCTCACGGCTGCTCTCGGACGTGCAGATAATCGCTCGATTCCGGCGATACGCCGATCGAGGCGTACGGGGCCTGCTGGTTGCACGGCGGAGCGGGGATGTCGTCGGTGTCGAGGACGTCGACGAAGGCGTACTGCTGGAGCCGGTCGAAGAAGTCCTGTGCCGCCGCAACATCTCCTCCGGTGCGGGCGTTGAAGACCGGGTCGGTCGGCGTTGCCGGGTCGAGGAAGGCGCTCACCGCCCCGGCGCACTGACGGGTCTCGAAGGAGTCAAGGGCACTGCGGACGTCGAGAGCCGAGAGCGGCTTCAGGTACGGATTGGTGCGCGAGATCTGGAGTCGCTGCGGGTACCCGGCCAGGGCCTCCGGGCCGAGCGGGGCCTCGGTGCGTAGGTAGTGGATCCCAGCGCCGGTCACGGGATCGACCCCGAGCACGCCGTGGGTCGCCGCCGCGACGTTGCCCAACAGCGATGTGACCTCGTGCCGGTACATCCTCATGACCTCGAGGATCGAGTTGAACTGGGCCAGCCAGGGATTGAAGCGGGTGAGCAACGGGGGCAGGCGCTTGTCGAGCAGCGCGCGAGTGGCGGCGAAGCCGCGCGGCGCTGCCTCGTTCGTCTGCCGCAAGCCGATGAAGAACCGCTTCAGCTGCGGCGCGAGGCGCTGGGTCTCGAGCAACGTCGGCTGAAGCTCCCGGGCGGCCGGGCCCAGCGCCAGCACAAGCGGGTCCGTGTCGCGCGCGAATTCCTCCAGCCTGGTGAGCGTTGTCCGCGACTCGCGCAGGAAGGTCGGGAAGACCTCGAACGTGTCGGCGAGGTCCTCGTTGCGGGCGGCGGTGGTCGCGAACACCTGCTGGGCGTTGGTGATCAGGCCGCTGAGCTGGCCGCGGCGCTCCGACAACGCCTGGAAGGTCTCGCCCGCGTCGCGGACGAGCTGCCGCACCGCCCCCTCCTGCGTGTCGAGGATCCGGAGGGCACGATCGGCCTCCTCGGCGAACGGGTCGAGGCTGGCGATCGCGACGGAGAGATCGTCGCCGCGGCCTCGTAGCGCCGCGGCCTGGCCCTGCATCCACGCCTGGAACGCTGCCCGCGTGCGGTCATCGAAGGTGCGGAAGATCTCGTCGAGCTGGACGGCGTCGGAGACCTGTGCGACCGGGAGGTCACCGCCCTCGGGCAGGGTCGGCGCGTCGTCGGAACCCGGCGTCAACTCGACGTACGTCTCCCCGAGCAGGGTCTTCTGGCGCAGGATCGCCCGGGTGTCGGAGGGGACGGGCGCGTAACGTTCGTCCACCTCGATCGTCGCCTCGGCGAAGCCCTGGTCGTCGAGATCTATGCGCTTGACCTTGCCCACCGAGACGCCGGAGATCCGAACGTCGGATTCGACCGCGAGCTGGGTGGCCTCGTCGAACGGCACCTGAAAGCGATAGCCCTCGGGCCTCAGCGGGATCGGCCCTCCGAACGCGAGCCAGAGGAATAGCAGGAGTCCGAAGCACGACAGCGCGAAGCCAACGGCGACCAGGATCCGGGTGACTGTCGGTGGGCGAGTCTCCATCAGCCGGTGTCGAGGGGGCAGATCACTTCGCTCCGAGGGACGTTCGTGAGCGTCTGGAGGGTGCGGATGAAGGGTCGTGCGATCGCCAGGTTCTCGGCCAGGATCGCTGTCTGGCAACCCTGGAGAACGAGCCCGCGGGGCAAGGGCCCGTGGGCGTCTTGGAGGATCGCGGTGTTGTTGGCGTTGTGGTTGAGCCACGCGGTCCAGAACAGGAAGCCCTCCTCTGAGCCGGGCGGGTTGTAGGCCCAGGCGTTGAAGAGGCGGTTCAGGTCGGTCACCGAGCGTGCGGTCGCGCGGGTCGTGTCGCCCAGCGGGCCGGCCGCCCCCTTCAGATGCTTGATCGGCTGGCGGACCTCCCGAGTGAAGGGCCGGATCTGATCGCGGATCGGCGCCACCGTGTCGCGGAGGAACGGTTGGAGCGCACGCTGGCCGGGCGCAAACGCCTGCGCCGCCGGGATCAGCTCGCGAGAGGCCGGGCCCAGCTCGAGCGCGAGACGATTGCCGCTGTCCAGCGCCGAGCGGGTCACCCGCAGGGTGCTGGGCAGCTCCTGGAGCGTCTCACGCAAGGCGGCCTCCTGGTTGGCGAATCCGGCAAGCGCCTCGCTCTGCGAGGTGACGAACTCCGCCAGTCGGGTGTCCTCGCGGGCCAGGGCCTCGGCGAGGCTGCGGAAGCTGGTGATGGCGGCGGCGATGTTGGCGCGCCGCTTGGCGAGCTCGCCGTTGAGCCGTGCGAGGTCGCGCGCGAGTGGCTCGAAGCGCCGCAGGCCTGCCGAGAGCTGCTTGCCCCGGTCGCCGAGCCCCTCGCTGGCGCCGGAGATCAGCAGCTGGAGGTACGCGCGGGTGTCGCCGTCAAGCGAGGCGAGGATCTGGTCGGGCTGAACGTTCGGCTCGGTCTGGGAGAGCGGGATCGTGGTTCCCTCCTCCACCTGCTCGCCGCTGGAGCCCGTGTCGATCTCGATCGTCATGTCCTGAAGCCCCGTGCGCGGTCGCAGGAGCATCGTCGAGTCGGAGCGGATCAACGGCGCGTACTCCTCCTGTACCGCCATGGTCACGACCGCGTTCCCGCCGTCCAGTTCGACCTCGGTCACGTCGCCCACCTCGACCCCGGCGATGTTGACCGTCTGGCCCTGGCCGGGAGTGACCGCCTGGGCGGGCTCGAACTCGGCCTTCAACTCGAAGCGCTCGTCGCCGAGGAAGGGGATCCACTCGGGGTAGGGCGCCTGCTGCTGGGAGAGGATCAGGCCAGTGACCGCGAGCCCGACGACGAACAGAACGGCGACCGCGATGAAGTCCCTCAGGTGCTCTCTGATCGCTCGGGTCATGGCGAGGGCGTCAGGTCTGGGGGCCCAGCGGCGGCGGGAGGCCCGTTGAAGTTGGGCAGGGCGTTGGTGTGGCACTTGACGTCCATCCGGAAGGGGGGGAAGCCGCTCGGCAGAGCGGGCTGGACGCCAGTCGGCGCCTCGATCGTGTTCGCGAAGTTGAAGTTCCTACGGAAGCCGCCGCCGGGGTTGTCGTTCTGGACCAGGACGGGGCCGCCTCCGGTCTGCAGGCGGAAATACGGGCCGTTGCCGTCGAATGGCTGGCCGGCGCCGACGAGCTGCGTGACGCCGAAGAACAGCTCCTCGAAGTTCGTCTGCCCGGTCCCGAACCCGTCCGCGGTGATCACCGTGTCGGCCGCGGGGACGAGGTTCTCGGTGCTGCAGCGCCCGAGCCGGTTGAGCTGCGGGAACAGCCGCTTCGAGCCGGCGGCGGTCTTGCCGAGGCCCGGCCCGGCCTGCTTGAGCCAGCGCGCGATGTCGCCGAGCTCACGGTCGCGAAGCAGAAGCTCTGTCTGGTCGAGCCAGGGCCCGAAAGCGTCGATCGTGTCGGGGAGCTCCTGGATCCCGGGCCGGGCCTCGACCGCGAGCGTGCGCAGCGGCGGCAGGGCATCGCTCAGATGGCGGAGGGAGACTTCGGTGGTGTCCAGCGTCGGTGCCAACTCGGCGATCGAGGCGGAGAGGTTCTGCGACTCCGCAGCCAGGGCGCCGACGGTGACGTTGAAGTTCGTGATCAGGTCGCCAAGCGCCGACTCCGAGGACTCCAACTTGGCGAAGGTCTCGCCCGAGGAGCGGATCAGGCCCGAGAGATCGTGCTGGTTGCGTCCCAGCAGGGCCTCGGAGACGATCGCCGTGCCGCGGCCCGCGCGGCCGCCGTAGCGCAGCGCGTCGCTCAGCGACTGGGCCGCTGTCTCGCCAGCCACGTCGGGATCCTGAGTGAGGTCGTCGGCGGCCGTCGGCTGGTAGTTCAGGGCGGTGCCGTATCCCTGAAGGGCGCGCTGGAGCCCACGCCGGTAGGGCGTCTGAAGCGCGGTCAGCACCTCGTCGAGCTGCACCGCCGTCGAGGTCCGAGTGACCGGGATCTCGCCGCCGTCCTCGAGCTCCGGCGCGCTTGGGCTGCCCGGGCGCAGGTCGAGGAAGAAGTTGCCCTCCAGGAACAGGCGCGGGCGAATCCTCACCTCGGCGTCGGCGTGAAGCGGGCGACCCTCCTCGTTCACCGTAAAGGTGACCTCGGCGGCTTCTCCCTGCTGCTCCACCTCGGTGACCTCGCCCACGTTCACTCCGGCGATGCGCACCGGCGCGGTCTCTCGGAGCGTGGCCGCGTTCTCAAACGTCGCCTTGACCGTGTATCCCTCGTCCGCCCAGGGCACCTCCTTGGCGAACGCGAGGTAGGTGAGCGCGAGCAGGATGAGCGCGACGACGAGGCCCAGGACCCACGGGTGTGGGCCGGTGTAGTGCCGGCCCCAGATGCGCGGGTCGGCGACCTGCTCGTCGTGCGGGGAGGGAGCCTTGCGGCCGCGAAGGATCGCCATCAGCCCTGCCCCTCGAGTTGGCCGGCCGTGCTGGTCCCCTGGTTGCCGCGGACGTTGCCGATCACCTGCTGGCCAACGGCGTAGGTTTCGTTGCCTGCCTCGCACTCCCGGGTCTGCCCCGGCGAGGCGGTGTTGGGATAGGGGTTGTAGTGCAGGAAGTTGTCGATGTCGCTGCCCGGGCCGCCGTTGGCCGCCGCGGAGGAGAACGTCCCCTCGTTGTTCGGGCCCACGGCCGGCTCAAAAACCGTGACCTGCTGCCAGCGCCCGCCGTCGCTTCCCTGGCTGAACGCGCTGGCGAGGTTGTTGACCAGGATCGAGCCGTAGTTGCAGACCGTTTGCGCTGGGGCGATGAAGCGGATCGCCGGGCCGAAGATGTCCATCGTCTGCTGCAGGCGCGTCAGGCCAGAGCGAGCCGCGGAGTTGTCGTTGAAGCGCTGCAGGGCCCGGGCGGTGGGCGCGAGCTGCCGGTTGAGGCGCGGCGATGTTCTCAGCGCCGGCGCGCCGACCTCCAGCGCGTCGGCGAGCGTGGGCGCGGTGTCGGCCAGAGTCTGGACTCCCGGCTGGAGCTCGGTGAACAAATCGGCGCTGTGGCCCAGGAACGGCCTGATCTCGGGCAGGGAGGCGGTGGCGACGTCGAGGGTGGGCGGCGACTCGGAGATCGTCTCTTGGATGAACGGCCGCGCAACCCGCGCGAGGGCGGCGAACGTGGTGTTGAGGTCGACGAACAGCTGCGCCTGCACCTCGGCCACGGGCGCCACCTCCGCAGCCGCCGCCGAGATCGCCTGCACGAACCGGCGCAGCTGGGTGCTGGGAGCGCTGAGGTTGGCCATCACCGGCTGCAGGACCTCCAGCACCGGGGGAAGCTCTCCAAGCGCTTCGTTCAGTGCCAGCCCACGTCCCGCGAGCGCGTTGCCGAACTCGAACAGGTTCTCCTGGATCGCCACGCGGGTCGGCTCGTCGAACGTGTTCAAGACCTGGTCGATCTCCACCGGCTCGGGCCGCGCCGACGCGAGCGGGATCGTGGCGCCCTCGGGATAGCCCTCGTCAGACGTGCCCTGGTTGATCTCCAGGTACTTGAGGCCCAGCGCCGACCGGGTGCGCACGATCACGGTCGAGTCGATCGGCAGCGGCTCGACGTCCTTGTCGAGCTTCAGGTCGAGCACGGCGTTCACAGAGCCGTCCTCGTTTTGAACCGGCTCGATGTTCTCGATCAGGCCCACCCGCACGCCGCCGATCCGAGCCTCGTTGCCCCGTGTCAGCGCGGCGGCGTCCGGAACCTCGGCCGAGACCCGGTAAGTCGGCACGAAGGGCAGGCCGCTGTTGGCGTTGTATGCGAGGAATATGGCCACGATCACGATCAGCACAGTGACCGCCCCGACCATCGTCGGGCTCGAGGCGATGACGCTCGTGCGGCTGGTCCTCATTGCCCCGCGCCTCCCGTCTCCGGCTCAGCGTCCGGCTCGGGCTGGTCCTCGCCCGGTACCGCCAGCTCAGGGTGCGACGGCGCCTCGGAATCGCCCTGGCCATCGGCGGCAGGATCGCCGAGGAGGAAGTCCATCAACGTCCGGGTCGCGCCCGCTGCCAGCCCCGGGGTGCGTCGCGCTTCACGCGCGCGGTCCGAGCGCGCGAGCTCGCGCAGCAACTTCTCGGTGCCGGCACTGGCGGCGGCGGCCGCGGCGGCTGTCGAGGTGGAGAAGTTCGCGCCGCAGCCAGGCTGCGGCCTCGACGTGTAGTCGAAGCAGCTGTTCGTCGGGATCAGGGCCCGAACGAAGTGCCCGAAGTTGTCGAAGGCATTGATGGCCCCACCGACGCCGAACAGCGTCTCCAGGAACCCCTCGAAACCGCCGGTCTTGCGCAGCGTCGCCAGCGTCCGCGCTAGCTTCTTCGTCGCCGGCTTTGCGTCCTTGGCGAGGTTGCGAACCTGCCGGATCACCGGATCGGAGGCCACCAGCGGCGCCGCCGTCTCGTCGGCTGCGTCACCCAGCGTTGTAAGCGCCCGGATGCCCCCGCTCGAGAACGGCCCCAGCGCTCGGCTGGCGCGGGTGAGTGACGGCGCGGCCCGGCCGAGGTCCGCGAACACAGGCGTCGCCGCATCCGCGAAGCGCTCGAGCTGGGTCATCGTCGAGCGCAGCTCGCGCAGGAAGCCCGGCAGCTTGGCGATCGACGCTTCGAGATCGGCGCGGCGCTCGGCCGTTGCCTGTCCGACCACGGTCGACTCGTTGATGAAGCCCACCACGCTCTCGCGCTCGCGGGCGAGCGCCGAGAGAATCGAGTCGGAGTCGCTCGACAGCTTGCTGAGGGCGCGGTTTTGGCTCGCCAGGATGTCCAGCACCTCGTTGGTTTCGCGCAGGGCCGGGTTGGAGCGCTCGACGATCTCGGCGAGCTCCTCGCCCCGCGCGGCCAGGCCCGCTCCCAGGTCGTTGAGGATCAGCCGGAAGCGATCGGGGTACGGCTCCTTCATCACGTCGTTGACGATGTCGAGGTCGACGGCCTTGCCGTTGCGCTCCAACGGCAGCAGGTGCTGTCCCTCACCCGGCTCGTCGTCGCCGATCACCTCCAGTGGGGGCGGGGCGACTGTTCCGGGCGCGCGCGGCTGAGTGGGCTCGCACTCGACGTACTTCTCGCCGATCAGGGACTGGGGGCGGATCAGGCAGGAGGCGTCGGTGCGGAAGTCCTGAAAGCCCTCGTCGGAGATGTTCAGCACCGCCACGGCCTTGCCAGGGTCGGGGCGGCCGTCCTCATGGACGGCGTCGTCGGTGCCGGTCACGTCGACCTCGGCCACGGTCCCGACGTTGGCGCCGGCGATCCTCACGTCCTCGCCGGGCACCAGGAACCCGGCGCTGTCGAAGATCGCCCTGACCTCGTAATCGCCCCCCTCGCCGTCGCCGGCCATCGCACCGGTCGCCACAATCGCGGCGATGGCCACGACGACCCCGGCGATGAGCGCGATTCGCCTCATGGCCCCGGTGGCACGTCGGCGGGTTCGCACTCGCCGGTCAGCGCGCCGTCGTCGAGGAAGGGGTGGTCGGTCGGAGCCGGCCAGCCGGCGTTCGCCTGGGTGCTGCCGCCCGGACAGCGGGTGAACGGGCCCAACGGGAACGCCGAGTAGGCGTCGAACTGCTGGGTCGTCGGGATCGGCTCGAGCTCTTCGGTGGCCTCGTTGTAGTCGAAGAGGTTGGCGCCCGCCGGCTGGGCACGGATGTACTTCCCGTTGACGTCGTAGTACCCCGTGGCCGTACCGATCTTGCCTACGAGCGCCAAGAGATCCGGCGAGTAGGGCCGCATGAACTCGATCAAGTGCTGCGAGGCGTCGAGCCCTTCGATCGTGTTCGGCACCGCATTGCGCGCCGAGCGGTTGGCGTCAGGCAGGTCCCGAAGCGCATCGGTGAGGTCGTTGTTCTTGCCGTCGAGATTGATCGCCAGCTTCAGATCGCGGACCACGGGGACGGCCTTGCGGGCGACGGGCCGCAGGTCACGCAGGAACGGCGCCAGGTCGGGCGCGACCACCTTCGTGTCGGCGACCAGCGGGTCGAGGTCGTCGAGCGCGGCGCGCAGGTTGACGAAGGTGCTGTTGGCCTGGCGCATGGCCGGCGGCAGCGCGGACAGCGAGCGATCGAAGGCCCGGTTCTCGCGCACGATTGCGGCCATTGCCTCGTTTCCGTTCTGGGTCAGCGCCGACAGGTCGTCGCGGCGCTCGGCCAGGGCGCCGAAGACGCTGGCGCCGGAGGTCAGAAAGCGGCCGAACGAGCGCTGGTCGCGGGTCAGCTCGGCCAGGAGGCGCTCGCTGGCCTGCAGGGTCGGGGCGAAGTATTTGTAGGTCTCGCGGGCCTTCGCGGGATCGCCGGCGTAGATCGCGGCCGAGCCCTGGATCACGTCCTGGAGGCCCTTGCGCGTGCGCTCGTCGAAGGCGTTGAAGAGCTGGTCTAGGTCGACTGGCGAGGTGGTCCTGTCGGCCGGGATCGTCGCCCCGTCCTCGAGCTCCGGAGAGTCGCTCGGTCCGGGAGCCAGCGACACGTAGCGATTTGCGATGCCGGAGAGCGAGGTCGCGCGCACCAGCGCCGTTGTGCCCTCGGTCAACGGGTCGTCGACGGTGATCGTGACCTTTGCCTGGGCGTCGTCGGTGAGCGTAATCTCGTCGACCGTGCCCACGGGCTGGCCGGCCACCTGCACCTCGTTGCCGGGAACGAGCTGACCCCCAGTCTCGAACAGCAGCTCGTAGGTGTGGCCGTTGCCGCCTGAGCCGAGCAGCAGCAGGGCCGCCAGCACCGCTGCCGCGACCAGCGCCCCCAGACCAACGACACGCGCGAACGCGCGCTTGGGCTGTGAAAAGCGAGCTTCCTGCTCCGTCGTCCGGGAGGCCATCCTTACCGTTCCCGACCGGGGCCCGCGCCCCGGCTAACCCTGTATCCAGTCGGCATGCTAACCGTTGACCCTCTCCGCTAGTCGCGGTTCTCGGTTAAGCCGAGACCCCGCTTGCGTCAGGCGATTTACCTCCAACCCGTGCGTGAGAACCCTACTCGCGCGGCTCCCGGCCAGTCAGGGCGCGGTAGAGATCATTGGCCCGCGTGCCGGTGAGAGCGGCGACAACGCTCGCGGCAGCACGTGGCCGCGCGCCCGACTGGACCAATCGGCGCAGCGCATCGACCGCGAAGGCGAGGTCCGGACCGCCGGCCGGCGCGGACTCGGCGGGGGCGATCACGACCACGATCTCCCCCTTGACCTCGTCGCGAAAGCGCCGGGCGAGCTCGCCGAGCGGCGCGCGGACGATCTCCTCGTGCAGCTTCGTCAACTCGCGGCAGACCGCGGCAGGGCGGTCGGGAGCCAGTGCGCCCAGGGCCGCGAGCGAGTCGGGCAGGCGCCGGGGCGACTCGAAGGCCACCACCGTTTCGGTCGATCGCAGCACGCGCTCGAGCTCGCCGGCACGGCGGGGCAGAAAGCCCTCAAAGCGCCACCGCGGGGCGGGGATCCCCGAGGCGACGAGCGCGGTGGTCACGGCGGAGGGACCCGGCAGAACCTCGACGTCGAGCCCGCGCTCGAGGCAAGCGCGCATGAGCCGGAAGCCGGGGTCGGAGATCAGCGGGGTGCCCGCGTCGCTGACCAGCACAACCCGCGCCCCCCGCTCGATCTGCTGGGCGATCTGAGTCGCGCGTTCGGCCTCGTTGCCCTCGTGGTTTGAGACCAGCCGCGGCCGAGGGATGTCGAGGCGCTCGTACAGCAGCCCCGTGCGCCGCGTGTCCTCGCAGGCGACGAGATCCGCGTCGGCGAGCGCGCGCCGGGCCCTGGGGCTGAGGTCCTCCAGGTTGCCGATCGGGGTGGGGCACACCGTCAGGCGACCGGGCACTAGTGGTCCCCTCCGCAAGTACAGCCGGGCTTGAAGCGGCTGCAAATCGTCGCCTGGCTTCGTCCTCGGTCGGCCGAATAGGCCGAGCTATTCGGCCTCCCTGCGTCCTCCCCAGGCTCGATTTTTGCGCGCCCAAGCACGCCTGTACTCACGGACGAGACCACTAGTGGATCTCCTCGGCCACCCGGTGGGCCTCCTCGAGCGCCATGCGCGCCGCCCCGATCATCCCCGCCTCGGGACCGAGCCCGGCCGCGACCACGGGGGTCTCGTTCTGAGGCAGCAGCGCGCGGGCACGAAGCTCCGCGCGGGCGGGCTCCAGCAGCAGCTCGCCCAGGCGCATCACACCGCCGCCGATCACGAAGGTGTCGGGCTCGAAGATGTTGGCCAAGCTGGACAGCGCGACGCCCAGGCGGCGGCCGATCAGGGCGACGACGTCGCGGGCGACCGCATCGCCCTCGAGCGCAACGTCGGTGACGGCCCGGCCGTCGATCTCGGTCCCAGCGGCCAGCAGCCTGCCGAGGGCGCTGTCCGGATGGCCCTCAGCCGCAGCACGCCCCTCGCGCCCCAGCGCCGTACCCGAAGCCAGCGCCTCGACGCAGCCCCGGTTGGGGCAGTTGCCCTGGCAGGGGGGGCCGTCCTGGTCGATGACGACGTGGCCCAGCTCGGCTGCTGCGCCGGTGGAGCCGCGATACAGCTCGCCCTCGAGCACCAACCCGCCTCCGATTCCGGTTCCAATGGTCAGCAGCACCATGTTGCGCGTGCCGCGCCCGGCGCCGAAGCGATGCTCGGCCAGCGCCGCACAGTTGGCGTCGTTGTCGACGAAGGTCGGGATCCCGATGCGGTGGGCGATCAGGTCGCGGACCGGGATCTCGATCATGGGCAGGTTGACGGCGGAGATCGCGAACCCGCGCCTGCGATCGATCGTCGCCGGGATGCCCAAGCCGACCGCGACCGCTCCGGGCGCCACCGCCAGCGCCTCTCGCAGCTCGACCTCGAGGGTGTCGAGGATCTCGTCGGCCGTGCGCCCGAGCGTCTTCTCGGTCGATTCGCTCAGCACCTTGCTGGAGGCGTCGACCGCTCCAACGAGCATCTTGGTGCCCCCGAGATCGGCGCCGATTGCAATCCCGCCGCTCACGTTCGGGCAGGCGGCGGGCAGGACTCCTCGGTGGCCATGGAGTATTGATAGCTCACGATGAGCCCGCTTAGCCACTCCCGGCAGGCGCCGCGACGGTGAGTGGCGGCGACAGCGGCGATCGACCCGAGCGTCCGGATCGCCCCGACTACACGGTTTACCGCTCGCGGCCGCGCCTGCGCGACCGTTTCGGCAAGCCCGACCTCGAGGGGCTCCGGGAGCGCCTGAGGCGTGGTGTCGGCCGCGGCGAGAAGAAGGAGGCGCCCGAGACCGAGCGCCCGCTCTGGCGGCGCGTCGCAAAGTGGGTCGGCATCGCCGCCCTCGCCTGGATCCTGCTCAGCTTCCTGGCCTTCGCCGTTTCGGCGCAGCTGCAGAAGTTCAAGCTGGCCGACGGCGCCGCCGACGCGCTGGACGGCAACCCGTTCATGCTCGTCAGCCCGCAGAACATCCTCGTGCTCGGCACGGACATCCGCTCGGGAGCCTTCGCGGGCCCCGAGGAAGCGGCGTCGAAGAAGTGCCTGGAGGCCGCGGGCGAGGGCAGGACGGCGCCGGAGGGATGTGCGGGGGTGCGATCCGACACGATCATGGTGGTGCGCGCCGGCCGGGGCACCTTCCGCAAGCTCTCAATCCCGCGCGACACATTGGCTGAGATCCCCGGCCGCGGCGCCGACAAGATCAACGCCGCCTACGCGTTCGGCGGCGCAAAGCTCACGATCCGCACGGTCGAGAACTTCCTGGGGATCGACATCGATCAGCTCGCGATCGTTGACTTCGACGGCTTTCGGAACTTCATCGACTCGCTGGGCGGGATCGAGGTCGACCTCCCGACCGACGTCTGCTCGAACGTCTCCAACGGTGCCTTCAACCTGAACCTCGACGCGGGAGAGCACACGCTCAACGGGTTCGAGGCGATCACCCTCGCCCGCACCCGCGCGAACTCCTGCGGCACCGGCCAGTTCACGGGCAGCGACCTCGAGCGCGCCCAGTTCCAGCAGGTGATCATCGACGGGATCAAGGGGCGGCTGACCAGCATCACGCGGCTCCCTTACAACTTCATCAAGGGTCCGATCATCGGCTGGAACGCGCCCAAGGCGTTCGTGTCCAGCATGGGAGCGCTGACGATGCCCCAGCTCGTGCTCTCGGCAGCGATCGGCGGCAGCGGCTCGGAGGTGCTGCAGCCTCAGTCGCTCTCGGATCCGCTGATCATTCCCCAGGAGGAGTGCCAGCGGAAGGTCGAGGAGGTGCTCGGCGGCGACCCGCCGCGCCAGCCCGCCTGCTCTCCGGGCGGCTAGGGAGCGCCGTTCTCGGCGTCCGGGGCAGTGGTTTCGCCGTGGAAGTAGTCGACGGCGCTGGAGCGGGTCGTGATCAGGTCGTCGCTGCGGTCGCCACCTGTCCAGATCGCGATCTTGTCGCTGTCGGGGTAGACGGTGGCCGTCGGGTGGATCACCTCGGACCACATCAGCACCCGCGCCGTCTCGTCGGTCTCGTTGCGAACCGAGTGAGCGCCCTCCTTGCTTGCTGGAAAGCAGACCGCGTCCCACGGCTCGAGCTGGTCGCTGCCCTCAGGGTGCCGAACGGTGGGCCGGCCTGAGAGCACCAGCAGCCACTCCTCCTCGCCCACCTCGTAGTGGTAGGGGCAGATCGCCTCGCCGGGGGGAAGCTCGTAGACGCTGGCTCCGAGCTTTGCCGCGCCCACGAGCGGCCCGAAGCGGAACATCCCGGCACGGAAGCCGTCGGGGTCGCTCTCGTCGTACGTGAACTCGGGAGAGGCGATGTTGACCTTGCGCACGACCGGATTATCCCGCGCGGTCAGCCGTCGGAGCTCGACGAGCCGGCCGTCGTCTTCGAATCGGACGTCGAGTCGGACTTCGGCTTCGACTCCGAGTCCCCGTCCTTCTTCTCGCCGCCGTCATCCGCCGCCTTGGCGGCGCCCTTGCGCGCGTAGTCGGTTGTGTAGAAGCCGGAACCCTTGAAGTGCACCGCGACGGGGTGAAACACCCGCTCGACCGGCGCCCCGCAGACCTCACACGTCGCGACGGGATCGTCCGCCATCGGCTGGAAGACCTCGAAGGTGTGGCCGTTGTTGCAGCGGTACTCGTAGATGGGCATGGGCCGCCAACCTTACTCGGCAGGCCGGTAGGTTCCAGGCCAATGGCGACGGCCACGGACCCCACGCTCGATGAGATCGTCGCGCTCTGCAAGCGGCGCGGCTTCATCTTCCCCTCCTCCGAGATCTACGGCGGCGTGGGCTCGACCTACGACTACGGCCACTACGGGGTCCTGCTCAAGAACAACGTCAAGGCGGAGTGGTGGCGCTCGATGCTGTATGACCGCGACGACATCGTCGCGATCGACTCGGCGATCATCCAGCACCCGCGGGTGTGGGAGGCGTCGGGACACCTGGAGGGGTTCACCGACCCCCTGATCGACTGCAAGACCTGCAAGCTGCGTTTTCGCGCCGACCAGCTAGACGAAGCCGAGTGCGGCCGCAAGCCGTCGAAGCACCCGGGCGAAACCGACGACTGCGAGCTCACCGAGGCGCGTCAGTTCAACCTCATGTTCGAGACCCACGTCGGGCCAGTGCAGGACTCCGCGTCGGTCGCCTACCTGCGCCCGGAGACCGCCCAGGGGATCTTCATCAACTTCAAGAACGTGCTCCAGTTCGCCCGCAAGAAGCCGCCGTTCGGGATCGCCCAGATCGGCAAGTCGTTTCGCAACGAGATCACGACCGGGAATTTCATCTTCCGGACCCGTGAGTTCGAGCAGATGGAGATGGAGTACTTCGTCCCTCCGGACGAGGCCGAGAACTGGCACCAGCACTGGCTCGACGAGCGGATGCGCTGGTACACCGACCTGGGCATCCGCCCCGACCACCTCCAGCTGCGCGAGCACGGGCCGGACGAGCTGTCCCACTACTCGTCGGCCACCTCGGACATCGAGTACCTGTTCCCGATGGGATGGTCGGAGCTCGAGGGGATCGCCAACCGCGGAGCCTTCGACCTCACTCAGCACGCCAAGTTCTCCGGCGAGAAGCTCGAGTACTTCGACCAGGAGACCGGCGAGTCGTACGTGCCCCACGTGATCGAGCCGGCCGCGGGCGTCGACCGCGCCGCGCTCGCATTCCTGGTTGACGCCTACGACGTCGAGGAGGTCGAGGGGCGCAAGCGCACGGTTCTGCGCCTGCATCCGCGGATGGCGCCGGTCAAGGTCGCGGTGCTGCCGCTGGTGTCGAAGGAGGGTATGCCCGAGCGGGCGCGGGAGATCTTCGACTCGCTTCGGCGACGAATCCCGGCCGAGTTCGACGAGGGCGGCTCCATCGGGCGCCGCTATCGCCGCCAGGACGAGATCGGGACCCCCTGGGGAGTCACCGTCGACGGGCAGACGCTCGAAGACGACACGGTGACCCTGCGTGATCGCGATTCGCTCGAGCAGGAGCGAGTGCCCGCCGACGAACTCGCCGACCTGCTCGCCGCGCGCCTCGAGGAACCCTGGACGTCACCCAAGCTGCGCTAGCGCCAGGGCATCAGCGACGAACGCGGGATTGACCATGACATGCACGGTCAGTCCAGCGCGCGTCGGGATGGACCGGATCTCGCGGTCGCCGAGCTGGCCGCCGCTCAGCATGGCGTCCTCACCCGAAGACAACTCGCGGACCTCGGCCTCCAACGAGGCGCGATTGAGCACCGGCTTCGCGCTGGCCGCCTCCACCGGATCCACCGCGGTGTGTACGCGGTGGGCCACCAGGCGCTCACGCAGGCGGGTCACTGGCTGGCAGGCGTGCTCGGGGCAAGTCGTGGGGCGGTGCTGAGCCACCGCTCGGCCGCTGCCCTCTGGCAGCTCCTCCCACCCAGCTCCAGCATGGTCGAGGTGACCGTTCCGGTCGCGCGGAGCCCGGGGCCGGGCATCCTCGCCCACCGAAGCCTTCTCCGACCCGAGGAGATCACCGTGCGCATGGGGATCCCGGTCACCATCGTGCCCCGAACGCTCCTCGACTTGACCACCGTCGTACCCAGGTCGTTCGCCGCGCGCGCCTTTCGCGAAGGGCAAGTAAGGGGGCTTGTCACGGTGGACGGCTTGGCCGCCCTACTTGACCGTCACCCGAAACGCCGTGGAAACGCCACGTTACGCGCGATCCTGGCCGACGCCGGATATGGCACCGGCATCACGCGCAGCGAGCTCGAGGCTGTCTTCACGAGGTTCCTTCGCCGGCATCAACTCCCTCCTCCTCGCCGCAACGTCCACACGCAAGTCGGGGGCATGGACATCGAAGCGGATTGTGTTTGGCCGGAGTCGCGGCTCATCGTCGAGTTGGACAGCCGAACGTTCCACGGGACGGCGAGCGCGTTTGAGGCTGATCGCGCGCGTGATCGCGCACTCGCCGCTCATGGCTGGACTGTGATCCGGGTTACGTGGAGGCAGCTTCAGCGCGACGAGCTTCAGCTGGCACGGGACCTGCGCGCTCTCCTCCGACGAACGCGGGATCGACCATGACATGCATGGTCAACTCAGCGCGCGTCGTGACCTCGAGTGAGGTCTCCTCTCGCTCGCCTACGCTTGGTCGGTGACGCTACGGGAGTTACCCGACTGGGCGCTGGGCATGCTCGAGGCCGAGCGGGTCGCGCGGCTCGCCTACCTCGACGAAGACGATCGCCCGCGCGTCCTGCCGATCGTCTACGCCATCGCAGACGACGCGGTCTGGGGCGTGATCGACACCAAGCCAAAGCGGGCTCCCGAGCCCGCGCGGGTGCGCTGGATTCGGCGCCGGCCCGAGGTCGCCCTCTGCGTGGACGTCTACGACGACGCCTGGGAGCACCTCGCCTGGGTGCAGCTGCTCGGCCGCGTTCACCTCGTCGACCTAGCCGGCCACGACAAAGTGCTGGACGCTCTCGGCGTCAGGTATCCCCAGTACCGGGAGCGCACACCCCCCGGTCCGCTGCTGCATTTCGGGGTTGAGCGCAGCCTCTGGTGGCGGATCTCCGACTACCCGGAGTAGACCGCGCCCTCGAGGCCGACGGCCCGCAGATCCTCGTCGAGGGTCGCTTCGACGTCGATCGCAACCCCGATCTGGTTCGACGCCACGACACCGCCTCCGCAGCTCGTCGTTCCAGCTCACGCCCCAGTCCTGGCGGTTGACCTTGGTCGTCAGCGCGAAGCCGATTCGCGTCATCTCTCCCCGGTTAACGTCGCCCTCCCAATAGGGCGTCTTCCACTGGCCGAGGCAGGCGATGTCGAGTGGAACGTCGTTCGTCACCCGACGGATCGTCAGCTCCGAGACCCCCTTTGAAAGTGAGTGGTCGTCGCGTGGGGCTCGCCGGTCCACAGCTTCGTGACGTCGATCGTGCGTTCGAACGTCGTCGCCATGCATTCGTCGAGATCGAACAGCACCCGCCCGTGCACGTCCTTGAACGCGCCGGTCACCCACGTGACCATCATGTGCACAGCGGTGAACTGGGCAGCGGCATGGCCGGGCTCGACCGACCAGCTCCTCACGCCGCGCCACCGGAGCCGAAGTCGAGCTCGAACGCGACCTCGTCCTCATAGCACCACAGCCAACTCTCGCCGGGCTGGGCGGAGCGGACGATCGGATGCGACTCGGCGCGAGCGTGCGCGCTCGCGTGCTTGTTGGGAGACGAGTCGCAGCAACCGACCTTGCGGCAGGTCATGCACACGCGCAGATGGACCCAGCGGTCACCCGTCTTCATGCACTCCTCGCAGCCCACCACGTCGTCCGGATCGGGCGGCATGATCGCGATCTGGTCGAGGTGGCTGCAGAGCGGCGCCATGGGTACCCCGACGCTACCGAGGCAGTCAAGTGTGATCTCCGTCACACACCGCTTGGTGCGTTCGAGGCAGGGGTCTAGACTTCGTCACCGATCGATGTAACGGTCGCCAAGCGAGGAGCAGCGGATGAGCGTCGCGCAGAAGGACGGGGCGAGGACCGCCCAGCAGATCTCTTACACCGACCTCTACAGGCGCTGGGAAGACGGCAACTGGAGCGCTTATGAGATCGATTTTGCCCCGGACCGGGACGGCTGGGAGGCGCTGACGGAGATCCAGCGCAAGTCGGCGCTCTGGGTCTATTCGATGTTCTTCTACGGCGAGGACTCCGTCACCGAGAACCTCTCCCCGTACATCGACGCAGCGCCGAAGGAGGAGCAGAAGTACTTCCTCGCTACGCAGCAGGTCGACGAGGCCCGCCACGCCGTCTTCTTCCACCGCTTCTTCTCGGAGGTGATCGGTGCCACGGGCGACCTGGCCACGACCCTCTCCTACACAAAGCCGCAGCTCGGATGGGGCTACCGCAACCTCTTCGACCGGCTCGACCGCATGGCGGCCGACCTGCGCAAGGACCGCTCGCTGCCCAACTTCGCGAGGGCGATCGCGCTCTACCACCTGGTCGTCGAGGCCACGCTCGCCCAGCCGGGCCAGCACTTCATCGAGGACTACTTCGTCAAGTCGGGCACGCTGCCGGGCTTCAGCGCTGGGATGCGCAACGTCTCGCGCGACGAGCAGCGCCACATCGGCTTCGGGGTCAAGGTGCTGTCGGAGATGTTCGCCGAATCCGAGGAGTGCAAGCAGGCGGTCGCCGAGCTGCTCGCCGAGGTGATGCCCTACTCGCTCGCGGTCTTCACGCCCCCCGGCTGGGACCTGGCGTACACGCGCTGCTGGGGGTTCGAGCTCGAGGACATCTACGCGTTCGGCATGCGCTCTGTGCTGACGAAGTGGCGCGCCATCGGGTATCCGCTGGAGGACATGCCAGGGGTGTTTCCCGTTGACATCGAGCTCGAGCCCGAGGAGATCGCGCGCCGCCAGATCAAGCTGATGCGTGCCGGCGTGCTGGGCGAACCCAACAGCCGGCCCGACTCCTCGCCCGAGGTCCAGGAGATCTTCTTCGACGTCATCGCCCGCTCAGCCCGTGCCGACGCGATCAACGGCAAGCCGCTGACCATCCAGTGGCGATTCTCCGACGCCGATCCGTGGCACCTTCGAATCGACAACGGCTCGACGCAGGCGGCGCCGGGGGAGGCGCCGAACCCCGACCTCACCCTGGAGTCGACCTGGGCGGACTGGATCGGGGTGACCACTCACGGCGGCGATCCCCGGCGGGCGATGCTGCGGCGGCGAATCCGCCCGCACGGCAGCCTGCGGGACCTGTGGCGGATGGCCAAGGTCTTTCCTGGCCGCCCCTCCAAGCTGGGCTGACGCGGCACAGGCGCGCCGGAGTTAGGCCGCCGGTCGCGCACCAAATGCGCGTCGCGCGCCCGTAGAACCCCGGCCGGCAACGAAGGAGGAGTCAGTGACCCTCGCTGCACGAGGCCACGGGGGCTGCTCTCGCTACCTGCCCTTGTGTGCTGGAGCCCGACGGCTACGCCTGAGCCGGGGCCGACTGGTCCCCGCGCCCGGGTCGGCGGCCCGACTCGAAGCCGAGGTCCGGCAGCAGGCGATCGAGCCAACCCGGGAGCCACCAGTTCCAGCGTCCCATCAGCTGCATTGCCGCCGGCACGAGCACGAGTCGCACGAGGGTCGCGTCGAGCGCGATCGCGACGGCGTTGCCGAGGCCAAGCTCCTTGATCGAGGGCACGCCGGTGAGCACGAACACCGCGAACACCGAGGTCATGATCAGGGCCGCCGAGGAGATCGTCGCAGCGCTCGAGGCGAGACCCTCCGCGACGGCCCGCTTGTTGTCGCCGTGTGCCTCGTAGCGCTCCCTGATCCGCGACAGCAGGAACACCTCGTAGTCCATCGAGAGTCCGAAGACGACCGCGAGTACCAGCGGCGGTGTCAGCGTGTCGATGGCGCCGGTTGACTCGAAGCCCAGAAAGCCGTCCAGCCACCCCCACTGAAACACGATCACGAGCACGCCGTAGGCCGCGCCGATCGAGAGCAGGTTCATCAGGATCGCCTTCAGGGGCAGGACCAGCGAGCGCAGCATGATCATCAGGACCACGAACGAGAACCCGAGGATGAACGCGATGATCTTCCACATCGAGTCGTCGATCTGGTCGCGGACGTCGACGATTCTCGCCGTCTCCCCTCCCACTGCGACCTCGGCCCGTTCGGCGAGCGCCGACGCCCGAATGACTTGCTCGCGCAGCCGTTCGACCAGCCCGTAGGACTCCTCCGAATCGCTGGCGCCCACCGGCGTCGCCGCGATCAGCGCGGTGCCGTCGCCGGCCTCGGGCCTCGCCACCTCCGCAACGTCCGGGTCGGCTGCGATGCGGTTTGCGAGCTCGGCCGTGGCGACGGGGTTTCGCGGGGTCCGGCAGCCCGCCGCCCTCGAACGTGGCCACCGCCTCGACCGAGTTGCCGCCACCGCCGGTTGCCTCCGCTGCGATCTCGTTCCCGACCACCACGTCGTGGTCGGAAGGGAACTGGTCCAGCGCGCCCGTACCGGTCTCCATCCACAGGACCGGAAGCGCCAGCGCCAACAGCACCGCCCCGGCCGCCGTCACCGAGAGCACCGGGCGACGCATGACCCGCGCCTATGTGAGATGCATCACGCGCGTGTGTCGAGCAGGAAGCGGGCGACCTCCATCCCGCTGGAGCGCATGCCGGTGAAGTCGCGGTCGGGATCCGTGAAGGCCTGCATCACGCCTCCGTCGGTGGCGGCAAACAGGTAGCTGACCACGGTCTCAGCGTCGAAGCGCAGCGCCAGCACCCCCTGCGCCTGCTTCCGTCGCAGCGCCGCCGCGACGTGGGTCCGGGCCGCGTCGTAGAGCTCCGCCAGTTCGCGTCGGATCTCCGGGTTGCGCCGACCCGCGACGAAGAGCTCGAACAGGACGGCGTAGAAGCTGGGCTGGTCCCTCGCAAGGTCGGCGGCGCCGGAGACCAGAACCTCGATCACCTCGTCGACCGTCTGGGCTCGCTCCAGCGGGGCGTCGAGCATCTCCATCCGCAGGCGTGAGTCGCGGCGCAAAATCTCGATGACCAGGCGCTCCTTGGTGCCGAAGTAGTAGTGGAGCAGCCCTCTGCTGACGCCCGCCTTCGCGGCGACCCGCTCGAAGGTGGAGCCCGCGATGCCGACTTCGGCAACCGATTCGCGCATCGCCTCCACGATCCGGGTTGCCCGCTCGCCGCTCAGAGAGCGTCCGCGCACGCGCGCGCGGGCCGGCGCGGGCCGCTGCTGCGCTGTCGGAAGACTCATCTCCCCGTTGGCTCCCCGATTACCCCCCACCCCGTCTTGGGGCGCGGTGCGGCCTACGCTAATTGAAGCGACGGAACCGCGCGCCGGTTCTCACGGGGCGCGAGTGCCGGCGAACGGCGCAGGGCTAGCCTTCGGTGGCGGCAGGTTCGGGAGCCGGCGTCGTCATGGAGGTGTACTCAAACTCCTCCTCGGCGCCGAACAGCTTGTCGAGCACGGCCTTGCGGAGATCCTCGCTGAGGATGATCGCGAGCGCGGCGCCCGCGAGCGCGATGAGGATCAGCCGGCCCCAGTGGCTGTCGCGCTGCTTGCCGCGCAGGCGGTCGGAAGCGTCACGCAGGTTCTCGGCGGCCGTCTTGAGATCGCGGTGGATCTTCTTGTCGTCGATCACGGCGTTGACCGGGCCGTTGCCGTTCGACATCCGCGAGTACGCGTGCCTGGCCGCCTCGAACGCGGCCCTGATGCTCTCGCGCAGCTCCTCGTCCTCCACCAGCCGCTTGATGTACGGGTTGGAGCCCGCCGACTTTGCCGCGTCGCGTGCCCGCCCGGTTCTCGTGTTCTTGGCCATGCTTCCTCTCCTAAATTGCGTCGTCTTCCGTGGCGGTGCTGAGCTTATACCCGCGTACCCACCCGCGTAGTGGGGAATCCCGTGACCCCCGGCGCGGGCCGCGACTAGCGCTCGAGCGCCGCTTCGAGCGCCTTCTCGATGCGATCCACGTAGACGAACTCGAGGCCCTCGCGCTCGTGCTCCGGGATCTCGGCCACCTCACCCTCATTGCGGTCGGGGACGATCACGCGCTTGATCCCCGCGCGCTGGGCGGCGAGCGCCTTCTCCTTGAGGCCGCCGATCGGAAGCACCTGACCGGTCAGGGTGATCTCGCCGGTCATCGCGACATCACTGGACACGGGCTTGGTGGCCACCAGGGAGGCAAGCGCGACGGCCATCGCGATCCCGGCTGAGGGGCCGTCCTTGGGCACCGCGCCTGCTGGAACGTGAATGTGGATGTCGTGGGTGGAGAACCAGTCGTCGGCAAGGTCGGGGTTGAGCCGCCTGGCGTGGCCGCGCACCCACGACAGCGCGGCCTCGGCGGATTCGCGCATCACGTCGCCCAGCTGGCCGGTGATCGTCAGTTTGCCGCTGCCCTCCATCGCCGTCGCCTCGACGAACAGGACCTCGCCGCCCACCGGCGTCCACGCCAGCCCGGTGGCAACCCCCGGGTCCTTGGTCCGCCGCCGCGTCTCGGAGAAGAAGCGGCGCCGCCCGAGCAGCTCGCGCGCCCGCTTCGCGGAGATCGTGACCTTGCCCTTGACCTTGCCCTCGGCGATCTCCCGCGCGATCTTGCGGCAGATGGTGCCGATCTCGCGCTCGAGGTTTCGCACGCCCGCCTCGCGCGTGTACTCCTCGATGATCACCTTCAGCGCAGCGTCGGAGAAGGAGATCTGGCTGGGCTTCAGGCCGTTCTCCGCGATCTGCCGCAGGACCAGGTAGCGCTTGGCGATGTGGAGCTTCTCGTCGGTCGTGTAGCCCGCGAGCTGGATCACCTCCATCCGGTCCTGCAGCGGCGTCGGGACGGTGTCCAGCGTGTTCGCCGTGGCGATGAACATCACCTCGGAGAGGTCAAACGGAAGGTCGATGTAGTGGTCGCGGAAGGAGTCGTTCTGGGCCGGGTCGAGCACCTCGAGCATGGCGCTGGTCGGATCGCCGCGGAAGTCGGCGCCCATCTTGTCGATCTCGTCGATCATGAACACGGGGTTCCGCGTGCCGGCATCGCGCAGGGCGCGGATGATCGTTCCCGGCATCGCGCCGATGTACGTCCGGCGGTGGCCCCGGATCTCCGCCTCGTCGCGCACCCCGCCAACCGAGATGCGCTCGAACCTGCGGCCGAGCGCGCGCGCGATCGACTTGCCGAGGCTCGTCTTGCCCACGCCCGGAGGGCCGACGAAGCACAGGATCGGCCCGTGTGACTCCGGATTCAGGCTCCGGACCGCGAGGTACTCGAGGATCCGGTCCTTGACCTTCTCGAGGTCGTAGTGGTCTTCGTCCAGGACCTTCCGCGCGTGCTCGATGTCGAGGTTGTCCTCGGTCGTCATGTTCCACGGCAGCTCCACGAGCCACTCCAGGTAGGTGCGGATCACCCCGTACTCGGCCGCAGCGGGAGGCAATCGCTCGAGGCGGGAGAGCTCGCGCTCGGCGGCCTTCATCGCGTGCTCGGGCAGGTCGGCCTCATCGATCCGCCGACGAAGCTCGTTGATCTCCGCCTGTTGCTCGTCCTCTTCGCCGAGCTCGCGCTGGATCGCCTTCAGCTGCTCGCGCAGATAGAACTCGCGCTGGCCCTTCTCGATCTCGGACTGGACCTCGGATTGGATCCGGCTGCCCAGCTGGATCACCTCCAGCTCGCGCGCCAGGATCTCCGACAGGCGCCGGAGGCGCCGGGCGACGTTGACCTCCTCGAGCAGCTCCTGCTTCTCGGCGGTCGGGATCCGCAGGGCTCCGGCAATCAGGTGCGACAGAGCCGACGGGTCGTCGATGTTCGTCACCGCGAGCTGCAGCTCCTCTGGCAGGTACGGGATCTGCTCGATGATCTCCGTGAACGTGCTCTGAACGTTGCGCGTCAGCGCTTCGAGCTCTTGCGAGGGCTCGACCTCATCGGGCAGCGGCTCGATCCGTGCGATCAGGTACGGCTCCTCTGCGACGAAGTCGGTGAGTCGCACGCGCTCTGTGCCCTGGACCAGGATCCGGATCGTGCCGTCGGGGACCTTCAGCATCCGCGCGACCACGCCCGCCACCCCGACCCTGTGGACCTGGTCGGGGCCTGGTTCGTCCAGCTCGGGGTCGGTGGACGCCGACATCACCAGCATGCGCTCGCCCGAGAGCACGTCGTTTACGAGCTTGATCGAGCGCTCCCGCCCCACCGCCAGCGGCGTCAGCGTGTCCGGATACGTGACCATGTCGCGCAACGGCATCACAGGCAGCGCCTCCGGCAGCGGCTGTCCGCCGCGGGCGCGAATCGCCTCGTCGAGGTCGCTGGTCTCGACTACTTCGATGCCGGGGCGATCGCCGTCGGGATCACTCATCCCGCGGCTCAATGGGGACGGTGTGGGTGGCCTCCTCGGGCCGGCGGAGCGGAAGCTCCACGCGCAGGATGCCGTCTTCGTAGCTGGCGCGAGCGGCCTCGGCAACCACATCGGTGCCGAGCTCGACCACCCGACGGAACGGACCGGTCTGGATCTCGACCTGCTGGTAGACGCGCCCCTCGGTCTCCTGAACGGGCCGCTCGCCGGTGATCACCAGCTCGCGACCGGCGACCTCGAGGTTGACCGTCTCGGCGTCGACGCCCGGCAGCTCCACCTTCACGATCGCCCGCGGCTCGCCGCCGCAGTAGTAGACGTCGACGCGTGGCATGAACCCGGTTTCGGCCCGACGCGCCCGGCCCCACGGATCGGCGAGGGAGCTCCCGACGAGCTCGTCCATCTCCCGCCACATCCGCTCGAAGTTGACCAGTAGATCGCGTTGCGTCACAAGCTCCTAAGCGTAGCTGCCCCGGTAGGGGGCTCCTAGACCTCGTAAATAGCGCCCTGAGCCGCCACTTCAACCGGTGCGCCGAAGCCGGCGGTGCCCTCGTCACGAGCCCATGCGGCGTCGAGCTCGTCGGAGATGTGCGTGAGCACCACCCGCTTGGCGCCGGCGCGGCGCGCGTGCTCGCCCGCCTCCTGCGGCGTGAGGTGCCCGCGCAGGCCGGTGCGCTCGGGGCGCGGGAGCGTGGCCTCCACCAGCAGCAGGTCGGTACCGCGAGCGAACTCCACCAGCTCGTCGTTCGGCGAGCAGTCCGCTCCGTAGGTAAGGCGGCCCCCAGTTTGCGTCGAGCCAACCTCCACGGCATGGGTGAGGACGTAGTGCGGCATCGCCGCGAACCTGATCCTCAGCGGACCGACCCCGACTTCGGAGCCGGTGTCGTACTCGGAGAGCTCGAACGCCGTCTCGACGAGCCCCTCGTCACCCCAGTTGCCGGCGATCGACCGCAGCGCCGTGCGTCCGCCCGGTGGGACAAAGAGGCCCGGTCTCGCAGGGCTGTCGGTTCCCGGGTGCCCCGCAACGGGCACCGGCTGCTGGCGCGGGGCGAGCAGGAGGGCGTACGCGAACGGGAAGAGGTCGAAGAAGTGGTCTGCGTGCATGTGCGAGATGCAGACCGCGTCGACGTCCACGTAGTCGAGCTGCTCGCGGAGCTTCGCGAAGACGCCGTTTCCACAGTCGAGGAGCAGGATCGTGTCCCCCTCGGTGATCAGATAGCCGCTGCAGGCGCCGCCGGCGTCCTGCCAGGCCGGCGACTTGCCGAGCACCGTGACCCTCATCGCGCCACTCTATTCGCGCAAAGCCCGGGAATCCCGGTTCGGGCGGTCAGAGCAAAGTTGCGGCGATTTGCGCGAATGCGTCCTGCGACGCGCTCGAGTCGGTGAGATGATCGCCTTCGTTCACGGAATCGACACACGTTTGGAAGGGGCCGGGCCTTGATCGGAGTTGAGCAACCGACGGCGGAGATTGCTGAGGCGCTGGGGCTTCGCCGGCCGGAGCGCAGGCGCAGGCGCAAGAACGGACGCAGCTGCGAGGACTGCTTCTTTCACCGCCACATGCTCTGTGCGCTCGACCTCGACGAGCCGTGCTCGACGTTTCGCCCCGACGCCGCGGACGGGCTGATCCCTCCCCAGCAGCCCTCGCTGTTGCTTAGGGACACCTAATAGCCGCCGCGCCCGCGCTAGAATCCTCGCCGCGATGGCGCAAGAGCGAACTGCGCGTCTGAGCGCGTCCCCACGCCTCTTCAAGAACCGCTTCCTCGATTTCTTCTCGAGGATTCATCCCGCGGTTCCCGCGATCATCTTCGGGCCCGTGATCGTCGCCCTGATCGCCCTCGGCACCCGCGAGGGGGTAGGGAGTGTGGAGACCGTGCTGCTGGTGCTGGCCGGGCTGGCGCTATGGACCCTCGCCGAGTACTGGCTTCACCGCAAGTTCTTTCACTGGGAGCCCGACAACGCGTTCGGTCGCCGGATGCACTTCATCATTCACGGGGTCCACCACGACCACCCCAACGACAAGCTGCGGCTGGTGATGCCGCCCGGAGCGAGCGTTCCGCTGGCGGGGCTCTTCTTCGGCGCGTTTTACCTGGTGTTCGGGTTGCCGACCGCCTACCCGGTCTTCAGCGGCTTCCTCATCGGGTACCTCGCCTACGACTACACCCATTACTACCTGCACCACTTCGTCCCCAAGAGCGATCTCGGCAAGCGCCTGCGCGAACAGCACATGCGCCATCACTTCCAGGACCACCGCTACGGCTTCGGGGTGTCCTCGCCGCTCTGGGACGTCGTGTTCGGCACCCTGCCGCGCAACCGCCGGCACTGACTTCCTGACTGCGCGGGTTTCCCTACTGTAGAGTCATACTCAGGTTCTCTGAGTGTGAACTGTCAGCGAATGTGACTGTTAGGAGCGTGCACGGATGTCACCTACCCCAAGTGCCGTCGGCGAGGCGGCGAACCTGATTCGCGAGCGACTCCGCGAACTCGACGCCGAGCGCGGACAGCTCGAGCGGGCTCTGGCCAGCCTGACCGGTGGCCGCGAGGGCCGTCGCGGTCCGGGTCGCCCGCGCGGATCGGCCCCGCAAGCCGGCGGGCGGCGCCGCGGACGGCGGCGCAGCACCCGCGCCGATCAGGCAGTGCGCCTGGTGAAGGCCAACCCCGGCATCAGCGCGTCCGAAATCGCGCAGAAGATGAAGATCAAGCCCAACTACCTCTACCGCGTCCTCGCCGATCTCGAGCAGCAGGGGCGCGTGAAGAAGGACGGGCGCAGCTACAGCGCCGCCTAAGCTAGAGCAGGCCCAGCTCGGCGACCGCGGCGCGCTCCTCGTTGAGCTCTGCGACCGAGGCGTCAATGCGCTGCCGCGAGAACTCGGGTACATCGAGGGCCTCGACGATCGACCACTCGCCGCCGGCGCAGGAGCACGGATAGCCCGAGATCACGCCGCGGGCGATGTCGTAGGAGCCGTCGGCCGGCACCCCCATGGACACCCAATCGCCCTCGGGCGTCCCGAGGACCCAGTCGCGCATGTGGTCGATGGCCGCGTTCGCGGCCGAGGCCGCGCTGGACGCCCCGCGAGCTTCGATGATCACGGCCCCCCGCTTGGCGACCGTGGGGATGAACTCGTCGGCGATCCACGCCTCGTCGCCGACAGCGTCCCATGCCGACTCGCCCTTCACCTTCGCGTTGACGAGGTCGGGGTACTGCGTCGTGGAGTGGTTTCCCCACACAGTCATGTTGGTGATGTCGCTCACCGTCGTGCCGGTCTTCTTCGCCAGCTGGGCGATCGCCCGGTTGTGATCGAGGCGAACCATGGCCGTGAAGCGCTCGTTGGGCACGTCCGGCGCGTTGGACATCGCGATCAGACAGTTCGTGTTGGCCGGGTTGCCGACCACGAGCACCCTGAGGTCGTCGGCGGCGCCGGCGTTGATCGCCTCACCCTGGGGCTTGAAGATGCCCCCGTTGGCCTCGAGCAGATCTGAGCGCTCCATGCCCGGGCCCCGCGGTCGCGCGCCGACGAGCAGGGCCACGTTGCAGCCCTCGAAGGCGGGGGCCGGTTGGTCGTGGATGTCGATCCCAGCCAGCAGCTCAAAGGCGCAGTCCTCGAGCTCCATCGCAGTGCCCTCGGCGGCCTTGACCGCGTCCGGAACCTCGAGCAGGTCGAGGTGAACACGGGTGTCGGGCCCGAGCATCTCTCCCGACGCGATCCGAAACAGGATCGCGTAGCCGATCTGGCCGGCCGCGCCGGTGACGGTGACCTTGGTTGGGGCATCGCTCATGGCCGCGGATCCTAGTCAGGCTGCCCCCCCGATCGCGGCGCCGAGCGCGCTACCCGCGCGCCGTCCGCGACACAGACCCCCTCGTGTTGGCCGTGCGCCCGACTGCCCCGGAGCATGACGAGGTGAGCGATGCCGAGGTCACACGGCGCGCATCCACCGAGCCGTGTCCATCCGGGCACCACGTGGATCCTCAGATGGTCACGCGTCGGGGTTCGACGCTGGAGTGTCCATTTCTGTGCCCGGTGACCGCCACGGCCGAAAGAGGGCCGAGCTACTTCGAGGCCGTCACGAGCGTTGCGCTGGCCGACGTCGGGGCCAGGCTGACCGCATTGCCTCCGCACTCTCTTTCGACGTCAGGCGACCGCAGCCTTGAGGCTCCCGTCGATCGAGGCCAGAAACTCCTCGGTCGTCTGAAACTCCTGGTCCGGGCCAACGAGCAGCGCCAGGTCCTTCGTCATCCTTCCGCTCTCGACTGTCTCCACGCAGACCCGCTCCAGCGTTTCAGCGAAGTGCACCACCTCGGGCGTGGAATCGATGCGCCCCCGTGCGGAGAGCGCCCGCGTCCAGGCGAAGATCGACGCGATCGGGTTGGTGGAGGTCGGCTTGCCCTGCTGGTGCTGGCGGTAGTGGCGGGTGACGGTGCCGTGCGCCGCCTCAGCCTCGACCGTGCTGCCGTCGGGCGTCATCAGCACGCTGGTCATGAGACCGAGCGAGCCAAATCCCTGCGCCACCGTGTCGGACTGAACGTCCCCGTCGTAGTTCTTGCACGCCCACACGTAGCCCCCCTCCCACTTCAGCGCCGCCGCGACCATGTCGTCGATCAGGCGGTGCTCGTAGGTCAGTCCCTTGGCCTCGAAGTCCGCCTTGAACTCGGCGTCGAAGACGTCCTGGAACAGGTCCTTGAAGCGCCCGTCGTAGGTCTTCAGGATCGTGTTCTTGGTGGACATGTAGACGGGGAGCTCGCGCTCGAGCCCGTAGCGGAAGGAGGCCCGGGCGAAGTCGCGGATCGAGTCGTCGAGGTTGTACATCGCCATCGCCACCCCGCCCCCGGAGGGAAAGTCGAAGACCTCGAGCTCGATCGGGTCCGAGCCGTCAGACGGCGCGAACTTGAGGGTCAGACGGCCCTCGCCAGGGATCTTCGTGTCCGTTGCCCGGTACTGGTCGCCGAACGCGTGGCGGCCGATCACGATCGGCTTTGTCCAGCCGGGGACCAGTCGCGGGATGTTGGAGATCACGATCGGCTCGCGAAAGATGACCCCGCCGAGGATGTTGCGGATCGTCCCGTTCGGCGACCGGTACATGCGCTTCAGCCCGAACTCCTTCACCCGGGCCTCGTCCGGCGTGATCGTCGCGCACTTGACCCCCACCCCGTGCTCCTTGATCGCGCGCGCGGCGTCGACGGTGATCTGATCGTCGGTCGCGTCCCGGCTTTCGATCCCCAGGTCGAAGTAGATGAGCTCGACGTCGAGGTAGGGCAGAATCAGCTGCTCCTTGATGAAGGCCCAGATGATCCGCGTCATCTCGTCGCCGTCGAGCTCGACGATCGGGTTTTCAACCTTGATCTTCTCCACGCCCGGGCGGGCGATGCTAGCGGCCGTTCCATCCGCGGCGCCCGCAAGCCTGCATGCCATGTGGGTCGTCGAGCTGATCTGCTCGGACAACGAATGCACGGAGGAACTGGAGCTCGTCGTCTCGGATCTGAACGAGGCCGAGCGCGTCGGCTGCACCTGCGGCCACGCGTTCATCCTCGTTTCGGTATCGGAAGCGGAACTGGTCTAATTAGCCTCGATGGCGACCATTGACGAGCGGCGGGGTGCGACGGGGAGCGCGACCCACGAGGTCTTCAACCAGCCCCCTCCGCTGGAGGGCTACAACCCCTTTGAGTCCGACGCCGTGCTCGTCGAGGCGCTCGACCGCGAGGGCGCCGGCTGGGCCGCCGAGCGGGCTCGCAAGCTGGGCGCGATCTGCGGCCGCCCCGACGTGATCCGGCTCGGGGTCGAGGCGAACGAGCACCCGCCGCGGCTCCGCACCCACGACCGCTTCGGCAACCGGATCGACGAGGTCGTTTTCCACCCCTCGTGGCACGAGCTGATGCGAATCAGCGTCGAGCACGGGCTGCACGCGATGCCTTGGCGCGATCCCCAGCCCGGCGCCCACGTCGCCCGCGCGGCGATGTTCATGCTCACGAGCGAGGTCGAGGCCGGAGTCGGCTGTCCGATCTCGATGACCTACTCGGTGATCCCGGCGCTGCGCGTGCAGCCTGAGCTCGCAGACGAGTGGGAGCCGCGCTTGCTGTCGCTGGAGTACGACGGCGAGCGCCTGGTGCCGGCGCCCGACAAGAAGGGCGCGCTGTGCGGCATGGGCATGACCGAGAAGCAGGGCGGCTCGGACGTGCGCGCCAACACCACCACAGCCACGCCGCTCAACGGCGGCGGGCCCGGCGGTGAGTACGAGATCACAGGCCACAAGTGGTTCTTTTCGGCGCCGATGTGCGACGCGTTCCTGGTGCTCGCACAGGCGGAGGGCGGACTGTCGTGCTTTCTGATGCCCCGCTTCACGCCCGACGGCCAGCGCAACCGGATCCACCTCCAGCGCCTGAAGGACAAGCTCGGCAACCGCTCCAACGCCTCGTCCGAGGTCGAGTTCCGGGGCGCGTGGGCGCGGCTGGTCGGCGAAGAGGGCCGCGGCGTTCCCACGATCATCGAGATGGTCAACCACACCCGGCTCGACTGCGCGGTCGGCAGCGCCACCGGGATGCGCGCCGGGACCGCCCAGGCGATCTGGCACGCCCAGCACCGCTCGGCGTTCGGAAAGCCGCTGGTGGAGCAGCCGCTGATGCAGAACGTGCTCGCCGACCTCGCCGTTGAGTCGGAGGCGGCGACGATCTCGGCGCTGAGGCTCGCGCGGGCGTACGACGAGGCGTTGGCCGGGGACGACGGGGCTCAGGCGTTCAAGCGCCTGGCAAACGCGGTCCTCAAGTACTGGATCTGCAAGCGCGGCCCCTCACACGCGGTCGAGGCCCTCGAGTGCCTGGGCGGTAACGGCTACGTCGAGGAGTCGGGAATGCCCCGCCTGTACCGCGAGTCACCCCTGGCCTCGATCTGGGAGGGGTCGGGCAACGTCCAATGCCTCGACGTGCTGCGCGGGATGGCGAAGAGCCCCGACGCCGTGGAGGCGTTCTTCGGCGAGATCGACGAGGCGCGCGGCGCCGACCCGCGACTCGACGCGGCGGTCGTCGAGCTGCGCGAGGAACTCGGCGACATGGACGCGATCGAGTCGCGCGCCCGCCGGGTCGTCGAGTGGATGGCGCTTGTGCTCCAAGGCTCGCTGCTGGTCCGCTTCGGGGATGAGGCCGTCGCCGATGGGTTCGCAGCGTCGCGGCTCGCAGGCGACGCGGGTCGCGCCTTCGGGACCCTGCCCCCGGGCGTCGACTTCGAGCGCATTCTCGAGCGCCACTCGCCGGCCCCCTGAATTCGGCGGCGATCGCCACGACGCACGTCAATGTGCCCGGGGCCTGGGCCGGGTGAATCGGCTGGGCCGGGTGAATCGACGTTGCGTCAGGAACGACTAACGGGACCAGCTCGTTTCGTCGCCTGAAGGCGACTCACCAGGCAAATAGGGTCAGCAGCAGGACGATCGCGACGCCGGCGCCCACGGTGATCCCGAGCACGTCCGCGACCGTCATCCACACGCGTCCCTGGCGCAGCTCGCCCACATGGGTCTGCTGGCGGCGGTTTGGTCCGATCAGGCTCAGATCCATTGTTTGCAAATGCTAACCCTTGGGTCGGTTTCTAAACCTCGGGCCGGTTCTCAGGGCTTGGCGACGCTATAGCCAGCGCTCGTCGAGCCTGCGAACTGCGGCCTCGGCCAGGCGGATCGCGTCGGCGAGCGTCGAGTAGTCCACGTTCTCCGGCACATCAGTGGGCCAGTGGTAGTTGGCGAGCTGGTGCAGGTCGGTGACGGACACGATCGCCGCGCACTCATAGCCGGCAAACAGCGGTTGGACAGCGTCCGTCGCGCTGCGGTTGCGCAGGTTGGGCTCGAGCTCGATCCCGAGCTCGTCGGCGAGGCCGTCGAGCAGCGCCAGCGACCTGCGCGGATAGTCGCGCATGCGAAGCATCCCCTCGCCGCGCAGCACCGCCAGGTGCGGGGAGCCGACCGTCTCGAGACACAGAAAGAAGGTGCTCTCGAGGGGCAGGCGCGGGAAGTGGCGCTCCGCAAACGCCGCGATCCCATCGCAGGTTGCCTCCTCGGAGGTTGAGAGGAAGAGCACCCGCAGGTTCCGGGGCGGATCAGCGCCCAGGCTGCGGGCCAGCGCGAGCAGCCCGACCACTCCTGTGCCGTTGTCGTTGGCCGCGGGCACGGCGTCCCTGCGGCCGATATCCGCGAACACCGCCGCCGTGCCGGCCGCCCACACCATGCCCAGCCTGGTCAGCGTGCGGCTCGAGGACGCGGCGCCGAGGGCAACGGCCAGCTGGCCGCCGATCGCAGCCCACATCAGGGGCGGGCTCGTGTCCGGGATCCGTTCCCGCGGCAGGCGTCCCAGCAGCGTCTCGGGTATCACGGGGCTGTACAACAAGCCCGAGTGCGGGGCGTCGTGGTGGGACATCACAACGACCGTGCGCTCGGCGTCGCCAGGGCCGAACTCGGCGAGCACCTGCGATCGCTCGCCCTGCGGAAGCAAGCGGCGCAGGCGCCGCCGCCCGTGCGGGGGGAGGTCGTCGATGGCTGCCGCCGTCCCGAGGCCTGCGCATGCGGCGCCCAGCAGCCGGTGTTCGCGCAAGGCGGCGAACCCACCGACGGCGCCCAGGGCGGCGGCGATGCCCAGCGGCCACCAGTACGTGCCATGGGCGGGCTCGGAATCGATCCGGCCCTCGATCCCGAGCTTGGAGAGCTGAGCGAGCAGCCACTCGGCCGCCTGGCGCTCGCCCGGCGAGGCGCTCGGGCGGTGGATCGCACAGAGCTCGTCGAGGAGCTGCCGGTGCCACGACGGGTCCAGGTGCGAGGCCGGCTTCGATTCGGTCCGCGTCCGCATGGGCGCGGGAAGCTACCTCAGACGCAGTACCTGAAAGGGGGTAGTTTCGCCGGGCAGGCTCAAGCCGGCTCGAAACGCGGCCGATTCAGCGGGCATGGGGGATCAGTGGCGAAACGCTGCGTCCGTGCGCACCGGGGCCGGCGCCCGGTACCCGAGTGTGCGCGCGGCCGGTGCGCTGATGCTCGCCGGCGGCGCACTGGCGCTGACCACAGTGCTGCTGCCGCCGGGCCCGGCGGGCTCGGAGCTCGCCGTGGTCGTCGTGGGCGTTGTCGCCCTCGTGCTCGGCGCCCTGCTGTTCGGCCTGTATCCGCGCCTCTCGGAGCCGCTGCTCGGCCTCGTGGCTGCCCTGGGCACGGTGATGATCACCGTGTCGACGCAAGAGGGCGGCGCGAGCGCCTCGGCCAACGAGGTGCTCTACGTCTGGGTCTGCCTCTACTCGTTCTACTTCTTCTCGCTCCCTCACGCCCTGGGTCAGCTGGCCCTGATCGGCATCGCCTTCGCGCTGATGCTCGCCGACTCGCCGGCGGCCACGGACGTCGCGGTGACGAGCTGGGTGGTGACGATCTCGACCCTGGCGGTGGCCGGCCTGCTCATCGCTCGGATGCGCGTTTCGATCGAATGGCTGCTGGAGGATCTCTCCGAGCGCGCGCACCGCGACAGCCTGACCGGGCTCATGAACCGGCGGGCGCTCGAGGAGCGTGCGGCGGTGGAGCTGGCGCGAGCGCGGCGCGAGGGGACGCCGCTGAGCATGGTCCTGTTCGACATCGACAACTTCAAGACGCTCAACGACAGCTTCGGACACGCGGTCGGCGACGACGTGCTCCGCCACGTTGCGGGCACGGTGGTCGACGCGACGCGGGCGGTCGATGCCGTTGCGCGGCTGGGCGGAGACGAGTTCGTCGTTCTGCTCCCGGGCGCCGACCGGGAGGAGGCGATGGCGGTGGCCGCGCGGCTTCGCGGCGAGACGCTTCGCCGCGATCGGGGCGACTCGCCCCCCGCGACTCTCAGCATCGGCGTCGCCACGTGGCCGGCCGCCGGTGACTCACTCGAGCGCCTCTGGCGAGCCGCCGACCTGGCCGCCTATGAGGCCAAGCGC
Organism: Solirubrobacterales bacterium; assembly: GCA_036257465.1. Classification (GTDB taxonomy): domain Bacteria; phylum Actinomycetota; class Thermoleophilia; order Solirubrobacterales; family 70-9; genus DATAFO01. Next base: position 32,643 of record DATAFO010000013.1, on the reverse strand, counting down.
GCGGGCGGCAACGAGATCCGCTTCTCGAGCCGGGCCGGCGACCCGCCGGCTTCCTCGGTCACCGCGGGCGCTCTCAGGAGCTGACGGCGCCAACACCCTGATCTGACCGCCGGGCGCGGTGTGCCACGATCAGGGCATGCCCGCGCGTGGCGCACTGACCCTCTTCCACATCCGGGGAATCCGGGTGGGCGTGGACTACTCGTGGTTCCTCGTCCTGTTCCTGGTGATCATCTGGCTCTCCGGGTTCTACCGTGACGTTCTCGGAGCCGCCGACGACGCGCTCGACCCCTACCTCCTCGCCGTCGCCAGCGCGCTCGCCTTCTTCGCCTCGATCCTCCTGCACGAGCTCGGCCACGCCGTGGTCGCCAACCGGCGCGGGATCCGGATCTCGGAGATCACCCTCTGGCTGTTCGGCGGCATCGCGCGGATGGACCGCGACTCCGATTCGCCCGGCACTGAGTTCAAGATCGCGATCGCCGGGCCGCTGGTGACGCTGGTGATCGCGCTCGCGTGCGCCGGGATCGGCATCGCCCTCGCCGGCGCGGACGAGTTCGGCGACGCGATGCTGGTCTCAGACAACGCCGACATCTCCGGCGCGCTCGCCGTTGTGGCCTGGGTGGCGTTCATGAACGCGCTGGTGCTGATCTTCAACCTGATCCCCGCCTTCCCGCTCGACGGCGGACGGATCGCCCGCGCGATCGTCTGGCGGCTCACGGGCGATCGCAGCCGCGCGACGCGCTTCGCGGGCACGCTGGGCCAGGGCTTCTCCTACGCCTTTATCGGGCTGGGGGTGCTGCTGCTCGTAAACGGAGACGTGATCGGCGGAATCTGGCTGGGACTGATCGGCTTCATCCTGGCCCAGTCCGCGCGAGGGCACGTGCTGCAGTCGGAGTTCTCGCGCCGGATCGAGGGCATTCGCGTCGCCGACGTGATGGACACCGACCCGGTGGCCATCCCCGAGGACGCGAGCATCGAGCGGGCCCTCGACGAGTACTTCCTGCGCTATCGCTGGCCGTGGTTTCCGGTGGTCGATGCCGCGCAGCGGCTGCTCGGGCTGATCGAGCGCCCGGCGGCGGACTCCGTGCCCGAGCCGAGCCGTGGCTCCCAGACCGTGGCCCAGCTGCTCGAGCTCGACCCAGGCGGCACGTTGCGAGTGACTACCGACGCGCCACTCGAGTCGCTGCTTGGAAACCAGGACCTCCGCCGCCTCGGAGCTCTGCCGGCCGTCGATGCCCAAGGCTGCCTGCGAGGTGTGATCACGGCCGAGCAGGTTGGCCGCGCGCTGCGCGACGCATTGGGTTCTAAATAGGATCGCGGCGGCATGCCGCGGCACGACGTACTGGTGATTGGAGCGGGGTTGGCCGGCCAACGGGCGGCTCTCGCCGCCGCCGAGGCGGGCGTCTCGGTGGGCATCGTCTCCAAGGTCCACCCGGTGCGGTCGCACTCGAACGCTGCTCAGGGAGGCATCAATGCGGCGCTGAACCCAGGCGACTCGTGGGAGTCACACGCGTTCGACACCGTGAAGGGCTCGGACTACCTGGGCGACCAGGACGCGATCGAGATCATGACCCGCGAGGCCCCCGAGGAGATCCTCCACCTCGAGCACCTGGGCGTCCCGTTCCACCGCGACCAGGAGGGCAAGCTCGGCACGCGGGCGTTCGGCGGCGCCTCGCAGGCGCGCACGTACTACGTGGCCGACATCACGGGCCAGGCGATCATGCATGTCCTCTACGAGCAGCTGATGCGGTACGCCGACGACGTCGACCGCTACGAGGAGTACTTCACCACCTCCCTGGCGCTCGACGACGACGGCAGCTGCGTCGGCGCCCTCCTGCGCAACGTGCGCGACGGCTCGATGGAGCTGTTCGAGGCCGAGAACGTGATCCTGGCCACCGGCGGCAACGGCCAGATCTGGCGCCCGACCACGAACGCGCTGATCTGCACGGGCGACGGGATCGCGATGGCCTATCGCGTGGGCGCCCCGCTGATGGACATGGAGATGATCCAGTACCACCCCACGACGCTGGCGGGAAAGGGCTTTCTGATCACCGAGGGGGCCCGGGGCGAGGGCGCGCACCTGCTGAATGCAAAGGGGGAGCGCTTCATGGAGCGCTACGCCCCCAACAAGATGGAGCTCGCTTCACGGGACGTGGTTTCTCGGGCCGAGCAGACCGAGATCAACGAGGGACGAGGCTTTCCGGACGGGACTGTCGCACTCGACATCACCGTGGTGCCGAAGAAGCGAATCCACGAGGCGCTGCGCGAGATCGTGCTGGTGGGCCGCGACTTCGCGGGCGTCGACATCACACGTGAGCCCATCCACATCAAGCCCGGCAACCACTACACGATGGGCGGCGTGAAGACCGACGTGCACGGGGCGACCGAGATCCCCGGGCTGTACGCGGCCGGCGAGGTGGCGTGCGTCTCGGTGCACGGCGGCAACCGACTCGGCGCCAACTCGCTGCTCGACACGCTGATCTTCGGCCGTCGCGCCGGACACCACGCCGCCGCGCGCTCCAAGCAGATCAAGGGCGGCCGGCCCTCGAAGATGGTGCTCGCCGACGCGCAGCGTGAGATCGCGGAGATCCTGGGCCGTGAGCGCGGCTCGGGGCGGCGCGTCGCGGAGATCCGCAAGGAGATGGGCGAGACGATGGACAGGTACGTGGCCGTGTTTCGCGAGGAGGCCGGGATCCGCACGGCGCTGGAGACGATCAAGCGTCTGCAGGAAGAGGCGAAGACGGCCTACGTCGACGACAAGGACGACGTCTTCAACCAGGACCTGCTGGGCGCGATCGAGCTCGGCTTCATGCTCGACAACGCCGAGTCCAGCTGTGTCGCGGCCCTCCACCGCACCGAGAGCCGCGGGGCGCAGTTCCGGACCGACTTCCCGGAGCGAAACGACGACGAGTGGCTGAAGCACATCGAGCTGCGCCGCGACACCGACGCGCCGCAGATCGACTACTCGCCGGTCACGATCACCCAGTGGCAACCCGAGGAGAGGACGTACTGATGGCGGGACCGGCCGGTAGTGTGAGAGGCGGTGGCTGAATACACGCTCAAGGTCCGCCGGTTCAAGCCGGAGTCGGGCGAGGGGCCGTACTGGGAGCGCTTTGACGTCGAGCTCGACCCCACCCTGTCGGTCCTCGACGGGCTGCTCCAGGCCAAGGATTGCGAGGACGGCTCGCTCGCGGTGCGCTGCTCGTGTCGCGCCGCCATCTGCGGGTCCTGCGGGGTGAAGATCAACGGCCAGTCGACCCTCGCCTGCCTGACGCAGATCGGCGAGGCGCACGAGTTCGCGAACCGGCGCAACGGCGGCTCGGAGCCGATCGTGGTCGAGCCCATGGGCAACATGCCGGTGGTCAAGGACCTGGTCACGGACATGGAATCGACGCACTGGACCAAGATCCGCCGGGTGACTCCATGGCTGCTGGACGACGGCAACCCGCCGGAGCGCGAGCGGATCGTTGAGCCGGAGTCGATGGTCGACATCACCCAGACGATCGCCTGCATCCAGTGCGGCGCCTGTGTCTCCGCCTGCCTTTCGATGGAGGTCGACCCGGATTTCATCGGGCCGGCGGCGCTCGCGAAGGCGTACCGCTTCGTCGGTGACCCGCGGGATGTTCAGACTCGCGAGCGTCTGTACGACCTGGCCCAAGACCCGCACGGGATCTACGACTGCACGCACTGCTTCGCGTGCGTGGACGCGTGCCCAAAGGGAGTCGCGCCGATGGATCAGATCATGCGGCTGCGCCGCTTGGCCGTCCACGAGGCGGAGGTCAGGGACCGCAACAATGGGCGCAACCACGAGGAGGCGTTCGTGAAGATCATCGAGAAAAAGGGGACCCTGGACGAGTCGCTGCTGCTGCAGGAGTCCTACGCCCCGGGCATCAAGGGCAAGCTGATCCCGAAGATGAGCGCGATCAAGGGGCTCCTCGGCTCGATCCCCACGGCAATCCGCGGCATCCGCACAGGGAAGATGCGTTCGCTTCCGAAACTCATCCCCGGGATTCATCCGAAGCTCCCCGGAGACGCCCAGGACAACGTCAAGCGCCTTTACCCGCACGCCGAGGAGCACCGAACGCAGCTCAATCTCTACATCGCCGGCGAGGAGGAGGTCGAGCCCGAGCCCGACGAGGAGGAGCTCAGCCCGCCTGAGGTCTCCCCCGGACCGAAGGGGAACGAATGACGGAGCCGGCCCGGTGAAGCTTGCGTACTGGCCCGGTTGCGTCTCCCGGGGCTTCACGCCCGAGCTGCACGGGTCGATGGGGCTCGTCGCGGAGCGGCTCGGGATCGAGCTGGTCACGCTCGACCGCGCCAACTGCTGCGGCGCCGGGGTGATCGCCGAGCACAACCAGGAGCTCGCCGACACGCTGAACGCCCGCACCTTCGCGCTGGCCCAGCAAACCGGGCTGGCGATGATGAACATCTGCTCGACCTGCCAGGGAGCCCAGTCGGAGTGCCAGGAGCGACTCGACGCCGACTCGGCCTACCGCCGGCACATCAACGAGGCGCTCGCCGGCGAGGGGCTCGAGTACGTGATGGGGCGAGACGGCTGGACGAACAAGAACTTCCTCTGGGTCCTCGTCGAGGACTACGGGCTCAACGAGCTGAAGGCGAAGGTGACCCGCCCGCTCTCAGACCTGCGTGTCGGGCCGTTCTACGGCTGCTACGTCGTGCGGCCAAAGCACCGGCTCGGCTACGAGGAGCACCCAGAGCGCGACCTGTACCTGGAGCAGGTGATCGAGGCGCTGGGCGGAGAGCCCGTGGAGTACGACGGGGCGCGCAAGTGCTGCGGCTTTCCGGTGATCACGATGAACCGCGACACCTCGCTGCGACAGGCGGGCACGCACATCGGCGACGCGCTCGACGCCGGCGCCGACTGCCTGGTGACGCCGTGCCCCCTCTGCCATCTCAACCTCGACATGCAGCAGCCCGAAGCCGCGAAACTGGTCAACCGCGACCTCGGTCTCGCCGTCCTGCATCTGCCGCAGCTCGTCGGACTCGCGCTCGGGTTCGAGCCCAAGCAACTCGGGATGGACAAGCACATCGCCTCCACGAGCTGGGTCGCCGAGCGCCTCGACGCCCTCGCCCCGGCCTAGGACAGTGGAAGGCACCCAGGAACTGCCCAAGCCATCGCCCGAGGTCGAGCAGCTGATCCTGCTGGGCCAGATCGATGAGGCAACGGCCCTCTACTCAAAGCAGGCCGCCATCGACGATGTCACCGCACGAGCGGTGATCGAGGGCCTGGCCGAGAGCTAAAGCCCCGCAGGGCTCAGCTCGACTTCTTGCCGCCCTCGCGGCCGGCCGCGCGCTTCTGGGACGTCGAGCCGCCGCGCCCCTTGCCGCTCTTCTTGCCTCCCTTGCTGGAGGAGTTCGGGGCGTTGGCGATCGAGGCGGCGCGCTGCTTGCTCATCCCCTTCTTCCGCAATCCCTCGTACTGCTTGTCGTCTTTGACGCTCGGACCGTGATCCTTGGCCATCGTGGACCTCCTTTGGTCGTCAACCGGCTACCCGGGCCACACGAGCAGAAAACGGACGACTCGTTTCCACGTACCCCGACGCCCCACAAAAACGGGGTTGATTCCGTGCCTGGCACGAGTGAAGAGCCTCGGGCTGGATAGAAGGGAAACATGACGACGCTCGCGGTGGAGCTTCCGCTAACTGCGCAGACCGCATACAAAGCCCGTGTCCTGATCCGCGAACGGCTTGCCGAGATTGTTCCTGCGACCACACTCTGGGACCTGTTGACCGTGGTGACGGAACTCGTCACCAATGCCCTCCGTCACGGGCACGGCCACACCGTTCGCATCAGGCTCAAAATCGCCGCCGACGGCAAGGTCAGCGGGGAGGTGGAGAACGACGGCCACGGACGGGTCGAGCTCCGGCCCATCGACACCACGAGCGCAAGCGGCCTAGGCCTCCACATCGTCGGCGCCATCGCCGATCGATGGCGGGTCCTCGTCGGCGCCTCTACGCGCGTCCGCTTCGAGCTCGCCCGGCCCTAGTCCGTGCGTGGGTCGGTCGCTTCGACGATCGCGCGCACCTCTGGGTCCTTCTCGATCACGACCCACTCCTCGTGGGACTCGATCACGGTTTCGACGTCGGCCACCTCGTGTCCGGGCGCGACGAAGAAATGATCGGAGTTGCCTCGGACCCGCTCGTAGTCTGACTCGCGCAGGGGAACCTTCTGCCGGCATTCAGTGTTGGCGCACTCGCAGAAGTAGAGCTCGGTGGCGTCGACGCGGTGACGCTCCTCCCAGTCGGCCATGCGCTCGTTCGCTGCCCTGAACAGCGCCTCATTCAGGGCTAGACGTTCCTTGCGGTCGCTGGCCACTGCACGAGTCTAGCGGCGGTCCCCTGAGCTTTCCGAAGCTTTGCCGACTCCCCCGAAAGGCGCACATGCGAAGGCGACCGTGGGGTAGTCGCTGAAGGAACGCAAAGCGACTAGAGGAGAGAGATGGCACGGATAGCAGTCGCGGAGATCTGGACCTTCCGGGCGATGCCTGGGACTGACCTCGAGAGCGTTGACCTGACCGGCTTCAAGGTGGAGGCCACGGACGGCAGCATCGGGAAGGTGGATGAGGCGACCCACGAGACGGGCTCCAGTTATCTCGTCGTCGATACTGGCCCGTGGATCCTGGGGCGCAAGGTCATGCTCCCGGCGGGTGTGATCGATCGCATCGACCCCGACGAGCAGCAGGTCTACGTCGATCTCACGAAGGACGAGATCAAGAACTCACCCGAGTTCGATCCGAACACGCATCGCGACGACAGCGATTACCGGGGCCGTCTCGGCGAGTACTACGGCCGAGGCTGACCCATCTACGTCGAGGCCGGGGTGGTCACGCGCCACCCCGGCCTTTCCGTTTCGGGGCGGAAGCGGTTGGGTACACGCCAGGCGCGGAACGGCCCGCCACACGGAACGCAAGGAGGAGGAGCGCATGGAACGCACGACCACTCCCGCACGCCGGGACGGATTCTTTGGAATCTCCCTCGGCGGAATCATTGTCATCGTCGGGATCGTCCTGATGTTCTTTTGGAGCGTCTTGTGGGGAGCGATCATCGCCTTGATCGGGCTGATCGCATTCGGCGGGTTTGCCCGAGGCAGGTGGTACTGAGCCCTTCAGAAGTGGCGTGGGCCCGGCTCGGATTGCCGGTCTGCGCGGGAAGAGCGCATGGAACGTACGACTGCACCACCGGGCCGGCATCCACTCTCTGTGCTTTGGCTGCCCGGAACCGCGCTGGTCGTCGGCATCTTCACGATGGTGGTCGGGAACGTTTGGATCGGCCTGATCGCGACGCTGGCCGGGCTCATCATGCTCGCAGCGTTCGCGCGGCGGCGCCGAGAACGGGTCGTCGTCGTGAGAAGTCCGAGATGATCCCTGAGCCTCGAGACGCATGGCGCGTCCGGGACTGGGTACGTGCTCCCTCCCACGACGAGGAGAGACCGATGGCAGGCATGGAGGCCGCACGCGCGAGCAGCGAATTCAGGGCCAGCAGCACAGACGTCAACGGACTGACGGGGGTTGCGGTCAGCGGAGAACTGGACTATGCAACCTGCGATCGCCTGAGCGTTGCGCTACAGGAGGCGTCTGATCACGACCGCGAATCCGTTCTGCTCGACTTGGGCGAATGCACGTTCGTGGACTCGATGGGAGTGGGCGTGATCGTCGAGGCAGCGACGCGTCTGGCGGCAAGCGGTCGCAAGCTCGTCGTATGCAACGTCCACGGGCAGGTTCGAAAGATGTTGCGTCTAACGGGGCTCGTCGTCCTGGACGGTTTGCTCGTGTATTCGGACTGCCCCTCGGACGGGTGACGCCGTTCGCGACGCTGCTTCGATCAGGCCGCCGGCTCCAACGGGCGCGCCTGAGTCAGCTTCGCGCTCGACAGGTAGCCGAACCGCGCTAGGTCGGGACCCAACGCCTCGAGCATCACCCGACGTTCGTGCGCGTCGAGGTTGTGCCGCCAGCCTCCGGAGCAACCGTTTCGGACTGGCTGGTCCGCTCCCCGTTCATCCGTCGGGACGGCGTCGATGTCGTGGGCAGCCGCGATCGCCGCCAGCTCGTCCGGTCCTGCCTTCACTCCGAGCATCGCGCAGATCCGAGCCAGGGCTGAACTGGGCTTTTGAATCATGTCCTCATACCGCACCAGGACGCGCCGGGCCGCGTCGTGCGCGTCATATGCGCTCGCAACCGCCCGGGTTCGGTAGGCCCAGACGCTTGCCTGCCAGCGGATGAACGCCTCGCGACCGTGCTCTGCCAGCGGAAAGGCGCCCTCCTCCTGCGCCCATGCTCCTTCCCGATAGGCCGCGAGCCAGGAGTCCACCACGTCGCGCCCGTCGCGCAGCAGGAACACCAAGCGCGACCGCGGGAACAGCGACAAGAGCCATCCGGCCGCCTGCGAGCCGGGTTCCTTGACGACCACGAGCGGCTTGCGATGCCCGCCTTCGGCGGCCTGCACCGCGAAGCGAGCCCTGATCAGCTCTCGCAGATGCGGTCGCCAGGTGGCCGCGTAGCGGTCAGCGAAGAAGTAGCCCGGCTTGTCGCCCTTGAGCTCCCGCAGGGTGGTCAGCTCGGGCTCTTCGGAGGCGCTCGCCCAGGCAAGCGGGATCGGACGCCAGAGGCCGAGGTGGTGGCCGATGTGCGGGTCGTCGATCGGAACTACTCCATCGAGCTCAGCGAGCATCCTCAGCAACCAGGTGCTGCCGCTCCGAGAGGAGCCCATGATCCAGACGAGGCGATCCTCGTCGAAGCGTCTTTTGCCGATCATCGTGCCTGCCTCATTCCCTTCCGTGTGGGCATCAAACGGTGCGCTCTTGGGAGTCGATTCTCGGGACGAAACCCTCCTGGAGCTGCTCGAGGGAATGTGGGATCGCGCCGGCACGCCAACGCCGCCGCTCGACACCGACACCAGCGGCCCTGCCAGGAGCCACGAGTTGCAACCGGGATCGGCGCGAAGAATCCCTGAGCCGCTCCCGAGGGAACCCCTTAGGAACGCGACGTGGCGCGCCCGCGGGACGACGTGCTCCGCCGACTCGAGGTGCTCCGCCCGCGGCTCGACCCGCTGCGCCGCCGGCGTCGCGCACGGCTGGTCCGCCGCTCTGACGCGGGAACCTCTTCGCGTACGACCGCCTTTGCTAGCTGTGGGATCTGACGCTCCAGGAAACGGGCCATGCGCTCCTCGTCCCGGCGGATCGACCGGGCCATCTTCGCGGTGTCGCCGTCGTTGAGGCTCTCGGCGAGTGTCTCGATCGCCGCGTAGGTCGCGATCTCCTCGTGCTCGTTGAAGTACTCGGTCTTCGCGTTCTTGAGCATCTTCTCGGCTTCGCCAGTTCCCCTGACCATGTGCAGCGGCCCCTTGGCGAGCGACTTCGCCTGCCCGACGGCCTGTCCAGCGACGCTCTGCACTCGGGCAGGGCCGTCGCCGCTGATCTTCTTGATTCGCCGCTCGAGCTGGCGGCTGTGATCCTTGGTCTCCGTGAGGTGCTCGCGAAGCCGCTTCGCGTACGGCTTCTTCGTAGTCATCCGGATATGAGCCTGAAGCGCCGTTTCGAGCTCGCGCTCCTTGCCGTACGCCTCGTTGAGGTACTGCAACAGTTTCGCGTCTCTAACTGTGTCGGCCACCGGTATCAACCTCCGTCTCGCTCGCTTTCGTGACCCTTCGCTCGTACCCATTTCTGCCTGGACTACCCGGGCCGGATCCCGCTCGCTGATGGTCGCCGCGGTGATCGCGGACACGCACCTCCCGCGCGGCCGGAGGACACTCCCCGCGCGCTGCGTGGACCTGATCGCCACCGCTGACGCCGTCATCCACGCGGGCGACTTTCTGACGGTCGCGGTGCTCCGCGACCTCGAGGCCATCGGCCCCCCGGTCCACGGCGTGCATGGAAACGTGGACGAACCCGAGTTGCGTCAGCTGCTGCCCGCCGAGCTGACTCTCGAGCTGAGCGGCAACACCATCGCCGTGCTCCATGACGCCGGCCCGGCGCGCGGCCGTCTCGAGCGGCTGCGCCGACGGTTCCCCCACGCCGACGCGGTGATCTTCGGCCACAGCCACATGCCCGCGCACGAGAAAAGCGGGGACTTTCAGATCTTCAACCCGGGCAGCCCCACGGAGCGCCGCCGCGCCAAGCGGCGCTCAATGGGGCTGATGAGGGTGACCCGAAACCGGGTCGAGTTCGAGCACGTGGGCCTCAGCTAGGGGAAGTGCCGGGAATCGTGAAGAGCGAGGCCGCCGTGGCGGCGAACATCATGTCGCCCTCGATCTTCAGCTTGCCGCTCATGAAGAGCTGCGGCCCCGGAACGTTGTTGGTCACCAGGCGGAGGAAGTCCTCCCCGTCCATGCTCAGGGTCACGCGCGCGCCCTCCGACTCGAAGCCCCTGAGCACCTTGCAGGCGCCGCCCTTGATCACGGTCTCGAACTCGTCCGCGGTGTCGTCGGGCCCGCCACCGATCCTCCAGTGGATGATCGCCTCGGTGTCGCCCGCGGCATCGGCGCGGAAGTGCTCTTCCATGCGCTTGAAGATCTCGTCGAGGATCTGATCGCGCATCGAACCGCTCATGGCCTCGCGGAGCTGATCGTCGGTCACCGAGGACATGTTCTTCGCGAACTCCTCGGCGTCAACCGCTCGAGGTGTGGATCGTCTGGTCGCTCATCTAACCCTCCGTCCCGTCGCTTACTGGATGTGGACGCCGGAGATCGCCCGCGCGATCACAAGCCGCTGGATCTCTGCAGTGCCCTCGAAGATGTCGTAGATCTTTGCGTCGCGGTGCATCCGCTCCACCGGGTAGTCGCGGGTGTATCCATTGCCGCCGAGGATCTGCATCGCGCGCTCCGTCACCCAGACGGCCACCTCGCCGGCCTTGAGCTTCGACATCGAGCCCTCAGCGTTGGTGAACTTGACGTTGTTGCGGCCCATCCAGGCGGCGCGCCAGACGAGCAGCCGGGCGGCGTCGATCTCGAGCTTCATGTTGGCGAGGGTGAACGCGATCGCCTGGTTTTTGATGATCGGGCGGCCGAACTGCTGGCGCTCCTTGGCGTAATCAAGCGCGTACTCATAGGCGGCCCGGGCGATCCCGAGCGCCTGAGCGCCGACGGTCGGCCGGCTGGTCTCAAAGGTCTGCATCGCGGCCTGCGACTGGCCCCTGCCGCCCTCGCGCACGCGGGCGAGCCGCTCGTCGAGCTTCTCCTTCCCGCCCAGCAGGCAGGAGCCGGACACCCGGCAGTCGTCCAGGTGCACGTCGGCGGTGTGCGACGCCCGGAGCCCGTGCTTCTTGACTTTGGCCCCCTGCTCGCAGCCGTCGGTGCCCGGCGGGATCACGAACGCCGCGTGACCGCGGGCGCCGAGCTCGCGGTCGACGGAGGCGATCACCACGTGCACGTTGGCGATCCCGCCGTTGGTCGCCCAGGCCTTCTGGCCGTTCAGCACCCACTCGTCCTTGGGCTCGTCGTACTTGGCGTTGGTGCGGATCGCGGAGACGTCGGAGCCGGCGTCGGGCTCGGACGAGCAGAAGGCGGCCACCTTTGGCTCCTCGGGGGTTCCGAAGCACTGCGGGATCCACTCGGCGATTTGCTCCGGGGTGCCCTGGCCGAAGATTGCGGCGACGGCGAGCGACGTGCCCATGATCGAGAGCCCGATGCCGCCGTCGCCCCAGAACAGCTCCTCGTTGACGATCGGCATTTGAAGCCCCGAGGGATCAAACCAGAACTGGGCCAGGGCCTCGTAGCCGTAGAGGCCGATCTTCGCGGCCTCCTGAATCACGGGCCACGGGGTTTCCTCGCGCTCGTCCCACTCAGCGGCGGCGGGGCGCACGACGCCCTTGGCGAAGCCGTGAACCCACTCGCGGACGTCCTTCTGGTCCTGGCTGAGCTCCAGCGAGAAGCTCAGCGTCTCGCCGCCAAAGTCAGCGCCCTGCTGAGCGGTCGGGATGAGTTCCTCCGCCGTTGTGCTCATGACTCGATGTTACACCAATTAATGTCGAGGTCACGCCGCCCCCTGCGCCTCGCCTCGAATCCGCTCCAGCTGGCGTCCGAAGGCGGCCTCCACGGCCTCGTCCATGACCAGGCCGAAGAACGCGAGCAGTGACTCCGCCGCCAGCGGGCGCAGCCGCTCGAGCGCCCCCCGGACCTCCGGCCAGCGCTCCTCCGGGCGTCCCGTCCGCTCGAACGGCTCCCAGACCTGCTCCAGGAACAAATCCACGTATGCCTTGGCGACCGCCTGGGAGTGCTCGCGCAGCTTCGCTCCCACCTCAAGTGCCGCGTCGGCCGGAATGCCGAGCTCCGCCAACTCCGCGCTCACCCTTCCCAGGCGCGGGCTTGGTTCCACGAGCGAGCCGTCGTCCAGTTGCTGAACGACGCCGAGCTGGATCGCGCGCTCGAGCAGTGCCGGGTCGTTGACTCCCCAGCGGCGCGTCATGTCGGCCGGCTCGATCGGGCGCGGCTGCTCGTCGCCGAACGGTCGGCGGACCGCACGGGCGAATTCCAGCACCTCCTCTCCCAGCCCCTCGGCACCATCGATCAAGCGCTTGATCAGCTTCAGGTTGAAGCCATCGGCCTGCAGTTCCTGAATCAGCTGGACGCGCGCAACGTGGTCGGGCCCGTAGTAACCGGTGCGGCCACGGACCTCGGGAGGCGGCAGCAGTGCACGGGACTGATGCGCGCGGATGTTGCGCACGGTCATGCCCGTCCGTCGCGCGAGCTCGTCGATCGTCAGCTCGTCCTCGCGCACCGCCTTGGTCACCGAAGTCATGCGGCGATTGTGACATGAACCTATGTCACATCGGCTGACCGCGCCCGCCGGCGCTGGATCCAGCCGGCACCCACCGTGTCGGTGAAGCCGTGGGCGACGATCGAGGCGAGGACGACGAACGCGGCAACGTCGAACACCGTGTTGCGCTCGCCCACCGCCGAGTTGAGAACGAACAGGGCGAACAGCATCGAGGCCACCCCCTTCGGGCCGAACCAGGCGATGAACGCCCGGTCGGGCGCCGGCATCTCGACGCGCAGGAACGAGATCATGATCGCCACCGGTCGAGCGATGATCAGCGCGAACAGGATGAAGATGGCGAGCTCGGGAACGCTGCGGTCATAGCCGGTGGCCACGATGATCGCTCCGAAGACGAAGAACGTCAGCACCTGGAGGATCGAGCTGACGTTCTCGCTGAAGTCGACGAAGTTGTCGGGGATCTCGTGCTCGGCGACCCCGAGCGAGATGCCGCCGACGAAGGCCGCGATCAACCCGTTGCCGAAGGTGACGTCTGCGACGCCGTAGCAGAGCAGGCCAAGCCCGAGGGCGTAGATCCCCTCGTAGCGGCGGGTGATGCCACCGCCCGGAAGGCGGTGGAAGAGCTTGCCGCCGGCGACTCCGATCGCGACGCCCAGCGCCGCTCCGAATGCCGCCTCGCCGAGCAGTTGGAGCGCCTCCTGACCCGCGTCGCCTCCCGGCGTCGCCAGGACCAGGAAGAAGAGCACGAAAGGAAGCGCCAGGCCGTCGTTCAGGCCGGACTCGAGGTTGAGCGTGTGCCGAATCCTCGCCGGCACCTTCTGAGCGGTGACCACCGCCGAGGTCACAACCGGGTCGGTAGGCGACAGGACCGCGCCGAGCAGAAACGCCTCTGCCCAGCTGAGGTTCGTGAAGAGCAGCTTGGCGCACAGCGCGAGCAGCAGAAGGGTGATCGGCATCGCGATCGCCAGCGCCCGCACCGTCGGGCCGGAATGCAGCCGCAGCAGCTCGCGCTCGACGAAGAGCCCGTCGGAGAACAGGGTCACGATCAGCGCCAACTCGATCAAGTGCACGACCGCGCTGTCGGTGGCATCGACCTCGACCACGTCGACGAGGGCCAGCACGATGCCGGCAGCCACCGCGAGCACCGAGATCGAGAGCACGGTGCCCCGCATCACCCCTGAAAGGGCGCCCGCGACCGCGAGCAGCCCACCCATGATGAGCAGCGCTTCGCCGAAGCCGATGTCCATTAGCGGCTTATAGCCCGGTGAGCCAGTCGGTGTACTTCCCGCACGACTGGCTGGTCTCGGCCAGCCGCGTTGGACCGAACCCGGTCAGAGCCAGGTCGCCAAGATGAGCGACGGCGTGCGCACCAAGCAGCCGTCCCGCGGCGGGTGGATCGTCGACCGAAGCCTCGATCCGCAAGGGCTGCGTGCCGTCAACAGCGATTTGTCCAGCGTCCCAGAAGGGCCCCGTTCCCCGGTAATCGAGGTTTCCCGGCAGGGTGGTCTCGTACGCACCTGGTGACGCCGTGAGCCTCAGCGGTCGCGTCGAGTCGTAGCGAAGCGAGACATCCCAGACACCCCGCGGGACGTTGAGATCAATGCTCGTCTCCGAGCCCGACTCGAGCGTTGTCGACGTCCAATCGGACGCGGGAAACAGGACCGGGGCGGCGCGCCAGATCAGAGCCTGCCCGTCTGCTCGCGCCGGGCAGGGGAGAACTTCGCCAGGCTCAGGACCGTCCTCGGCGGGCTGCCTGCGTGCCACTGGGCCGCGCTTCTCCCAGAGCACGTACGAAGGCGTCTCGACGGCGATCTCGTAGTCGGGCGGAGGAGTGCTGGCGTAGGCGGCGCGGGTGGTGATCACGTACGGGAAACGAGCGAGGGTCTCGGCCGTGACCGCATCGAAGTCGAACTTCGAGGCCACCTGCTCGAGCTCGAAATTGGGCTCGACGAAGTACGGGTCGTAGAAGTTACGCACGTGCGTGAAGGGCTTCGAGCCCCGCAGCTCCCAGAGCACGAAGTTGTCGCGGCCGAGGAACAGCACCTTCTCGCCCTGCACGACCGGCCGGATCTCGGCCAGCTCGTCCATGTGCGCTTCAGGCGCCACCGGCGCCTGTCGCAGGATCAGGAAGCTCGACAGGGCGACACCCGCCGCGAAGACGATCGCCAGAGTTCGGCGCACGGTGGTCTCCCCGATTCCGCCGAGGGCGATCAGCGCCACCAGCGGGGCGATGATCGCCAGCGCCTTCGCCTCCGAGTAGACGGTCCCGAAAGCGCGGGCGCCGAGATAGATCAACACCGCTGCCGCGAGCGCTGCCGGAATCGCCATTCCGTGACGCCGCACCCAGCCCGGCAGACCCGCGACCAACGCCGCGAAGCCCACGACAGCCCCAGCGTAGAACGCAATCGCCGGCCCACTCCCCTCTCCGGCAGACAGCCGGAAGTCGCTGGTCGGCCAGATCCCCAGCGCCTCGAGCGGCGACAGGTGCCCGCGGAGGTTCCCGAGCCCGCCCTCGTTCGCGCGGTCGGGATCCAAGGCCCTGAAGTCGACGAAGTCACGGAGGCGGTCGAAGTCGAGCGCGACCAGAACGATGAGGGCGAGAAGGGCGGCTCCGACGGCCGTTAGGGGGCCGGGCAAGCCCCCGCCGGAACCGCTCTCGCGTCCATGCATCGCACCGTCCTCGCGTCCATGCTGCGGAGGTTCCGTCGGCGGCTCGCCCAGCCCCCCTACCCGCTTCAGGACCGCCCAGATCGCAGCCGTGCCCGCAAGCCACGCGAGGCCAGGGAACGAGTACACGTAGACGACGCCGGCGGCGATGATCCCCAGGGGGATCGCGCCGCGCCAGTCGCGCGACCCGGGCAGCAGCACGGTGAAGCCGAGCAGCATCAAGGCGACGATCGGCTCCTTGAACGCCTCCTGCGCCAGGTAGGCAGCGACGAGGTACGGCAGCGCGACCAGCGCCGCACAGACAACCCGCGGCAGCGGGGGCAGGTTCGACAGGACGCCGGCGGCGATGAACGCAGTCAGCGCCGGGATCGCGAGCACAAGCCCCGCGAACACGTCGATCGTGCGGGCGTCGAGCAGCGACCCGAGCCCGGCCACGAGCGCGTGCGGGCCGAGCGGATAGCCCTGGTCTACCAGCACCGGCTCCGGGTCGAAGCGCTCGGAGATCCAGTCGGCGAGCAACAGGTGCGAGGCCATGTCGTCGTTGACGAGCCCGACCCCGAGCACGCCAACGTGCCCCGCGGCGATGAACGGGATCGACGCGGCCAGGCCGGCGAGCAGGGCCGACGCGACCGCGGTGACACGCACCTCCCGCGGCACGTCTGGCAACCCCGTTCTCACCAGCACGCCGGCGCCCACGGCGGTCAGCAGCCCGAGTGCGATCGCGATCGCCGTGCCGCGCCCGTCGAGGCCGGCCACGATCGCCGCCACGGTGAGCAGCAGGGCAAGTCCCACCGGCCCCGCCACGACGCGGTCGTCGCGCCGTCCGCAGAGGGTCAGCGCGGCCTGGCCGACCGTCAGTGAGGCCGCGACGATGAGCGCCGCCGCGGCGAGGGCCGCCAGGGCCGGCTCCTAGGCCGCGAGGGCGGGCGCGCCCTCGGGAACGCGCACGAGGTCGCGCTCGTGCAGGAGCTCGGCGATCTGCACCGCGTTGGTGGCCGCGCCCTTGCGCAGGTTGTCGCCGACGATCCAGAGGTTGAGACAGCGCTCATGCGAGGGATCGCGGCGGATGCGCCCGACGAGCACCTCGTCGCGCCCCTCGACGTCGATCGCCAGCGGATACAGGCCCTCGCCGGGAGAGTCGACCACGATCACACCGGGCGCAGCAGCCAGAAGCTCTCGGCACTCCTCGGGGGACAGCGGCTCGCGCGTCTGCACGTTCACCGACTCGGAGTGGCCGGTGACCACAGGCACCCGCACACACGTCGCCGAGATCCGCAGCTCCTCCTCGGAGACGCCCAAGATCTTGCGCGTCTCGCGCATCACCTTGCGTTCCTCGGTTGTGTAGTCGTCGCCCTCGTTGAAGGTCTCCACCTGCGGCAGGACGTTGAACGCGACCTGGTGCGGGAACACCTCGGCGGTTGGTGTCTCGCCGGCGAGGACCGCGCGCGACTGTGACTTCAGCTCCTCGATCGCGTTGCGTCCCGTGCCCGAGACCGACTGATAGGTCGAGACGACGAGCCGCTCGATCCCCACAGAGCGCTGGATCGGGGCCAGCGCGACCACCATCTCCATCGTCGTGCAGTTGGGGTTGGCGATGAGGCCTCGGTGGTCTGCGGCAGCGTCCCGGTTGACCTCCGCGACCACCAGCGGGACGTCGTCGTGCATCCGCCAGAAGCTCGTGTTGTCGACCACGACGGCCCCCGCGTCGACGAACCGCGGGGCCCACTCGGAGCTGACCGCCCCGCCGGCAGACGAGAGCACGAGATCGAGTCCCTGGATCGACTCGGGATCGAGCGGGCGGCACTCGATCTCATCGCCGCGGAAGGGCACACGCTTGCCGGCCGAGCGGTCGCTGGCGAACGGCACCACCTCCGAAGCCGGAAAGTCGCGCTCCGCCAGGATCTCCAGGATCGTGGCTCCAACGGCGCCGGTGGCGCCCACCACTCCGACCCGGTGACTCACGCCGCCTGCTCCTCGCTTCCCGGCTCCTCCTCGGGCTGGACCCGAGGCCGGTGCTCGCCGCTGGGGTCCTCCTCGCGCACTGCGTCGGCTGCGAGCTCGAACGCCTCGTGGATCGCGCGCACCGCGTCGGGGACCTGGTCGGCGGCGATCACGCACGAGATCTTGATCGGCGAGGTGGAGATCATCTCGATGTTGATGTTGTTCTCGCCCAGGGTCCGAAACACCTTCGCGGCGACGCCCGGGTGGCTGCGCATCCCAGCGCCGACGATCGACACCTTGCCGACTCGCGGGTCGGTTTCGATCCCCTCGCCCACGGAGAGCGGGCCGAGCACGTCGGTGGCGGCCCCGAGGTCCTCGTCCGCGACGGTGAACGAGAGGTCGGCCTTCGAATCGCCGGAGACCGGCTCGTTCTGGATGATCATGTCGACGTTCACGTTCGCGTCGGCGAGGGCGCCGAACACGCGCCCCGCCACGCCGGGCTCGTCACGCAAGCCGGTCAGGGTGACGCGCGCCTCATAGGCGTGCGTGACGGCTGTGACCATCGGTTGCTCCACGGTCTCGTCCTCTGCGAGCACGAGGGTACCGGGGGTGTCCTCGAACGAACTCCGGCAGTGGATGCGCACGCCGTGGTTGCGCCCGTACTCCACGGCGCGAAGCTGCAGCACACCGGCGCCCGACGACGACATCTCGAGCATCTCGTCGAAGGAGACCTGCGAGATCTTCCGCGCGTTGGGAACCAGTCGCGGATCGGCGCTGAACACGCCGGCCACGTCGGTGTAGATCTCGCACACCTCCGCGCCGAGGGCGGCGGCGATCGCGACGGCCGTTGTGTCCGATCCCCCGCGGCCGAGCGTGGTCACGTCCTTGCTGTCTCCCGAGACGCCCTGAAAGCCCGCGACCAGCACGATCCGGTCCTCGCCCAGAGCGGCGCGGATGCGATCGGCGCGGACGTCGAGGATCCGGGCCTTGGTGTGAGACGAGTCGGTCACGATCCCCGCCTGGGAGCCGGTGAGCGAGATCGCCCGATGGCCGAGGTCGTTGATCGCCATCGCGCAGAGCGCGCAGGAGATGCGCTCCCCGGTCGAGAGCAGCATGTCCATCTCGCGCGCGTCCGGACGATCGGAAACCTCCTCGGCCATCCGCACGAGCTCGTCGGTCGTCTGCCCCCGCGCGGAGAGCACGGCGATCACCTGTCGGCCGCGCTCGCGCGCGGCAACGATCCGTCGCGCGGCGCGCTTGATGTCCTCCGCGCCGGCGACCGAGGTACCGCCGAACTTCATCACCACGGTGTCAGCCACTCGGACGCCGGAGGATACGGGTGCGCATGTAGTTTCACCCGGGCAATGGGGGTGCACGCACGGCGCCGACTGCTGGCCATTCTCGTCGTCGTCGTGACGACAGCGGCGATCTGGCTCGTCGCGTTCCGAGACGGCGAGGACGGCGCGCCTGCGCCGCAGCCGGCCCGCGGGGTGTCCGGTTCGGTGGCGTCGCTGGTGCGCGATCTGAGCCCAGCCGAACAGGTGAGCCAGGTCCTGCTGCTGGGCTTCGACGGCACCGACCAGTCGAGCCCGATCTTCGAGACGCTGCGCTCCGAGGAGCTCGGCGGGGTCCTGATAGGGGCGCAGAACTGGATCGACCGCGAGCAGGGGAGCGCGCTGGCTGGCGCGCTGCGCGCCACAGGTCTCTCCGGCAAGCGAACCGCGCCGCTGATCGTCGCCACACAGGAGGGCGGGCCCTACCGCTCGTTTGCGGACATGCCGCCGGACGCGACGCAGCTTCAGATCGGCGATGCGGGTTCGATCCCCGGTGCCGAGCGGTGGGCGCTCGAGACGGGCGAGGCACTGCGGGCCGCCGGCATCGATCTCAACCTCTTCCCGGTTGCCGACGTGGCCACTCTCGACAGCCCGATCGCCGACCGCGCGTTCTCCGACGACCCGGCGGTTGCGGCGCCGATGACCGCGGCGGCGGTGCGCGGCTGTCGCGCGGCTCGGATCGCCTGCGCCGCGATCCACTTCCCCGGCCTCGGGGCCGCATCGCAGGACACCAACCAAGGGCCGGCCACCGTGAGCCTCGACGCGGCCTCGCTGGCCGACCGCGACCTGCAGGCGTTTCGCGCCGCCTTCGACGAGCGAGCTCCGGCGGTGGGCCTCTCGCTCTCCTTCTACGCGGCCTACGATCCCGTGACACCCGGCGCGCTGTCGGAACCAGTTACCACGGGACTGCTGCGCGACGAGCTCGGCTACGACGGGTTGGCGATCACCGACGACCTCGGGGCAGGTGCAATCAAGGCCGGGTATCAGGTGCCCGAGGCGACCGTGGCCGCGATCGCCGCTGGGGCCGACATGGTCCAGATCGCATCGCCAGACGACCAGCGAGGAGTTCGGGAGGCGCTGCTCGAGGCCGTCCGGACGGGCGCGATCGACGAGGCCCGACTGGCCGAGGCGGCCGGCCGGGTGCTGGAGCTCAAGCGCTCCCAAGGGCTGCGGCCGCTCCGGTAGGCGAGCCCAGTGTGACGCCAATCACGTCCGCGAACCTATCTGCGTGATATATCTGCACGCTATATGGAGCTCAGTGCGACAGCCTACGTCATCCTCGGGATGCTCCGCAACGGGCCTCGCTCCGGCTATGAGATCAAGCAGGCGGTCGACTACTCCACCCGCTTCTTCTGGGCGGCGAGCTACGGCCAGATCTACCCCGAGCTGCGCAAGCTCGCGAAGGCGGGCCTTGTGGAGGGCGAGTCGCTGCCCCAGGGCGGCCGCAAGCGCACCGTCTACCGGCTGACCTCGGCCGGACGCAAGCAGCTTCGCGAGTGGCTCAACGAGGAGCCCGAGGTGTTCCAGATCCGCGACGAGGGCCTGCTGAAGCTGTTCTTCGCCGCCGCCGGTCCGCCCGCAAAAACGATCGAGATCGTCGAAGCGAGGCAGCGGTTCTACGAGCGCAAGGTCGAGCAGCTGCGAGAGATCGAGCCTCGCGCCGCCGCGTCCGCCGCCGACGGCGACCCGTTCCCGTACCTCGTCCTGCGGTACGGCATCGAGTCCAGCGAGTGGGCGATCGCGTGGTGCCGGCGGGCCCGCGACGAACTTGCCAAGCAGGAAGAGAAACGGAGGAGCGCCGCATGATGTTCGAGCGACTGGCACAGCTGGCAGACCGGCGAGGCAAGGGCGTGGTGATTGCCGCGGTGGCGTTTTCGATCATCGCCGGGGCGCTCGGAGCGGGCGTCGCGGATCGCCTCGATCCCTACGGCGCCGACGACCCGGCGACCGAGAGCGTCAAGGCGTCCGACCGCCTCGAGGAAGCGGGCTATCGAGAGGCCGGCGTCGTCGTCCTCATCGACGGCGTCGACGTCGAGTCCGCCGCCGGCCGCGACCGTGTCGAGGCGATCGCGCAGGAGGTCGGTGCCGACGAGGACGTCACCGACGTGGCGAGCTTCTACACCACCGACTCGCGCGACTTCGTCTCGCGCGACGGCAGCTCGACGTACCTGTCGGTACGCCTCGCCCCCACGGACGACGGGGACATGCAGGACGCCGGCGAGCGGATCCACGACGAGCTGGCCGACGAGCCGGGCGTCACCGTGGGCGGCGGCGCGATTGCCCAGCAGCAGGCCAACGAGCAGGTCGAAGAGGACCTGCGCACCGCCGAGCTCTTCGCCTTCCCGATCCTCTTCCTGCTGTCGCTGCTCTTCTTCCGCAGCCTCGTCGCCGCGGCACTGCCGCTGCTCGTCGGCGGGCTGACGATCGTGAGCGCGATGTTGATGCTGAGCGTCGCCGCCGAGCTCGGCTCGATCTCGATCTTCGCGCTCAACCTCGTGATCGGGCTCGGGCTGGGCCTGGCGATCGACTACAGCCTGTTCATCGTCTCGCGCTACCGCGAGGAGATCGCGAAGACGGGCCCGGGCCTCGAGGCAATGCGCCGCACGATGGCCACTGCTGGACGCACGGTCCTGTTCAGCTCCTTGACCGTCGCCGGAGCGATCGCGTCGTTGCTCATCTTCCCCCAGCGGTTCCTGTACTCGATGGGGGTCGGCGGGTCGATCGTGGCGCTGATAGCCGCGGCGGTGGCGCTGATTGTGCTCCCTGCGATCCTGGCTCTGCTCGGCACACGGGTCAACTCGCTCGCGCCGGGCTTCTTGCAGCGGCGCGCCGAGGACGACGCCCGGCCCGCGCAGGAGGGGTTCTGGTACCGCCTGTCGCGGGTGGTGATGCGCGTCCCGGGCCGGATCGCGATCGCCAGCGCGGCGTTCCTGATCGCGCTCGGGATTCCCTTCTTCGGGATCCAGTTCACCTCGGTCGATGCACAGGTACTGCCGGAGTCGGCCAGCGCACATCGGGTCGACGACGCCCTCCGCGCCGACTTCCCGCCGTTCCGCGACACCCCGATCCAGCTCGCGGTCGGCGGCGGGCCCGACGAGGCGCAGCGCGTCGCAGGTGCCGCCGAGCGGCTTTCCGGCGTCGTCCAGGTCAGGCCTCCGGTGGAGCTCGACGGCGACACCTCGGTGGTCGAGGTGGTCTCAGACAGCGCGCCGTTGACCGATCAGAGCGAGGACTTGGTTTCCGAGCTCAGGGCGCTACCGGCCGATGCCCAGGTGGCCGGCTTCACGGCGGGGTTCGTGGACCTCAAGGACAGCCTCGCTGACCATCTGCCGCTGATGCTGGCGATCGTGGTCGGGGTGACTTTGACGGCCCTGTTCGCATTCACCGGCTCGGTGGTCCTGCCCATCAAGCAGATCCTGATGAACCTGCTCGGCCTCAGCGCCGTGTTCGGGATCCTCGTGTTCATCTTCCAAGACGGCCGCCTCGAGGGCCTGCTCGGCTACTCGAGCCAGGGTGCGCTGGAGGCCACTCAGCCGCTGTTCCTGTTCGTCGTCGCCTTCGGGCTGTCGACCGACTACGGGGTCTTCCTGCTCTCCCGCATCAAGGAGGCCTACGACGGCGGCGCCTCGAACTCCGAGGCCGTCGCGACCGGGCTCGAGCGCACCGGGCGGATCGTCACCGCGGCGGCCCTGCTGTTCAGCGTCGCGATCGGCGCCTTCGTCACGTCCGAGATGATCTTCATCAAGGAACTCGGGCTCGGCACTGCCCTCGCGGTGTTGATCGACGCAACGATCGTCCGCGCGCTGCTCGTCCCGTCGCTGATGGCGTTGCTCGGCGAGTGGAACTGGTGGGCGCCGAAGCCGTTGCGCCGACTCCACGAGCGCTTTGGCTTCAGGGAGAGCGACGGGACGACTGAGCCCGCAAGAGGAGGCTGAGGTGTACAAGCGGATTGCCGCAAGTCGAATCCGCCGGGTGTTCGACGCCATCGGTCGGCAGGACTACGACGCGGCGACGGATGGCGTCGCCGACGACGTCCACCACCTCTTTCCAGGCACCAACGCGCTCGGCGGAGAGCGTCACTCGCGCGACGCCCTGATGCGCTGGTTCGAGCGGCTCGGCCGGCTGTTCCCCCAGTTGGCCTTCGAGGTCCAGCGCGTCTCGGTTAAGGGACCTCCTTGGGACATGTGGATCGCGGTGCAGTGGACCGATGAGGGTCGCGCTGCCGATGGCACGCCCTACCACAACCGCGGCGCTCATTGGATACGCATCCGCCGAGGCCGGGCCGTGTTCATCCAGGCCTACTTGGACACCGATCTGGTGACCCCGAGCTGCCAGCGCATGGCCGGCCTCGGCATCGTCGAGGCGGCCTCCCCGCAGATCACCGACTGACGATTCCCACAGCGCGGAGCCGGGTAGGTGCGTTTGCATGACTGTAGGCACAGGCATATTCCTGATCGTCGTCGGCCTGATCATCAGGTACGCGCTGAACGTGAACATCAGCGGCCTCGAAGAGGGGACGCTCGGCGCGATCCTGATCATCGCCGGCATCGTGGTCGCGGTCCTGGGCTTGATCGCCGCGCCGTTCCGACTCTGGGCGGCCCGGCGCAGCAGCCACGTCCCGCCCGAGGACCGAGCGGGCTACTACCGCTGACCGGGCGCAGCAGCAGGCGCTAGTCAAGAGCTCGCCGGCCGGAAAGCGCGCGGCCGAGCGTGACCTCGTCGGCGTGCTCGAGGTCGGCGCCCACCGGCAGGCCGCTGGCGAGCCGCGTGACCGTCACCTGTCCGCGCAGGAGCTCGGCCAGGTGATGCGCCGTCGCCTCGCCGGTCGTGGTGGGGTTCGTGGCGAGCACGACCTCGGTCGCCTCGCCTTCGGCGACCCTCGCAACCAGTTCGGAGATGCGCAGGTCGTCGGGGTCGATGCCGTCGATCGGCGAGAGCGCACCGCCAAGCACGTGGTAGAGGCCGCGGTATTCGTGCGTGCGCTCGATCGGGATCACGTCGGCGGGATGCTCCACGACGCAGATCAGCGACCGGTCGCGCCGCGGGTCCTCGCAGATCTGGCAGCGGCGGCCCTCGGCGAGGTTAAAGCACAGTTCGCACAGTCCCACCTTCTCCTTGACCTCCTTGATCGCATCGGCAAGCGCCAGGGCCTCGGTGTCGTCCTCGCGGAGCACGTGGAAGGCGAGCCGCTGCGCGGTGCGCTGTCCGATGCCGGGCAGCTTCGCGAGTTCGGCCACCAGGCGGTTGATCGGTCCCGGGTACACGACGCTCCGGAAGCGATCCGGCCGGCTCAGGCGCCGGGGAGCCCGAGGCCGCCCAGCGCGCCTCCGCCGAGGCCGGCGATGCCGCCGAGGCGGTTGGCGGCCAGCTCCTGCGCGGAGCGGATCGCCTCGTTGACGGCCGCGAGCACCATGTCCTGGAGGATCTCGACCTCCTCCGGATCGGCCGCCTCGGGA
Source organism: Solirubrobacterales bacterium (assembly GCA_036257465.1). Taxonomy (GTDB): domain Bacteria; phylum Actinomycetota; class Thermoleophilia; order Solirubrobacterales; family 70-9; genus DATAFO01. Next base: position 8,522 of record DATAFO010000013.1, on the reverse strand, counting down.
TCGATCGCGACCTCGAGCAGCCGCATGTCGCCGGTCATCTTCACCTTGACCATGCCGCCGCCGGCGCTCGCCTCGACGACCTCGTCCTTGAGCCTCTCCTGCGCCTCCCCCATCTCGGCCTGCATCTGCTGGACCTGCTTCATCATCGCGTTGATATCCAGCCCGCCGGGACCACCGCTTCTCGCCATCAGCCCTCCGCCTCCTTCGCCTCGGTTTCCTCGGCGCCGGCCTCGACCTCCTCGGCGCCGAACTCCTCCAGCAGGCGCGCGACCAGCTCCTCCTCGCTGAGGGCTGCGTCCTGCCGCCCCGATTCGGCCTCTTCGCCCTCGAGCAGCACGTAGACCGGTCGCAGGCGCTCGCCGACGATCGTGCGCACGGCATCGCCGATGCGATCGCGGGCCTCGTTCGCCTCGGCCTTGCGCTTGTTGAATGCTGCCGACGCGGGAAAGCCGACCTTGAGCACTGCCTCCTGGGCGTCCACCGCGACGGGACGCGCCGTGGCCAGCACGTGGGAGAGAAGCTCGGAGCCCGATTCACGAACCTGGTCGACCACTGCGGGCCAGACCGCTTGCAGCTGCTCGAGATCCAGCCCCTCGGCGCCTCGGGCCCGTGTCACGTCTGGCCGGGGGGTCTGGGGCTCGACCCGACGAACGTTGTCAGCGGCAGATGGCGCATGCGCCGTCGTCGCCGCTGACGGTGAGTCGGGGGGAGTCCCAGGCCCGCCGGCCTCCTCGGGGGAAGCCCCCGAGGTCCGCCCGGCCGCTTGTTCAAGCCTCTCGATCCGCTGCGCCAACGCCTCTCGACTCGGGTCAAGCTCCGGCCGCGCCGCCCGCAGCAGCGCCAGCTCCAGCGTCATCCGCGGCTCGTCGCCCTCGCGAACAGCCGCCAGCGCTTCCGCGATCGCGTCGATGGCGCGGCCGAGGGCAAGGTCGGAAAAGGCGCTGGCCTGAGCGCGCAAGCGGTCGGGGTCGACCGCGGTGAAGCTGAGCGTTTCGGGCGCCTCGCCGATCGTCCGCACAACCAGCAACTCGCGCAGGTGGGCGAGCAGGTCCCGGCCGAACTGGACCACGTCGTGGCCGGACGCCGCGAGGCGCTCGGTGGCCTCGAGCACCGCGCGGCCATCGCCCGCGGCGAGCGCGTCGGCGGCCACGAGAATCAGCTCGGCGTCGGCGACTCCGAGCACCGCCAGCACGTCGTCGGTCTGCACCTGCCTACCGCCGTAGGAGACGAGCTGGTCCAGCGTCCCGAGCGCGTCGCGAAAGCTCCCGGCGGCGGCCCGCGAGATCGCCACCACGGCCCCCGGCTCGATCTCGATCCCCTCCGTCTCGGCCACGCTGCTGACAACGCTCGCGATCTGCTCGGGGGAGGGGCGCTGGAAGTCGAAGCGCTGGCAGCGGTCGACGATCGTCGGCATCACCTTGTGCGGCTCGGTGGTGGCGAGCACGAAGACGGTGTTCGGAGGCGGTTCCTCGAGCGTCTTGAGGAAGGCGTTCCAGGCCTCCCTGGTGAGCATGTGCGCCTCGTCGAGGATGTAGACCTTCCAGCGCCCGGCGGCCGCGACGTAGCCCACTCGCTCGCGCAGATCACGGATGTCGTCGACCGACCGGTTGGAGGCGGCGTCCATCTCGATCACGTCCAGCGAAGTGCCGGCTGCGATCGCGCGGCAGGACTCGCACTCACCACATGGGGTCACCGTGGGGCCGTTCACGCAGTTCAGCGACAGGGCGAGGATCTTCGCCAGCGAGGTCTTGCCGGTTCCGCGCGAGCCGACGAACAGATAGGCATGGTGCACCCGGTCGCGCTCGATCGCGTTGCGAAGCGTGCGAACGACGTGCTCCTGGCCCACCACCTCGTCAAAGCCCTGAGGCCGGTGGCGGCGGTAGAGCGAGGTCTCGGGGGTCACCCCGTCGATACTACTGACGGCCTCAGCGCCCGCCCATGAGCAGACAGGACCGTGCGGCCCGCCGTCGAGAGCGGTCCCCGGGCGTGCCCGCCGTGGCTTGCTCGGGCCAGGCTTGTCCGCGGCACATGCCGGCTACCGCTTAAGGCTGCTTCCTTCCGGATCTGACCTGGTTCACGGGCCCGCATTGCGCGGGACCTGGCCTTCAACGCCGCCCGCGACGTACTGGCCCCGAGGGCCGCGACCCCTCGGACGGGCATTCAGCCCCGCTAGAGCGGATTGCGGGTACAGGGCACCGCTAGCACCCCGCCTAGCACGGTCCAATGGGCATCCTAGCGCCGTTCCGGGCCCGGCCGACAGCCCGTCCGGGCACTCGGTCCGTGCCGACGCCTAAGGCGGGCGGCCAAACCTGCCGATGAAGGAACATCGCCACCCGAGGGGGAATGACCGCGCCCGGACACAGGCGCATGGGCGCGCTGAAGGCCCAGCGGCTGATGGCCGTGGCCGGACTGTGGGTCGCGCCCGCCCTCGCGGGCGGGCTGATCGCCTATCAACACCTCGGCACTCCGGGTCAGGCGCTGCTGATCGGCGTCGCCATTCTGCTCGCCGCGGTCGCGCTCGAGCCCCGACACCTTCCCGCGCACCTGATGCCGCTGGGTGGGATTGCGCTTCGCGCCTGCGTCCCGCCGCTCGGCATGGGGGCGGCACTCGTCCTCGGCGCCCTGCTCGAACCGCTGCCCACCTCGGTTATCGGCCCAGCCCTCGCCGGGTCGTGGCTCGTGCTGGCTTTCGCGATCTGCCTGCAGGCGCGATTGGAACCCGGGTTGAAGGCCCGCCTCGCCGTTATCGGCCCTCCCAGACTGGCATTGAGCCTGGAGCGCGAGCTGAGGATGTCGGGAGCCGACGGCTATGAGGTCGTCGGCTGGATCGATCCCGCGCCCGACGCCGCCCCTGGCGCCCTGCGCGCGCGGCTCGGCTCGGTCGCCGAGCTGCGCTCGATCGTGCAGACGAACCGGATCGACCTGCTCGTCAACGGCGTCGATCGCCGCGGCGGGGGCAGCGAGATGAGCGAGATCTCCTCCCCCGAGGCGCTCGAGCACCTCGCTGCGAGCTGCCTCGACCTGCCGGTGAAGCTGATCGCGGTCAACCAGCTCTACGAGGCGCTCTTCGGCCACGTTCCGCTGGCCACTACCAGGGCAACCTGGTTCCAGTACGTGCTGCACCCGCGTTTCCAGGCCGCATCGCCATTCGCGAAGCGGGCCACCGACCTTGTGCTCGGGGCGATCGCCGCGCTCGTCGCCGCGCCGCTGGTGGCCGTGGCGGCGCTGGCGATCAAGCTGGAGGACGGCGGTCCCGTGCTCTTTCGTCAGCGCCGGATCGGGGAGGGCGGTCGCCCCTTCGAGATTTTCAAGCTCCGGACCATGCGGGAGGAATCCGGCTCCGAGAGCGCCTGGACCCAGGCGGGCGACGCCCGTGTCACCCGCGTCGGCCGGCTGCTGCGCCGCACCCACGTCGACGAGCTGCCTCAGCTGTGGAACGTGATCTGGGGCCGAATGTCTCTGGTCGGCCCGCGGCCGGAGCAGCCCGAGCTCGTGGGCGCGCTCGAGCACCGGCTTCCTTTCTACGACCGCCGCCACCTGATGAAGCCCGGAATCACAGGCTGGGCGCAGATTCGCTGCGGCTACGCCGGATCCGATGCCGGCACGACTTGGAAGCTCTGCCACGACCTCTACTACTTCAAGCGCCGGACCCTCGCCTTCGACGTCCTGATCATGCTCGAGGCGGTGACGTCCACCCTGCTCGCCGCTCAGTTCGGCCGGCGGCGGCCCGAACGGGTCTTCGTGCTGGATGCCGCGCCCGATCCGGAGGGCGCATCGCGTTAAGGCCTCGGGCCTCTGCTGCCGATGCCCAGGCCAATGGGAGAGCGTCTGATTCTGCTCGCGCTCTGCGCGGCCTCGCTCATCGTCGCGTTCGGCGCAACTGCGCTCGCCGGCCTGCGGCCTAACCCGGCGAACGACCCAAGCCTGCTCAACAAGCCGATGGACCCTTATCGATACGACTACGCCAAGGGCTGCAAGAGCAAAGTCCCCTCGGGGACGAGGGCGCTCGAGCGCTGGCTCGAGGCAAACGTCCGCGGCGAGACCTGGAGTGTGCTGCGCTGCGAGAAGCTTGGGGACGGGTTCAGCGTCCACTCCGAGGGCCGGGCCGTCGACTGGCACCTGGACGCCGCGGTGCGTCGAGACAAGCGCGCGGCGAAGCGCCTGATCAAGACGCTGCTGAAGAGGGACGCGAACGGCAATTCGCACGCGCTGGCGCATCGCATGGGCGTGCAGGGCCTGATCTACAACTGCAAGCAGTGGTACGGCGACGCCAAGCGCCTCGGGCCCTACAGCTACTGCTACAAGCGAAACGGCAAGCGGCGCAAGCATCTCGACCGGACCCAGGCGCACATGGACCACGTGCACATCGAACTCAATTGGCGCGGCGCCAAGGAGATGACCTCGTTCTGGGAGAGCCCGGTGGCCGACGGGAAGAGTCAGCCCTCCAGCGGCGGCACCGGCGGCTAGCGCCGGGGCGCTTCAAGCAAGCCGCGCCTCCACGCCGATCTCGATCGCGCCGAGAGCGCGCGACACCGGGCAGATCTCGTTGGCCTCGGCGGCGTGACGCCGGAACTCGTCCTCGTCCAAGCCATCGACTTCCACCTCGGCCTCGAGGTCGCTGCGCGTGATCGAAAATGCGTCACCGTCCTTGTCGAGGCTCACCGTGGCGGTGGTGCGCACCGCGTCAGGGACGTGGCCGGCAGCGCTCAGTAGGCCGGCGAGCTGCATCGAGAAACATCCGGCGTGCGCCGCGGCAATCAGTTCCTCGGGGTTGGTTCCCTCGCCCTCCTCGAATCGCGAGCCGAACGAGTACTGGCCCACGAACGCCCCGCCTCCGAACTCCATCCTCCCCTTGCCTCCCGGGAGGTCGCCGGTCCACTCGGCTTGCGCGGTTCGCTTCGGCATCTTCGCTCCTTCCGTGTTTCTGGCTGTTCGCCGATGCCCGTTTGCCAACGGGTGACCTGAGCTTTACACGCCCGACACATCGTCTCCAACCCGCACGCATAGAAGTCGGGGGTGCACCTGGCCAATTCCGGTCCTGACCTGGTCGAGCTCGGGCAGCTACTCGCCATGCACGTGCGGAAGTTCCGCGACGTGTAGACGATCGACGGCAACGCCTAGGTAGAGGCGGGCGGGCGGCGGAGTCCCCCTCGGGGCCGGGGGCTCCGCCGCTGGCCGTCGTGCCGACTCCACCCTCGGAGCGCCGACCCCACCCTCGAAGCGCCGGCCAGCGCGCCTCTAGAATCGCCACGAGGGCGCGTAGCTCAGTGGGAGAGCGCTCGCTTCACACGCGAGAGGTCGCTGGTTCGAAACCAGCCGCGCCCATTCCTCGAAATCGTCCGATTTGCGGGGCCACCTGGTCACCTCGTCGCGCAGATCGTCGTACACGTCTCCGCTGCCCATCGGATGGAAGAGGAGCAACACTGCCCACGCCAGCGGCACCCCGACCAGGAAGGCGGCGGAACTGCGGCTAAGTCGGGGCGCCTCGATCGTCTCTCCTTCCCGAGCTGCCAGCGAGCCTAGTGCCTTCGAGGCCGCTGGTCCAGCAATCCCAGCGAGGGTGACACTGGCCGGCGGACATGCAGCTCTCGGGTTGAAAGGCAAGCGGCTGACTACCCGCTGATGCCGACCGGGATCGCGCCAAAAAATAATGCGTCGGCAAGCCCACGGCGTATTGAGAGAGCCGTACACGGAACGTGAGGACATCGGCGCACGCGACTAGCTGACACGACCCGACACTTCCGGAAAACGGATCGCCTAGTGGCACCCCGTTGCCGTGCTGGGGGCGACTCACCCGCGAAGGGCGGGGCGGCGACGCAACCTCGCTTCTGTACCAAAACAGAGGGCCGAGGCTTGCTGCGCCCCGGCCCTGCTATGCCCTAATTAGCCGTCCAACAAGCAGACCTCCGCAGATCCGTCGTGGAACCGGGCGAACTCGCTGACGAGCGCTCCGAGTGTGTCACCGAACTGCGCAGCCTCATCGAAGGCGTCGTGGACATTCGCGGCCTGGGCTCCGGGTTGACCGGCATTGCTCGAGGCCACGAGTCCGCTGCAGCTCGCGGGCGGAGCTGCTCCCGATGCCGGGCCACTCAACCCGAGCACGAGCGCCAGCGTCGCGAATGCGCCAAGCAATGATCGCTTCATGGCGATCCTCCTCTCAAAGAGAACTGGTGAACCATTGGACATCCTCGGCCGAGGCTAAGCGCGCCGAGGAGCCGCGACAATGTGGCGGGCAACGGTCTTTGCTCCGTGCTCCCACTGCTCTTCCCCCAGGCCGAATAGCGGCTGGCACGGATGCGCTCGTGCACCTCGCTTGCGAGGATCAGCGCGTGCGGGCGACCGTGCTGATCGTCGATGATCACGAGGACTTTCGAGAGTCCGCGTCCGCTCTGCTCGAGTCGGAGGGGTTCGCCGTCGTCGGGGGAGCCGCCGACGGCGCCGCCGCGATCGAGGCGATCGAGCGGCTGCGCCCGGAGGTGGTGCTGCTGGACATCCAACTGCCCGACGTCGACGGCTTCACGATCGCCGAGCGGCTCGCCGCACTGCCCGATCCGCCCACCGTCGTGCTGATCTCGGGCCGCGAAGCCTCGGCGTACGGCCCGCGCCTCGAGGCGGCGCCAGCGCGGGGGTTCATTCCGAAGCGGCAGCTCTCGGGCGCGGCGCTCGCGGCCCTCGTCGGCTAACGCGCCGAAATGCGCCGATCCCTGCTCCTACTCTGGCCCGCGGGCGCGGCACTCGGCATCGCCGCGGAATGGACCTACTTCGGCTGGGGGGAGCCTCGCGATTGGGCGCCTGACCTCGTCACGGGCTGGAGCCTGATCGCCTGCGGCCTCATCGCCTGGTCGCGCCTGCCGGACAACATGACCGGCGCGCTGATGGCGGCGACGGGGTTCACCTGGTTTGCGGGCAACTTCCAGACGACCGGCCTCGCCGGAATCGACTGGTTGGCGGCGCACGCCCTCTACCTGCACCGCGGCCCGCTGGTGCACCTCGTCCTCTCCTATCCGAGCGGGCGCCCGGCTGGACGCGTCGGCCGAACGGCCGTGGCCGTGGGCTACGGAGCGGCGCTCGTGACGCCGGTGTGGCGGAGCGAGACCGCGACGATCGTGCTCGCCGCGCTCCTCGTCGCGGTCGCGTTCCACGGCTACGCTAGCGCGGTCGGCCCCGAGCGGCGGGCGCGCCTGCTCGGTATGCAAGCGACAGGCGGCCTCGCTGCGGTGCTCGCGGGGAATGCGATCGCACGCCTCGACGTGCCCACCGGCGCCGCGGACGAGGCGACGCTCCTCGCCTACGAGATCGCGCTCAGCGCCGGAGCGGTGGCGCTCCTCCTCGGGCTGCTCCGCGGCAGCTGGGAGCGTGCCGCCGTCACCGATCTCGTCGTCGAGCTCGGCGAGTCGAGGTCGGGCACGCTCATGGACGCCCTCGCGCGCGAGCTGGGAGACCCGACGCTTGAGCTTGGCTTTTGGCTGGAAGAAGCCGCCACGTACGTGGATACGGACGGACGCCGGCTCGAGCTTCCCGAGCCGGGATCGCGGCGCGCGGTCACACACATCGAGCGCGAGGGACGGCCGCTCGCCGTTTTCGTGCACGATCCGGCGTTGCGGGACGACCCGGGGCTCGTCGACGCAGTCGCCGAGGCGGCCCGGCTTGCGGCCTCGAACGCGCGTCTCCAAGCCGACGTGCGCGTCCGGGTCGCCGAGGTGCAGACGTCGCGGCGCCGTCTCGTCGAGGCCGGAGACGAGGAGCGACGCCGCCTCGAGCAGCGACTGCGCGAGGGCGCCGAGCGGCGTCTTGTCTCGCTCGAGCAGGCGCTCGAGCGGTCGCGCCGGCAGGCGGGTTCGGAGACGGCAGCAAGGATCGAGGGCACTCGGGCCCGCCTTGAGCAAACGCTTGTCGAGCTCCACGAGCTCGCCGCCGGGCTGCATCCGCGAGATCTCACCGACCACGGCCTCGCAGAAGCGGTCGCCTCGCTCGCTCGGCGGAGCCCGGTTCTGGTCGATCTCGAGATCCCGGTCGAGCGCTATCCGGTGGAGATCGAAGCAGCTGCCTACTTCCTCTGCTCGGAGGCGCTTGCGAACATCGCGAAGTACGCGTCCGCGGCGCGCGTCGCCGTAGAGGTCAGGGCGGGTGACGGCATTATGCGGGTTGAGGTCGCCGACGACGGGGTCGGTGGTGCAGACCCCGCCCGCGGCACAGGGCTCCGCGGCCTCGCGGACCGGATCGAGGCGCTCGGCGGCACCCTCACGGTCGAGAGCCCGCCGGGCGAGGGCACCCGGCTCGTCGCGGAGATCCCGCTGGAGCCCATGTGAAGTGGGTCACGGGATGTCTCTCACCGGCGGGCCGACCCGCTGCCACGGCTGGCTCGACCAGACGTGGGCGTCGCCTGCCTCCACCGAGGGCAGCGGCGAGAGGTGCAACGTGCCATCGGCGTCGGCCGAGTAGGTGAAGGTGAGGACCGAGTTCCACCGCGGCCACGCAAACGAGATGCGGTTCGCGGTGGCGGTGTAGGTGCCGCGGTCCGG
>DATAFO010000049.1:0-9157 GCA_036257465.1 Solirubrobacterales bacterium | reverse complement strand
TGCGCGAGCGGGTGCGGAGGGTCGGTGGTGAGGCGGCGGTCGTCTACGCCGCCGACAAGGTCTCGAAGGTCCGGGAGCTGCGCTGGCTGATGGCCTCGCATCCCGGTGACTCGGAGATCGAGGTTCGCCTGAGCCGCTACCACAAGTCGCTGGAGATGCTGGACGAGCAGATCCCCGGCAGCCGCTTGGTCGCGCTGCTGCGCTTTGAGCTCGAGGCGCTCGACGAGCTCCCGCCGGACCCTGTGAGCGACATGCCCGCGAGCGTTGGGTGTTAGTTGAGGACGGCGCCCGGGCACCGCGGCGCCCAGGCGAGGCGCGCCCTCGATCGTCCTCGGTTTCGGCAGCGTCGCAGAGCCCTCAGTCACGCGCGCGTCGCGAGGCTGGACTCGATCAGCCATCCGCCTGCTGAGAACCCTGTATTGCGGATTCGACGGTGTGAGATTCGGTCCCGCTCTTCGACCGACTGCCCCGGCGCCATTCGCGATCGCGTGAGGTCTTGCTTGTGCGCGGAAAGGCGGAAGTCTCCGCAGTCACGTCGCAGGCGCCCGCATCGGACGAAAGCGGTAGTTCACACCTCACGCCGCACGCTGGCTCGGTCGACTATCCGTGCGTCGTAGCGTGACGAATCGGGCCGCCGATTTCGAACCTGCGCCTGTCGTGGTAGCGCCTTCGGCATCGGGCTCACGGCCTCACTTCGAGCACCAGCTTTCCCTGCCGGTGTCCCGCCTCAAGCCGGCGATGTGCCTCGGCCGCCTGCTCCAAGGCGAGCACGTCCGAGACGACCGATCGCAGCCTCCCCGCCGCAAGCTCAGCGGCGATTGCCCGCAACGGGCCGGGGTATGAGGGGTCGAAGAGCACACCGTGAAGCTCCTGGTTTCGGTCGATCAGCGGCTCGAGATCGCCTTCGAGGTCGACGATCTCGACCGCTCGCCCGCGCTTGCGGAGCAGCGACAGGCTGCGCGAGAGGGCCTCGCCGCCGACGAAGTCCGCGACCGCATCCACCTCGCCGCCGGTGATCAGCCGCGCCGCCTCGTCGACCCGCTCCTGGGTGTAGTCGATGCACGCCTTCGCCCCCAGCTCGCCGAGTAGCTCGTGATGGCGAGCGCTCGCCACGGCGAGCACCCTCGCGCCGGAGCGCGCCGCGATCTGGACCGCGAAGCTGCCGACCCCACCGCCGGCGCCGTGGAGGAGCAACCACTCGCCGGGCTCGAGGCGCAGGCGCCGCAGCCCCTCGTGGGCCGTGCACGCCGCCACCGGGGCCGCGGCCGCCTCGATGTGGGAGAGCCGCTCGGGCTTTGGGGCAATGGTCTCGGCTGGGACCGCCACGTACTCCGCGTAGCTCCCGGAGCGGGTCACCCGCACCGGCAACGCCCCGAACACCTCGTCGCCGACGGCCCAGCCGGCCGCTCGGTCGCCGACCCTCTCGACCACGCCCGAGAAGTCGTAGCCCGGAATCACCGGTGGCTCGAGCTCCGCCCAGGCGCCGTCGGTCCGGTTCTGGGCATCGACCTGGTTCACGCCTGCAGCGTGGACGGCGACGAGCACCTCGCCGCTCCTCGGCTCCGGTCGCGGCCAGTCCCTGAGCTCGAGCACCTCCGGCCCGCCGAAGCGCTCGTAGACGACGGCGCGCACGCGCTCAGGCGAGCTTTCGCCGCCGCGGCTCGACGATCATCTGGACCACGTCGGCGATGCTATTGGTGCTGCGTGCTCGCACTCTGTTTGCAGCAACCGCGACAGCTCGACCCCCGGATGGCCGGTCCTGAACGCGTGCCAACTGCGGGCACCGTCTCGAGCGCAGCGGGCTCGATACGAGCGGCGTATGGCGCGAGACCGGATTCGTGTTGCCCGCCGGCGATGCCTCTTCTAGCGTTGGGACGTTGCTCCGATTGTCACAAGTTTCGATCCGGCGAACCGAGCTGTTCGCCAACTCTTACCTGGTGAGAGGTGCCGACCGGGTGGTGGAGATCGCCGGCCCTGCTGCTGTCGGACGGCCGCGCCTTTCGCGCTCTTCTTGAGGCGCCCAGAGATACCAACACCCACGGCAAACGCTCGAAGGGAGCGATCATGCGGATATTCGCGTACGACCGATTCAAGCCCGGCGTCACAATGGAGACGATCGAGCCCTACCTCCCTGAGGAAGTCGCCAACGTCTGGCGGCTTTGGAAGGCGGGAATCGTTCGAGAGAACTACGCCCGGGCCGACGAGCCCGGTGTCGTGATCGTCTTCGAGCTCGACAGCGTCGAGGACGCCAAGCGCTATACCGACGACTTCCCCCTGACCAAGGCCGGCTTCCTCGAGTGGTTCTTCATTCCGCTCATGATTCCGCTTCCGATCGAGAGCCTCTTCAGGAGCGACATCGACGTTGCCGATCCCTACGACCGCACGACTACCGTCGCCAAATAGCCGCGACTCTGCTCGAAGGGGGCGCCATGCTGCAGCACCACCGTAACCATGCGATCCCCGACACCCTCGCGGACGCCTGCGACCCGGATCGCATCGCCCTGGTCGTCTATGACATGCAGGTCGGCGTCGTCAGCCAGCTCGCCGACGGCCCTCAGGTAACCGAACGGGTGATTCGTGTGCTCGACGCGGCACGCCGGGCCGGGGTCAGGGTCTTCTACACCCGGCACATGACGCTGCCCACGGAGCTCATGGGGATCTCTCAGCTGCGCGCCGCGATGGCCTGGCAGCGCAAGGATCGGGTTGAGGAGATCGTCTCGCCGTTCCTGCGCGACTCCCCCGGTTTCGAGCTCGTGCCGGAACTCGCTCCGCGCGAATCGGAGGCGGTGTTCGACAAGCTCACGATGTCCGCGTTCGAGGGCACCCCGCTGGAGTTCGCACTGCGCGACTGTCAGATCACCGCGTTCGTGATCGTAGGCGTGGCGATGGAGGTCGGCATTGAACCCACGGTTCGCCACGGCGCCGACCGGGGTCTGATTCCGATCGTGGTAGCGGACGCGTGCGGAGCCGGAAACGCTGCGGCCGCCCAGCGCTCACTCGACGCCCTCGCCTTCGCCGGCGATGCAATCATGACCGACGTAGCCACCCTCACGGGGCTTCTTGCCGAGCCACCCGAGATGGACCACGGCGGAGATCTCGGAGCCGTATCCGGCTCGTGATCGTCGGCGGGCCAGGGGCTGACCTCCAATTCCGCGATCGCGAGGACCTGACGGGGGCCGGCCTCCTCGGACTAGGACACGCTTCCGATCGCCACGCCATTCTGCAATGTCCAAGACGTCCCGCCCTCGGCTAGCGAACCACGTGGAAGTGCTCCGCTCCCGGCGCTTCTGGATTGCAGCGGCGAGCGTGCCGCGGACGCGCGCGTAGCGGTCCGTGCCACGCCGATATAGTTAGCGAAATAGTTAGCGCAATGCCTAACGATTCCTTCAGAGCCCTAGCCCACCCGCTGCGGCGTGGGATCGTGGAACGACTCGCCCGCGGCCCGGCGACGGTCGGGGAGGCGACCGGCGGATTCGGAGTGTCGAAGCCGACGATCTCGAGGCACGTAAAGGTGCTCGAGGACGCGGGCGTCGTGGTGCGGACGATCGACGGCCGGACCCACCGCCTGAGCCTCGACCTCGACGCGCTTGGCGAGGCGGTCGACTGGATCGATCGCCAGCGGGCGATCTGGGGGCGGATGTTCGACGCCGTCGACGACTACCTGAAGGAGCAGTAGGAGACCAGATGACCGGCCCGACGCCGCCGGATTGGGATGTGCTCCGAATGGAGCGCACGTTCAACGCTCCCGCGCGGGCGGTATTCGACGCCTGGACCAGCGCCGAGGTGCTTCGACGTTGGTGGCCAGCGGGATCCGACTGGGAGACGCCCGTCGTCGAGGTCGACCCGCGGGTCGGCGGCGGGCTGAGACTCGTGATGCGAAGCCCCGATGGCGAGGAGTTCGGGGGAAGTGGCGAGTACATCGAGATCACCCCGCCCGAGCGCCTCGTCTTCACCTGGACGTGGGATGGTCACGAGGGACACGAGGGCACTCAGCTCGTCGAGGTCGAGTTCGGAGAGCGCGAGGACGGGACCACGGCCGTCGTGCTGACGAACCGCGGGTTGCCCGACGAGGAGTCGAGGCGATCGCATCGCGAGGGCTGGGCTGCGTCGTTCGACAATCTCGACCGCGTGCTGGCGGCGTGAGCCAAGGCTCGCGCGGAAACGACCCCCGCCGCTGGCTGGCCCTGGCGCTGCTCGGCACCGCGTTCTTCATGGTGATCCTCGACGGGACGATCGTGTACGTCGCGTTGCCGAGCATCGACGCGGCCCTGGGCTTCTCGGCCGGGGGCCTGCAATGGGTCATGAGCGCCTACCTGCTCACCTTCGGGGGCCTGCTGCTGCTCGGCGGCCGATCAGCCGACCTGCTTGGGCGCCGCCGCATGTTCATGCTCGGCGTCGCGCTGTTCGCGTCGTCGTCGCTCCTCTGCGGGCTCGCGTGGTCCGATCAGGTCTTGGTCGCCGCGCGCGTGCTACAGGGGATCGCCGCGGCGATCCTGGCGCCGACCGCGTTGTCGCTCCTGACAACCGTCTTCGAGGAGGGGCCGGAGCGCAACAAGGCGCTGGGCATCTGGGGCGGAATCGGCGGGGTCGGCGCAACCTCCGGCCTTCTGATCGGCGGCCCCGTCACCGAGGGGCTGGGCTGGGAATGGGTCTTCTTCATCAATGTCCCGGTCGGCCTTGGTGTGCTTGCGCTCTGCCCGGCGCTCCTACCGGAGAGCAGGGTCCCCGTCCGTCGGCGCGTCTACGACATCGCCGGTGCCGTAGCGATCACCGCCGCGCTCGTTCTTCTGGTCTTCGCCGTCTCCGAGGCGCCGGAGGTCGGCTGGACCGAACCGCAGACGATCGGCTCGATCGCCGCCGCGATCGCTCTCGCCGCGGCGTTCGTCCGCATCGAAGCGCGCTCGGTAGCGCCGCTCGTTCCCCTGCGCATCTTCCGCTCACGCACGCTGGTCGGCGGCAACCTCGTCCTCCTCACCGCCGGCGCGGCGCTCGACGGGATGCTGATCATCGTCACCCTCTACGCGCAGGAGGTACTCGGTTACTCGACGGTGCAGTTCGGCCTCGGGGTCGCGGTAATGACCGTGATGACGGTCGTCGGCGCCGCCAGCGGCCAGGCGCTCGTGACTCGAGTCGGGGTAAAGCCGGTCGCGGTCACCGGCATGATCCTGGTCGGGGCAGCCTGCCTGGTGCTGACCCAGGTCTCCGTCGACGGCAGCTACTTCGGCGACATCTTCCTCGGCCTGCTGCTGTTCGGCGGCGGGCTCGGGGCGACGTTCGTCGCCGCCCAGATCGCGGGGCTGTCGGGCATCGCCGAGCACGAGTCCGGCCTCGCGGCGGGGCTCGTCGACTCCTCGTTCAACATCGGCAGCGCGCTCGGGATCGCGGTGCTGTCGACCGTCGCCGTCGCGCGCACCGAGGACGTGCTCGCAAGCCCTGGGGCGTCAACCGCCGTCGCGCTGACGGAGGGCTATCAGACGGCGTTCCTCGTTGCGCTTGGGATCGCGCTACTCGGCGCGATGCTGGCGCTGCTGATGCGGCGAGAAGGCAAGCCCCAGGATGCCGCGATCAAAGCCGCCGAGGCGATTGCACCCTGCCCGCCGGCTCGCGTGAGCGCGGTGCCGGCGCTCGAAGTGGGGCGAGGAGTTGACTGATGACGACAGGTCCAAAAAGGAGGAGAGGATGAGCCGGATCGCGTTTCCAGGGGAGTCGCCGGAGTACCGAGCGGAGCGGGACCGCCTGCTCGAGCAGGAGATCGGGCTTCGTCGCGAAATGGAGGCGCTGGCCGCGGCGAGGCGCGATCTGCCGCCCGGCGGACCCGTTCCCGAGGACTACCTGTTCGAGGGGGCCGACGCGGACGGCGCCCCGACCGAGGTGCGGATGTCGGAGCTGTTTGCGACCGGCAAGGACTCCCTCGTGATCTACAACTTCATGTTCCCGCGGACCTACGGCGGCGATCGGCCGGGGCCCGCAGAGGGAAAGACGGCGCTGCTCCCGCTCGAGGAGGGCCCGTGCCCGTCGTGCGTCGCGCTCCTCGACCAGCTCGACGGCGCCGCCCTGCACGCGGCTCAGCATCTCAACTTCGCGGTCGTGGCGAAGACGACGTTGGAGCGATTGCTGACCTGGGGCGAGGACCGCGGCTGGCGGCACCTGCGGCTGCTCTCCTCGGCCCGCAACAGCTACAACCGCGACTACCACGGCGAGACCGCGGACGGATCGCAGGTGCCGATGCTGAACGTCTTTCACCGCGACGGCGAGACGATCCGCCACTTCTGGGGCGCGGAACTCACCTACGCGCCGAGCGACCCAGGACAGGACCACCGCAGCGTCGGCACTCTGGAGCCGCTCTGGAACCTGTTCGACCTGATCCCGGAGGGGCGCCCTGACTGGGATGAGGAGATCGACTACCGCTAGCGCGTTCTAACGCCCGGCATCTCATGCGCCCTCCAGATCGACTTGTCTTCCGCTTCGCCCGGTGGGAACGGGCTCGCCGCGATGGCATCCACAACCGCCGCGATGGCATCCACAACCGCCGCTGTTCTTTCGGCGACCGGGTTAGACGGGTGATGTGAGCGACGCATCCCGACGACCCGTGCGAGCGCTTGCGCCTCGCCGCGTGGGCGAGGCGGCGGATGTGCTCGCGGCGAGCTTCGTCGACGATCCGGTCTACGCGAGGGTGTTTCCCCGCCCCGATCGCCGTCGACCCGCGTTGCGGGAGTTCATGGCGATCGCGCTCCGCGATGCGGTTCGCAACGGGGATGTCGACGTCGTCGAGGCAGAGCACGGGCTGGTTGGAGCCGCCGCCTGGCTCCCGCCCGGAGCGAACCCGTGGACGGTTGGCCGCCGGCTACGGGCGGCCCCTGGCTTCCTCCGCCTGCTGAGGATCGCGCCTCGCTCGATGAGGGCGCTGATGGGTCTGGGCGCCAACGCCGGCGACGCCTTCCCTGCCGAGCGGGACGTCTGGTACCTGGAGGTGGTTGGCGTCCACCCCGACCAGCAGGGCGCAGGGATCGGAAGCCGTCTCGTCGGCGCAGGCCTCGAGCGTGCCGACGCGACCGGAGCCGCGTCCTACCTTGAGACCCCGAGCGCCGCGAACGTGCGCTTCTACGAGCGCCTCGGGTTCGAGGTCGAGCGCGACAGCGTCGAGCTGCTTCCCGGCGGCCCCACCCATTGGCTGATGCGGCGGCCGGCTAAACGCGCGTCCTGACCGACCCTGATCTCCGTCTCGCAGGACGAGGCGAGGCGGCTCGCTTCTCGCTCAAAGGGGGAGGAGTGGTCTGTCTGACAGGTCAAACGCTCGGCCTGCTGCTCAAGCAGCAGCGCTCCGCCGGGAAATCGCTCGTAGTCGTCCACGGCATCGACTCGTCCGCTCGCTCCCGCAGGGTCAGTGGTCCGCCCCTCCAGCTTCCATCGGCCAATCAACGCGCCGAGGCGCTCGAGTGCGGCCGCGGATTCGTTGGCATTCGTATCTCCTTCGATAGATCGCCCAATCCGGCGCCCGTGCCCCTCATGGCCGGGCGTAGTCGCCGGCGCCGAGGAGGTGCAGCGAGACATAGCGTTCGTCGCCAGTCACCCAGCTGTCGTGGCCGGGAGGAATGGCGAAGAAGTCACCAGCCCTCATGACCAGCTCGGTGCCGTCCCCCATCTGCACCGCCGCCGACCCGCTCACCACGAAGCCCAGGTGCTCGACCTGGCATAGCGTCTCGCCGGCCGGGCGCCCGACGTGCTCGGTCCATCGCCAGCCCGGCTCGTACGTCGCCACGCCGAAAGTCCGGCCTGCGACCTGGAAGACCTCGAAGCGCCCGAGCTCGAACTTGTGTCTCGGCGGGCTGGCTGACGATCTCTAGATCCACGCGGGCAAGCTTGCCAGCCTAAGCTGGATGGGTCTTGAACGATCTTGCGGTCGAGCCGGGAACGGAGCGGGCGCACTTCCTGCGCCCGCGGGGACGGGCCGGGCTCGAGGCGCTTCACGCCACCTTCGTCCGGCACCGCTACGCGCTTCATACGCATGAGACATTCACGATCGCGCTGGTCGAGCGCGGCGCGGCGAGCTTCGATCTCGACGGTTTTCGCCATGTCGCGCCCGCCGGAAGCACGTTCGTGATCCCCCCGAACGGACCACATACCGGCGAGAGCGCCACTCCCGGGGGCTATACGTACAAGGTCCTCTACATCGATCCCGAGGAGGCCGCGGCCGAGCTCGACGCGCCCGCTGGGCGCGATCCTTCGCAGGCTGAGGTCGTAATCGAGGCCCCCCAGATCGCCGCTCGGCTGGCACGGCTCCATCGGCTCCTCGCAAAGAACGCCACGGGGCTTGAATATGGCGAGTCTCTGTCAGTGTCGCTGGCAAGCCTCCGACCCCTGCTGACGACCCACCCGGCGTCCGAGACTCGTCGCAACCGCAACGCCGCGGTGCGTCGAGCACGAGCGTATCTCGAGGACCACTTCGCCGAGCGAGTCTCGCTGGAGGAGCTCGCCCGCGAGGCAAGGCTGAGCACCTACCACCTCGCCCGAACCTTCCGGACCGAAGTCGGGATCCCGCCCTCGACGTATCAGCGTCAGCTGCGCATCCGTCGCCCGATGCAGGAGTTGCGTGCCGGGGTTCCGGCTGCGCGCGTCGCCGCCGACTGCGGATTCGCCGACCAGGCCCATCTCACTCGACAATTCAAGCGAGTGGTCGGCGTGCCGCCGGCCACGTTCGCTTCAGCGGGGTGACCGGACCCGCCCGCGATTCATCGACGCCGCGCGCCGCTCCAGCACCCTGACTGCTCCTGCCGAGAGTCGGAGCGGACTGATCAGATCGGGATCCGGCGGTTCGCCTCGCGCATGCTCGCGTCCCAAGCCCGTCGCTCTCGAACGCTCAGGTCGAGCATCAACGGCGTCCCGGCCCCGTCCGCGCCGATCGGGGCGGGCAGGCTCGCGCAAACGCCTTCCCCGACACGGACGCTGACCGGCTCGATCCTGCGCGCGTCTCGCACCACATCCCGAATCAGTTGTGCGGTCGCGAGGCCGATCGCGTGTGTCGTCGAGCCCTTCAGCGACCGAACCTCATACGCCGCGTGGCGCACGCGCTGCTCGATCGCGTCCAGCCGCTCGGTCGCCAGCGGTCGCCCGGACACCCGGCCGAAGTCGGCCAGCGAGAACGCCCCTACCCGGGCGC
>DATAFO010000012.1:0-36388 GCA_036257465.1 Solirubrobacterales bacterium | reverse complement strand
GTCGGCCTGGCTGATGATCCCGACCAGGTTCTTGTCGGAATCCAGAACGGGGAGGCGGCGAACCTGGTTGTCGGCCATTGCGCGCCGGACGTCGTCGGCCGCGTCGTCCACGCTCACGGTCACGGGCACGCCCTCGGCGAGGTTGGCCGCCGTCACCTCGCTCGGATCCTTCCCCTGCGCGACGACCTTGACCACGACGTCGCGGTCGGTGAGCATCCCCTTGAGCTTTTGTCCTCGCCGCAGATCGGCATCGCGCCGACGTTCAGCTCAGCGAGCTTGCGCGCCGCGTCCGCGACGGTGTCGGTGGTGCTCACGCACTCACAGCCCTCGGTCATCAGGTCTCGCGCCGTATCAGCCATCTCGTCTCCTCCTCAGGGGGAACCGACCGTTTCGATCATTCCACTTCGCCAATTGGGCCGCCGGTATTCCCGTGGGGGCGTGGGTACACTCGGCCGGCGACGGGGCGTGGCGCAGCCTGGTAGCGCGCGGCCTTTGGGTGGCCGAGGTCCCCGGTTCAAATCCGGGCGCCCCGACTCGCGGCATGTGGTCGCGGCGAGTGGTCACTTGGTAGTCCAGGGACTACAAGACCGACCACCTCGAGGACGAAGGGCCAAAGCGGGCCTGGGCATGGGACCCCCCGCGCCGCAGATAGGCTTCCGCCCCCGATGGCCGAAGTCCAGCCGCTCACCGCCGTGCACTACAACCTCTCGGCCGTCCCCTCACTCGCGGATGTCGTCGCCCCTCCCTACGACGTCATCGACGCGGAGCGGCGGGCGGCGCTGTTGGCGCGATCCCCGTTCAACGTCGTCGAGATCGACCTCCCGCAAGCGCCCGCGGGCGGCGATCCCTACGAGCACTCCGCCGAGACGCTCGAGGAGTGGACACTTCAGGGGATCCTCTCCGC
Source organism: Solirubrobacterales bacterium (assembly GCA_036257465.1). Taxonomy (GTDB): domain Bacteria; phylum Actinomycetota; class Thermoleophilia; order Solirubrobacterales; family 70-9; genus DATAFO01. Next base: position 35,484 of record DATAFO010000012.1, on the reverse strand, counting down.
CGACCGCGAGCCGGGGATCTGGGCGCTGACCCAGGACTACGTCGCTCCCGATGGCAACCGATACAGGCGCCGCGGCCTGCTGGTGCGCGTGCGGGTGACCGAGTACGGGCCCGGGCGCGTGCGACCGCACGAGCGCACCCAGCCCGGGCCGAAGGAGGACCGCCTGCGGCTCACCCGAGCGACACGCCACAACCTCTCCCCCATCTTCGCCCTGCACCCGGGCGACGCCTGGCGCCACGTCGAGGCCGCGACCGGCGGCGAGCCCTGGGGCGAGGCGACCGACGACGACGGAACGGTCAACCGCGTCTGGCGAATCGGCGATCCCGAGGTTCACCGCCAGGTCACGGCCGAGCTCGCCGACGCGGAGCTGCTGATCGCCGACGGCCACCACCGCTACGAAACGGCGCTCACCTACGCCAACGAGGTGGGTGGTGACGGCCCGCATCGCTATACGCTGATGTCGCTCACCTCGCTGGAGGACCCGGGCCTGACCGTGTTCGGCACCCACCGCCTGCTTGGCGGCCTCGCCGATGACCCCGAGCGCCAGGAGGCCCTCGCGCGCGGAGTCAGGGAGCACTTCGACCTCGAGGAGGTGCCGGCGGCCGAGCTGGATCCGGCCGGCGCAGACGGCGTCGGAGTCTTCGGCTACATCGACTCGCAATCCCGCCGCGGCCTCAGGCTTCGCCTGAAGGACCCGGCGGTGCTGGAGGCCGCGATGCCCGACGCGTCGGAGTCCTACCGCACGCTCGACGCCGCGATTCTCGAAGCCCTGATCCTGCAGGCGACGCTCGGCATGAGCGACGCCGACGTTGCCGCCAAGTGCGACCTCGGCTACGCCAAGGGCGCCGACGAGGCGTTGCGGCTGCTGGACTCGGGCGACTACCAGGCGGCCTTCCTGCTTCGCCCCACTCCGATCGAGCAGGTCCGCGCCGTGGCCGCCTCCGGCGAGACGATGCCGCCGAAGTCCACCTACTTCTTCCCGAAGCTCCTTACCGGCCTGGTCTTCAACCCGCTGAGCTGAGTGCCGCGCTAGGGTCGCGGGCATGGTCAAGATCTATACGAAGAAGGGCGACGACGGCACGACCTCGCTCTGGTACGGAGGCCGAGTGGCGAAGTCGAGTGGCCGCACCGAGGCCTACGGCACGCTCGACGAAGCCGCCTCGGCCCTCGGCCTCGCCCGCGCGCTCTGCGGCCCGGAGGCGGCCGAAATCGCCGCCGACGTGCTTCGTCTCCAGAACGACCTCTTCGTCGCCGGGGCCGAGCTGGCCACGGCGCCCGAGGCGTCCAACCGGCTCGAGGACGGCATCAGCCGCGTCACCGACGACATGGCCGACGCGCTTGACGCGGTGATCGACCGCTACATGGAGCGAGTCGACCTGCCGCCCAAGTTCGTGATCCCCGGCGGCACGCCGCTGTCCGCGCAGCTTGACGTCGCCCGAGCGGTGATCCGGCGAGCTGAGCGCCGCGTTGAGGCCTTGAAGGAGGCGGGCGCGCTCAGCTCCGAGGCGATCCTGCGTTTCCTCAACCGGTCCTCCGACGCCGCTTACGCGATGGCGCGCTTCGCCGATCGCGACGATCCGGAGCTCTTCGCCGGCCGGGACCGGAGCCAGAGCTGATGCCGCAGGCAGTCGCGCGGCGCCGCGAGGGCTACACGCACGACGTCGAGATCGACGGCGAGCACACGCTGGTAGTCGACGAGCCGGGGGAGTCCGGCGGTGCGAACCAGGGCCCCTCCCCCACGCGCGTGCTCGCGGCCGCGCTCGCCGCCTGCACTGCGATCACGGTGGAGATGTACGCCGGGCGCAAAGGGTGGGAGCTCGGTGACGTCGAGGTGGTCGTGGACATGGCCTACGACGACAAGAGCACGCCGAACTCGTTCGACGTTCTGCTCAAGGTTCCCGAGTCCCTCGACGCCGAGCAGCAGGAGCGGCTGCTGGCGATCGCCGGCAAGTGCCCCGTGCACCGCGCCCTCTCCAGCGAGACCGAGGTCGCGGTGAAGGATCGGATCGAGTGGCAGACGCCCGCGTGAGCGCGCCCGGCGCCGCCGGCTGATGGACCTCGGGCTCTCGGGCCGGGCCTGCGTCGTCACCGGCGCAAGCCGGGGGATCGGCCTCGAGACGGCGCGACTGTTGTGCGCCGAGGGCGCGCGGGTGCTGCTCGTTGCCCGGGGCGAGCGAGACCTTTCCGAGGCGGTCGAGCTGTGTCGCTCGGCGGGCGAATCGGCGGGAGGCGAGGCCCGCGCACTGGCGCTGGACGTCATCCGCGCCGACGCCGGCGAGCTGATGGTGGCCGAGTGCGAGCGGCGCTTCAACCGTCTCGACGTGCTCGTCAACAACGCCGGCACGGCGCGCTGGCGCCCGTTGGACGCGGTGCCCGACGAAGACTGGCAGGCCGCGTGGGACCTCAACGTGATCGCGCCCCTACGCGCGATGCGCGCAGCGATCCCCGGGATGCGCGAGCGCGGGTGGGGCCGAGTGGTCAACGTCGCGTCGACCGCCGGCAAGCGGCCCTCGGCGCTGATGCCCGAGTACTCCGTGGCGAAGGCCGCCGAGCTCTCGCTCTCGCGTCTGTTCGCGGACCTCCACGCGAAGGAGGGCGTGCTGGTCAATGCGATCTGCCCCGGTCCGACCAAGTCGGAGCTGTGGATGGGTCATGGCGGGCTGCTCGACCAGTCGCGCGAGGCCGCCGATTTGGAGACTCGGGAGCAGGCGCTCGACGCGGCGGGGGAAAAGCGGCCGATCGGGCGCCTGGCGGAGGTCTCCGAGATCGCGGGCGCGATCGTGTTCCTGTGCTCCGAGCGAGCGTCCTACGTCGCCGGCGCCGCCTGGTCGGTGGACGGGGGCACGGTGCAGGTCATCATCTAGCTGGTGACACACGCCGACCCGCTCCGGTCCATCCTTCTCACCCCTGAGGAGGCCGGGGCCATGGACGCCCATGGGCGAACGGAGGCGGCGGTGCTGGTGCCGATGTTCGGCCACCCTGACAGGCCCGGGCTCGTGTTCACGGAGCGCCGCGCCGATCTGCGCCGCCACGCGGGCGAGATCTCGTTCCCAGGCGGGAGGCGCGACGACGCGAGCGAGGGCCTGCTGGAGACCGCGCTGCGTGAGGCCGAGGAGGAGATCGGGCTCGACCGCGCCCAGGTCGACGTCGTGGGGGCGCTGCCCCCGATCGGAACCTTCGTCACCAGCTACAAGGTGCACCCGTTCGTCGGGCTGATCGGAGACGAGCTTCGCTTCGAGCCAAACCCCGCCGAGGTCGAGACCGTGCTCGCCTTCGACCTCGACGAGTTGCGCCGTGGCTTCGCGATGCGCCGGCTCGTGCGCCGCGGCGTGCCGATTCGCACCCCCACCTACCAGGTGGGCGAGCACATGATCTGGGGCGCGACGGCGAGAATCCTCGGCGACCTGCTCGGGCGCCTGGACCGGTCGCCCGTCGCGGATCAGCCGTCGAAGCGCCCGTAGCCACGCAGGAGGCGCCTCGCGACACCCCTGAGCGTGCGGATGCCATACGCCTTGCTCGGCTGATACCGGGTGAGGATCGCCAGCGAGAAGCGTCGCGGCGCCTTGCGCAACAGCATCACCTGGTTGATGCCCCAGCGCCCCCCGTCGGAGCTCGTGGGCGCCCAGCCACCCTTGAAGTGCAGAACCCAGCCCCCTGGCGCGACGGGCGGAATGCCCCAGCGCTGCGAGGGCACGATCTCGGTCAGCAGTCCCATCGCGAAGTCACGATGCCGGTCGGGGACATAGCGCTTGATGCGGAAGAAGAACCCCGCCTGGTCGCGGGCGGTGATCTGGCTCAGGCCCCAAACACCCTGCGTGGAGAAGTGCTTCATCTTCGCCTCGCGCGCGAGCGCGTACAGTGCCCCGGGCCCAACCCGCCCGTAGACCGTGCTCGCCGTGCCGTTGTCAGAGCGCCGGATCATGGGGCGCAAGAGCTTGCGGTCGGCGTTGGTCAAGTCTCGGTGGCGAACGTCGGGCTGTCGCAGATAGGCCAGGAGGAGCATGGCCTTGACGACGCTGTGGGAGTTGTGACGGCGGTCGACGTGATCGCCGCGCAGCTTCCGATCCTCTCCGACGGCCGCGAAGGACACGATCCCCTGGCGGGTGTCGGCATAGCGCTCGGCCGCCCGAACGCGCTTCGCCCACGGGTAGTGGTCGTCTGCCGCGTCGGCCGGCGCGGCGGCAACGAGTGCGAGCGCGGCCAAAGCCGCGGCAACTGCCGCGGCGGTCAGGCGGCGGAGGTCAGACGTCCTTCTCAATCGGAACGTCGACGAGGTTCCCCCACTCGGTCCATGAGCCGTCGTAGTTCTGCACATCGCTCTCACCCAGCAGCTCATGCAACACGAACCACGTGTGCGCGGAGCGCTCGCCGATCCGACAGTACGCGATGATGGGCTTGCCGTCGGCGATCACGCCCTTGGACTGATAGAGCTCGCGAAGCTCGTCGGCGGACTTGAAGGTCCCATCCTCGTTGACCGCCTGCGCCCAGGGCACCGACGCGGCCCCGGGAATGTGTCCGGAGCGCTGGGCGCCCTCCTGCTCGTAGCCGGCCATCGCGATCAGCTCACCCGAGTACTCCTGAGGGCTCCGAACGTCCACCAGGCTCGTGTCGGACTCAAGCGCCCCGAGGACCTCGTCGCGGCGAGCGCGGATGGTCTCGTCGGGCGGCTTCGCTTCGAAGGTCGTCTCCGGATAGCTCGGAACCTCGGTGCTGGTGTCACGCGCCTCGGAGATCCACTTGTCGCGCGGCCCGTTGATGAGCCTGACCTTGTCGTGTCCGTAGTAGAGGAAGTACCAGAAGGTGTAGGCCGCGAACCAGTTGTTGCGGTCGCCGTAGAGCACGACCGTGTGGTCGTTGGAGATCCCGCGACTTCCCATCAGGGCGCCGAAGTCCTCCGGCGAGAGAAAGTCACGCTTGACCTGGTCCTGGAGGTCTTGCTTCCAGTCGAAGCCGATCGCACCGGGGATGTGGGCGTCGGCGTAGAGGGCGGGGTTCTCGTCGACCTCCACGATGCGGATCGAGTCGTCGTCGAGGTGCTCTGCGACCCAGTCGGTCCCCACGAGGACGTCTTTGGCGTAGTCGGACACCGGAAAGCCTCCTTCAGAGAATTGGCCGAAACCTGATCAGATCTTAGGACTTTGGCCTCGAAGGCTCGGTCCCGCGAGCGACGTTCCCCCTGGCGGGCCCGGAATCGCGCCGGTATCGTTGCCTGAGTGGGGTCAGGTGATCGCCCACGCTACGAGCACGGACGGTTTCTGCCCAAGGAGCGGGTTGAGGAGGAGGCGGAGTCCGCCCCGCCGAAGGGCGCGGCCGAGCACGAGCAGTCCGACGTCGACGCGATGGGCCTCGACAAGCGGCGCGAGGTGGTCGGGCAGAGTTACGGGCCCAGCACCCGCCGGCAGCTGACGATGTACGGGATCTTCCTTGCCGTCCTCGCGGCGCTCGCGATCGCCGGAAAGCTGCTGGTCGACGAACTCGACAAACCCCCGAACGAGATCGAGGCCGAGGCGGTCTGGAAGGACAACAACATCAAGCCCTCGCCGATCGACTTCCGTCCGTCAGGCGACGTCGAAACCCAGACCTCCGGCCCCTAGCCGGCGTCGGTCAGAGCTGTCGCGACGGCGACCATCTCGTCGCGCCACTCTCTCCAGTCGCCCGGGTCGGCACGGCTGACTGTCACCGGGATCCGCCACCTGGACCCCGCGGCACGCACCAGGTCCCCGCCCCGTTCGCGCTGGGCCGCGGCCACGGCTCCGTTGCCCTCGTAGACGAAGCCTCGTACCGGCGTGTCGACGATCTCCGTCAGCAGCCGCTCGAGCCAAGGTCCGTGGAGCGCCGCCACGTCCTGGGGCGGACCGAGTGCGGAGCCGAGCAGCCAGTAGAGCAGCGTCACGTCGCTCACCTGATCCAGGACGGTCCCCACCCGGCCCGGGTCGGCGACGACCGCCTCGATGTCGGCGGCCTCGATGTCCGGAACGCGATCGGGGCTTCGCGTGGTGCCGCGCACCTGCCACCCGTCGTCGAGCAGCCCCCGGCCGAGCTCCCGGCCCCGGCAGCCGCAACCGACGATCAGCGCCCTGGCCACCCGCGGCTCGGCTAGGTGCCGAGGTCCTCGAGCTTGTCCTCGGGCTCGGCCGGCGTCCGGCCGTACTCGCCCCGCCGGCCCCGTTCGCGGACGGCCTCGTCCTCCTTCGCCATCCGCTGGGCGTCGGCCTCGGTCAGGTCGGGCTTGCCGCGACGACGGCGCATCTCATTCTGCGCCTCGATCATCTGCGAGATGTCGGTGAGCTCGAGCTCGGCCTCGAGCTCGGGCGACCGGGTGGGTCGCCAGTCAACGAGGTCAGCGCCGCTGCCCGGGTAGACGCGGGCCAGCAGCACCAGGCAGAGGACGATGAAGGCCACCATCGCGAGGGTGATGAGCACGAAGTCCATCGCTCGCGTCCACCTTAGACCCCCGAGCTCCCCCTAGCCTTCAGCCGCAGTGAGTTCAGCGCAACCTGGGCCTCGCGCAGCCGTTCGGGGTCGAGGTCGGCGGCGGTGAAGAGCTCGACCAGGTAGGCACTGCGCTTGCCTTCGGCCACGGCGAACAGGATCCGCAGCGCGTCGCCGTCGCGCGTCTGCGCGGCGACCACCGCCCGTCGGGGGCGGCCTGCGCGGGCGATCGGCGGCCACGACCTCGGCGGCCAGCCGCCTGGCGAGCTCCGCGAGCCTGTGCTCGGCGTCGCGCTCCGCGCGCTCCAGCCGGTCATGCAGGTCCTGCTGCAGCTTGCGGCGTGCTGAGCGGCTCTCCTCTCAGCCTCGGCAAGCCGCCTGTCGAGCGTGTCGGAGATCGCCTTCTCCAGCAGCTCCCGGGCGTTCTCGGAGCTGTGCCGGAGGTGCCGCTCAGCCCGGCCGAGCCGCTCCTCGCAAATCGCCTGTGCGATGCGGGCAGCGGTGAGGCCTCATCGCGCCTCAGCTCTCGCGGGCTCAAGGGTGGGGTGGGCGACCCTCCGTTGCTGCGCTTTCTGTCGTCACCCGTCTCCCGGCGGGGCCCGGTGCGCCGCTCCGCGTTGGCGTCGCGGAGCGCCTTGGACATCGCCGTCAGCGTTCACGGCCAATCCAGTGCGGTCGCGTGAGAGCGGATGAGGCGGTGATGAGAGCACGCCCTCACCTGTACCGAGAAGCCCGTACGCCGCTCCGGGAAGCCGGTAGCTCGCAGCGACGCTCGGATAATCTCGCCGCCATGCCGCTCCGGGAACTCGCCTCGGTCGACGGAGAGATCGCGCCCACGCGCGAATCCACCCTGCCCCTGCCCGACGACGGCCTCTACCGCGGCGACGGTGTGTTCGAGGTGATCCGGCTCTATCGCGGCCAGCCGTTTGCGCTTCGCGAGCACCTCGACCGGATCGAGCGGTCGGCGTCGGCGATCGAGCTCCCGGTCGAGCGCGAGCTCATCGAGAGCGAGCTCGACGCGCTGCTCGCCGAGCACGGTGACGACGACGGTCAGCTCCGGATCGTCCTCACGCGCGGGGGGCGCCGCGTGCTCCTCACGGAGGAGCTTCCGCCACGTGGGGCGACGGTGCGGCTGGCGACGGTGACCTACGGGCCGAGCGTGATCCTGGACGGCGTCAAGTCGCTGTCCTATGCGGCGAACATGCAGGCTACGCGGATCGCGGTTGCCCGTGGTGCCGACGAGGCGCTGCTGGTGCGACCGGATGGGACGGTGCTCGAAGCTCCAACTTCCGCGGTTTTCTGGGTCTCGGCCGAGGGTGGCTTGCGCACGCCATCGCTCGAGGCCGGCATCCTCGAGTCGATCACGCGGGCCAAGATCGTCATCGCCCTCCATGTCGAGGAGGGCCAGTTCGACGTCGGCGACGTGCGAGCTGCGGGTGAGGCGTTCCTCGCCTCCACCACGCGGGAGGTCCAGCCGGTCGCCGCGATCGACGACCGCGAGCTCGAGGCGCCTGGCGAGCGGACGCGCGAAGCCCAGTCGGCCTTTGAAGCCGTTCTTCAGGGCGACCTCGGAGGCGTCGCGGGGTGATCGACGCCGCGCTCACCGACGAGCAACGGCTGATCCAGGAGACCGCGCGGGACTTCGTCGACAACGAGGTCGTGCCCCGGGCCCGCGAATCCGACCGAGCCGCCCGGTTCGATTCCGAGCTCGCCACCAGGCTGGGCGACATGGGATACCTGGGCGCCCCGGTGGCCGAGGAGTACGGCGGGCGGGGGCTCGACTACCTCACGTACGGCCTCATCGTCGAGGAGGTGGGTCGCGGCGATTCGGCGATGCGGACGGTGGTCTCGGTCCAGACCTCGCTCGTGTGTGGGTCGATCGAGCGCTGGGGCTCCGAGGAGCAGAAGCGCCGCTGGCTCCCGGATCTGTGCTCGGGCGAGGCGTTCGGCTGCTTCGCGCTCACCGAGCCCGACACCGGCTCGGACGCCGCCTCGCTCCGGACACGGGCGGAGAAAGTGGGCGGCGGCTGGCGCATCACGGGCCAGAAGATGTGGATCTCGCTCGGCAACGTGGCCTCGGTCGCGCTGGTGTTCGCCCAGACCGATCCTGACCGCAAGCACAATGGCCTCGCGTGCTTCCTGATCCCCACCGACAGCGACGGGTTCTCGTCGCAGGAGATCCACGGCAAGCTCGGCTTGCGAGCCTCCGACACCGCCGCGCTGGGTCTGGACGGCGTCGAGGTGCCCAACGAGGCGCTGCTCGGCGAGGTCGGCGACGGTTTTGCGATCGCGATGTCGGCGCTCGACTCCGGCCGCTATTCGGTTGCTGCCGGCTGCGTGGGGATCTGCGAGGGGTGCGTGCAGGCATCGGTTGCCTACGCCAAGGACCGCGTCCAGTTCGGCGTCCCGATCGCGAGCTTTCAGCTCGTCCAGGAGATGATCGCCGACATGATCGTCCGCCGAGACGCGGCGCGGATGCTCGTGCGCCGCGCGGCGCTGCTGAAGGACGCCGGCGAGCCGAGCACGGTCGAGACCTCGATCGCGAAGCTTTACGCGACCGAGTCGGCGGTTGAGTGCGCGAACCTCGCGATCCAGGTCCACGGCGGCTCAGGCTACGTCGACGACCACCCCGTGGAGCGCTACCTGCGAGATGCTCGCGTGACGACCCTGTACGAGGGCACCTCGCAGATCCACAAGCTGATCATCGGCCGCGACGCCACCGGCATCAACGCGATGGTCCCGCCGGGCCAGAGCTGATGGCCAACCTCTTCGATCCCGAGTTCGGCCGCCCCACCGAGCGGCCGGGTTTCTCCGGCCGGCGGGCGAAGCTTGGAGAGCAGGCGGGCGCCGAGCGGCTCGGCGCGAGCCTGTACGAGCTCGGGCTCGGCTCGGCCCCGTTTCCGCTCCACTATCACCTGGGAAACGAGGAGCTGCTGATCGTGGTCGCAGGCAAGCCGAGCCTGCGCACGCCGGATGGCGAGCGCGAGCTCGAATCGGGCGAGGTCGTGTCCTTCCCGGTCGGGGAACGCGGAGCGCATCAGGTCGTCAACCGAGCCGACGCGCCCGCCCGGGTGCTGATCGTCAGCGAGATGAACGCGCCCGACATCGTGGTGCGGCCGGAGTCCGGCAAGCTGAGCGCGTTCGGCAGGCCGCCCGGGAGCTCGGGCGAAGGAATGCACACGGTGTTCTTTCTGAGCGACGCAGCCGAGTTCTGGGCCGGCGAGGAGTCGCCGCCCGCGGCCGCCGACGACGGCTAGTGGCCCCGCCGCCGGTCCAGCGGATCGGCGTGGCCGGCGCCGGAACGATGGGTGCCGGCATCGCCCAGGTCGCCGCCCTCGGCGGCTACTTGACCTACCTGCACGATCCCGATCCCGAGGCGCTCGCAGCCGGCGAGCAGAGGCTCCGGGACGACCTTCTCAAGGGCGCCGACCGGGGGCGCTGGACCAGGGCCGAGGCTGAGGCCGCGTCCGCACGTCTGCGTGCCGCGCGGCGACTCGACCAGCTCACCGGCTGCGAGCTGGTGATCGAGGCCGCGCCGGAAAGCCTGGAGCAAAAACGCGCGCTCTTCAGGGAGCTTGAGTCGATCTGCGCCGGGGGAACGGTCCTGGCCACCAACACCTCATCGCTCTCGGTCACCGAGATCGCGGCGGCCGCGGCCCGACCCGAGCGTATCTGCGGCATGCACTTCTTCAACCCGCCGGCGCTCATGGAGCTGGTGGAGGTCGTCGCGGGCGCGCGGACGGCTCCTGAGACGCTCGGGCTCGCGGAGGCGGTCTCGCAGCGGATGGGCCGAACGCCGATTCGCGCCGCGGACGGGATCGGCTTTCTCGCCAACCGCTGCGCTCGCCCCTTCACCCTCGAGGCTCTGCGCCTGGTCGGCGAGCGAATCGCGCGGCCCGATCAGGTCGACCGCATCGTGCGGATCGGCGGCGGCTATCGGATGGGGCCGTTCGAGCTCATGGACCTGGTCGGAGTCGACGTGAACCTCCAGGTCGCGAGGTCGTTCTTCGAGCAGAGCGGCGGCGAGCCACGCTGGAAGCCACACGCCCTGCACGAACGGCTGGTGGTCGAGGGCCGGCTCGGCCGGAAGTCCGGACGCGGCTGGTACGACTACGGCCGCGGGCCCCACCGGCCCCAGGACCCCGAGATCCCGGTGCCCGATCACCGCGCGCGGACGGACCCGCGGCTCGAGGCCTCAGTCGACTGGGTGGCGCTCCCGAACCTCACCGAGGCTCGCCTCGTGGAGCTCGCGCCCGTGCAGCCGACCCCGCCGGGAGTTCTGAGCGCCGCGGGACGGCACTTCGCTGCCCTCGGCAAGCAGGTGGACTGCGTGCTCGGCGATGCTCCAGGCCTCGTGCTGGGGCGCATCGTCGCGCAGCTGGTCAACGAGGCCTGCTTCGCGGTCGAGGAGGGCGTGGGTACGGTCGAGGACGTCGACACCGCGCTGCGGCTGGGCTTCAACCACCCCCGCGGGCCATTCGAATGGGCTCGGGCAATCGGCCCGGGTGAGGTCCTAGGGACTCTTGACGCGCTCCGCAGCCAGCTCGGGGAGGACCGGTACCGAGCCGCTCCCCTCCTGCGACGCTGGGCCGTTGTCGCCGGCCCCTCTTCTCCGACCGAAGGGGAGCCGCCCCTCGACCCCGAGCCATGACCCGGCGAGGATCAGCGCGAGGCCGGCGACGGTGGCGGCGCTGATCGTCTCGTCGAGCAGCGCCGCGCCGTAGATCACCGCGAACCCCGGGGCCAGGTATGCGACGAGGAAGGACTTCGCCGGCCCCATGTTGGCGATCAGGCTGAAGAAGATCACGAACGCGATGCCCGTGCCGAAGACCCCGAGGGCGGCGACCGCCGCCAGGGGGCCGAGGTCCGGGAAGTCCGAGGGCGCGGTGCCGGCCGCCACCGGGGCGAGCAGCAGCGTGCTAGCTGCCATCACCGCGACGGTCATTCCGAGCGGCTGCACGTCGGACAGCCTGTGCTTGACGATGAAGCCCCCGATCGCGTACCCCAGCCCGGCGAGGACCACCGCGAAACCGCCGAGCAGCGCGTTGCCGGAGCCGCTGAGGTCGACGCCGAAGAGCAGCGCGACGCCGCCGATCCCCACCGCGATCCCGACGAGTCGAAGCCCCTGCGAGCGCTCCTCCTGGTCGACCCAGATCGCCAGCAGCGCAGTGAAGATCGGCGCCGTCGCAACCAGGATCCCCGCCAGTGCCGAGGAGATCTCCTGCTCGCCGAGGGCGATCAGCACGAACGGCCCGGCGACCTGAACGATTGCCACCAGCACCAGCACGCCGACGACGGCGCGAAGCCCGCGAAACGCCCCCTGCGAGGCGGCGATCGGGGCGATCACGGCAGCAGCAAGCGCCACACGCAGGCAGGCGACCATCGCCGGAGAGAGGTCGCGCAGACCGATCTTGATCAGCATGTAGCTGGCGCCCCAGATCGCGGCGAGCACCAGCATCAGGGTCCAGGAGCGGCGATCCATATTCGGTTATTCCAGGGTAGAGGGCGCTACTTCGCTTGCCTATTAGCGGTCCCGATCCGTTCGATCGGAGGCGCTGATTCGCCCCAGGCGCTAAGGGCGGGCGGTCAGGATGCCGATGGAGGGGGCGGATCCCCACGCAGGAGGCGTTGCGGGGGAAGCGAATCAGTCTCGCAACGGAGCGCCCCAGAGGAGGTCCCGATGTACGACGTGCTCTATCTCGACCAAGGCACGATGAGGCTGGTGGCGGCGAGCCTGGAGCGCCACTCCGCGATCATCGTCGCCCGCGCTGAGGCCGACGCGCGGGGGATCGGCCGCATGTTCCTCGCGGGCTCAGACCCCCCGCCGGCTGGTCGCGCCGTTTTGATTGTCGACTCGAGTGGCGGCGCCACCGTGGCGGCAGTCGCCTAGGAGAAGCCGCACCACCCTTCGCCCGCGAACCTGCCTGTAGTCTCCGCCGAGCATGGAAGCTCGGCGAGCCAGGCAGGGAGCGAGCCGGATCCGCCTCGCCGCCCTGACCGCCCTCGGCTCGGCGATGGGGTGCTTCCTGATCATCGCCCTCGGCTCGCAGGGGGCGGACGCCGGGGCGCCGGGGCCGAACCCTGACCTCGTCACGCTCGGGATCAGCCGCAGCGACCTCGTCCTCGACAAGCGTGGCAAGCATCGCTTCCTGCGACTCTCGAACACGGTCGGCAACCGCGGTGGCGGCCCGCTCGACATCGCTCCGGGCGAGCCGGGCGAAACGGGGCCGTGTGACGACGACGAATACACCGCCCTGCAGGGTTTCTTCGATGACACGAACTCTGACGGCCACCTCGAGGGCGTCGAGCTCGACCAGCCGGCGGACAGGTATGTCCCCTTCGGCTGCATGCGCTTCCACGACGCGCCGGGTCACATGCACTGGCACGTGCTCAGCTTCGCCAAGTACGAACTGCGCCGGGCGAAGACCGGCAAGAAGGTGAGCTCGAACAAGGTCGGCTTCTGCGTCATCGACACTGAGCAGCCGTTCCCAACCCTCCCGGGGTCCCCCGAGAAGCCCTTCTACCCGCAGGGCAAGGGCTGCGGGAGCACCGACGAGCCGCCCGAGCTGGAGGGGCTGTCGATCGGCTGGGCGGACATCTACTTCTTCGGGCTGCCGGGCCAGTCGCTCGACATCTCGAAGTCGCGCCGCGGCCGCTACTGCCTGATCTCGACCGCCGACCCGAACAATCTGATCACGGAATCGAACGAGTTCAACAACGCGGAAACCGTGCGGCTGAAGCTGCGGCCGCGCAAGCTGAAGCTCAAGAAGCTCGACGGGTCCTGCAGGTAGCCGGCGCGCGCCTCTAGCCGGCCGTCGCCTCGAGTGCGGCGCCCGCCTTGCCGGCCCAATGGGCCTCCGGCGACGGAGGCGTGTCGCGGAGATACCACTCGGCGTCCAGGGCGCCCATACAGCCCGTGCCGGCCGCGGTGACCGCCTGCCGGTACCTGTGGTCGACGAGGTCGCCGACGGCGAACACGCCCGCGAGGTTCGTCCGGGTGGAGCTGTTCTGCGTGAGCACGAAACCGTTCGCGTCGACGTCGACCTGGTCGGCGACTAGCTCCGAGCGCGGAATGTGTCCGATGGCGACGAAGGCGCCGCCCGCGGGCAGCTCCTGCTCCTCGCCGGTCTCGACGTTGCGCAGCCGCAGCGCGCACAGCTTGCCGTCCTTGCCGGCGATGAACTCCTCGACTGTGTAAGGGGTCTTGAAGTTGATGTTGTCCTTCTGGCGCGCGCGATCGAGCATGATCTGGGAGGCGCGGAACTCGTCGCGCCGATGCACGACGTCGAGCTCGTCGGCGAACTTGGAGATGAAGATCGAGTCCTCCATCGCTGAGTCACCGCCGCCGATCACGGCCACCTTCTCGCCCTTGAAGAACGCGCCGTCGCAGACACCGCAGGTGGAGACACCGCGCCCGCCTAGCTCGATCTCGCCGGTGACGCCCAGACGCCGCGGCTCGGCGCCCATGGCCAGGATCACCGCCTTCGCGAGATGCTCCTCGTCGCCGACGAAGACGCGCTGGATGCCGCCGTCGGAGAGCTCAAGACGGGTGACGTCGTCGGTCTCGAAGCGAGTTCCGAAGCGCTCGGCCTGGTTGCGGAAGTCCTGCATCATCTCCGGGCCCATGATCCCGTCGGGGTAGCCCGGGTAGTTCTCGACGTCGGTCGTGTTCTGGAGCTGCCCGCCCCACTGAAAGCCCTCGATCAGCAGCGGGTCGAGGCTGGCGCGCGACGCGTACAGGGCAGCGGTATAGCCCGCCGGCCCACCGCCGACGATGATCAGGTTCTCCACTCGCTGTTCGTTCAACGTCGCTCCTTCGACTCTCTCCTACCCCTAGGCCAAGCAGGTTAGCGCTCTACGAGGATGATACTTTACTTTCTGAAGTAATGGGAGAGGTCGGGTCGGCTCCGGGTAGCGTCTCGTCAATGCCCGTGCCGACAGCGGGCTTTGCGCGCTCCTCCTCCCAATGTGCGACGGTGCGGCGCAGCTGGAAGAAGGCGACGATGCCCGGGGGGATCGGCAGCCAGAAGGCGATCAGCCGGTACGTGAGCACGGCCGCGAAGATCGAGCCCCCCGAGACGCCCGGCACGTCGAAAAGCGCGAAGGCCCCGATCATCCCGGCGTCGACGCCACCTACCCCGCCTGGGAGCGGGATCAGGTTGGCGAACATGCCGACGAAGAAGCCCTGCACCACCACGGCCAGCGGGATCTCGGCGTCGAAGGCCTTGAACGAGGCCCAGAGGATCGCGATTTGCGCCGCCCAGAAGCCGACCGCGCCCAGCACCGCCAGCCCGCCACGAGAGGGCTCGCGCACGAAGGCGATTGCGGTCCGCGTGCCGCTCGCAAGCGTCGCCGGGGCCGAGGCCAGGCGACGGAGCCATTTGCGGAAGCGGTAGCCCTGCGTGAAGCTCGCCATCCGCCGCTCGAAGTCCTCCGGGATCAGCGCGATCAGCAGGAAGCTGAGGACGATCCCGCCGGCCACTGCGGCGGGCACGATCGTGAGACCCGCGGGGGCCGGTCCGGAGAACACCCCAACGCGCAGCAGAATCCCGTTGATCACCAGCGTCAGCATGTAGACCGCGTACATCAGGACGAGGAACGCGACCATCCGGCAGGCGGTCTGCCGGCGCTCCATGCCGGCCTTGCGCAGCGCCCAGTAGGTGAGCACGATCCCGCCCGCTCCACCGGCGGAGAACAGCCGCGTTGCTGCCAGCCCGGCCATCGTGATCTGGTAGGACTCGCGCCAGCGCAGGCGAATGCTTTCCCCCACCACGCCCTTGAACAGGGCCACGTAGGAGAAGAACATCGCGATGCTGAAGGCGAACGCGATCGCGATCCAGACCGGATCGCCCTGCCCCATTCGCTCCACCGCATCGTCGACGCCGACCAGCTTCGGCACCAGGAAGTAGATCGCCGCGATCACGACGATCACGAAGAGGGCTGTCTGAGCCAGACGCTTCGGATCCCCGAAGAACGACGGCTCAACTTCGTCCGTGGCCTCCCCGTCGGCCTCGACTTCGGCGTCTAGCGGGATCCCGGGGTCCAGCTCCCCCTCTTGACTCCGCTGATTGGCACCGGAGCGAGCCACGCGGTTAATCCTCGCAAATGGCTCGGTGGCTCTACCTCTCAGGCGGGATTTGCGAGCCGCTCGAGCCTCTGGGTGAGGGCGCTCAGGCGCAGCGCCAGCGGCTCGGCGAGGGACTCTCCGCGCCGCACCAGCGCCACCAGGGCGCCGCCCGCGAGCAGGTCAGTCACGTAGTGCTCGCCGAGGTAGACGAGCGCGAGGCCGAGGGTGGCGGCGTAGCCCCAGCCGGCGACCCCGGCCGCGCGGTCGGACTCGCTCAGCAGGAGCGCCGCCATCAGTGACGTGGCGAAGTGAAGCGAGGGCATGGCCGCCCAGGGATTGCCTCCGAGGGAGTCATAGAGCCGCGGCCAAGCCCGCCCCCACACGGCCTGGCCGACGTCGACCATCAGCCGGCGCACGGCCGGGGGCGCCGCGCCGGACGAGGGCGAGGCCGGCACCCTCTCCATTGGCGCCTGGATCTCGCCTTGCTCGGCCGCCCACCACGGTGGGGCGGTCGGCACCGCGAAGTAGGCGAGGCAGCCCAGGTCGTACACGGCCGCCATCTGGCGCGCGGCGCGCGGAAAGCGGTTGATGTGCCGCGCCTGGATGTAGAGCAGCGAGAGGTGGGGCTGAAAGAACCAGGCCCAGTGAACGATCGACAGCGCCCGGTCGAGGAACGTCACCTCGCCCGGTCGGCCCAGCGCGCGCTGGAGGCGGATGGTCGGCAGCTCACCGAGTCCCAGCGCGTGATCGGAGACGATCGGGTAGCGCACGCGCAGGCGTCGCCGCAGGGCCTCGGGGTCGTCGTACGGAAGCTCGTGCGCGATCGTGAACGCCCACATCTGCAGCGCGTACAGCACGGCGTCGCGCGTGCGAGTCCGTGGCGCGAGGACGGCCAGCGCGACGGGCCCAGCGGCAACCGCTGCGGTGGTCAGGGCGGGGTGCACGCGCAGTCGCCGCCGCACCAGTGGCACCACGAGGGCCGCGCCCAGGGCCGCAACCGCGGCGCCGCGAACCGCGGCGCTGAGCGCCGGGCTCGGTTGACGCGGTTTGCACAGCCGGCGCAAGGCGCGGCGAGTATAGGAGCGCTCGTCGAAAGCTCGCGCGGACGCGTCGAGGCTACGCGCGGGTGGCTCGCGATGTGCGGGGGGAACGCGATTAGAATGGCGCCGCCTTGGCGCCTCGGCCCAGCAGACTCCTCGTCGCCTGCGCGTCCGCCCTCCTCGCCGGGCTGATCGTCGCCGCCCCCGCCCAGGCGATCCAGCTCGCGCCCGCGGAGCCACACTCGCCGAACGCCGAGGACATGAACACCGCCTACTGGGTGATGTTCGTGGTCACGGCGGTGCTGATCGTCCTGATCAACGCCGCGCTGATCGCCGCAATCGTTCGCTTCCGCGACCGCCGCGGCCGCCGGCCAGCGCGCGTGGCTGCGGGGCGGGGTGCGCTGCGGCCGGTGCTGGGTGGCCTGTCGCTGCTCGCGATCGCGATCTTCGCCTACGGGGTGGTGACGACGGAGAACGTGCGTGAGGTCGAGTCCTCAGGCCCGGGCGGCCTCGACGCGAGCCAGAGCGCCCAGGTCGGGGTCAAGGGCGCGCCGCAAGCCGCGGTGCTGGAGGGTGAGGAATCGGCGACGGGCGAAGACCCCATCACCGGCGCGGAGCCAACCGAAAAGGCCCCCCTGGAGATCGATGCGATCGCCCAGCAGTGGGTGTG
This sequence comes from Solirubrobacterales bacterium, assembly GCA_036257465.1. GTDB lineage: Bacteria > Actinomycetota > Thermoleophilia > Solirubrobacterales > 70-9 > DATAFO01. Next base: position 18,275 of record DATAFO010000012.1, on the reverse strand, counting down.
GCGGTTCGAGTATCCGGGCGGGCAGCCCGGCCAGCGGACGTTCTCCTACGGCGAGCTCGTCGTCCCGGTCGACACGACCGTGCTCATGAACATCGACTCCACCGACGTCATGCACAGCTGGTGGGTGCCGGCGCTCGGCGGCCAGGTGCAGGCGGCGCCCGGGAAGATCACCCAGACCTGGTTCAAGGCCGACGAGGAGGGCCGCTACCCCGGGCGCTCCACGATCTTCTCCGGCAGCGCCTATCCGGCGATGCGGGCGTGGGTCGAGGTCGTCGGGGTGCCTGAGTACCAGTCGTACGTCGAGCAGCTCAGGGGCGACATCACCGAAGCTCAGGGCATCGTCGCGCGGGAGGTGGCCTCGCAATGACGCCCCCCACGCTCGCCCCCGCCCGGCCTGAGATCGTCACTCGCGGCGTGCCCACGCCGCGTCCCGGCTGGGTCGAGCGCGCCACGAGCGCCGACCACAAGTCGGTTGGCACGCTCTACCTCGCCACCGCGCTGACGTTCCTCGTCCTCGCGGTGACCGAGTTCGTGCTCATGCGGGTGCAGCTGATCGTGCCCGAGAACACCATGATCTCGCCGGAGATCTTCAACCGGCTGCTGTCGGCGGCCGGCGTCACGACCGCGGTGCTGTTCGCGATCCCGCTCGCGCTCGGCTCCATCAGCTACGTCGTGCCGCTCCAGATCGGCGCCCGCGGGGTCGCGTTGCCCCGGCTCAACCTGTTCTCGTACTGGCTGTACGTGGTCGGCGCCGTGGCCGTCTACGCGAGCTTCCTGTACACGGTCCCGGAGGCCGGCACGTACTCGCTGGCGCCGCTGTCGGAGATGGTGTTCTCGCCCTCGCACGGCGTCGACGCCTGGGTCACCGGGGTCGCGCTTGCGACGGCCGGGTTCACCCTGTTCGCAGTCAACCTGGTGGTCACGATCGGGCGCATGCGTGCCCCGGGGATGGCGTGGCGCCGGCTGCCGCTGTGCTCCTGGGCGGCCAACGCGATCGGCTACCTGCTGCTGGTGATCGCCCCGGTGATGCTCGCGGCGATGGTCATGTTGATGATCGACCGCCAGTTCGACGGCGTGTTCTTCCAGGCAGGTGAGGGCGGCGCCCCGCTGCTCTACGAGCACCTGGCGATGCTGTTCTTCTCCGGCGGGTACGCGATCGTAGTCGTCTTCGCCGCCGGGGTGATCTCCGAGATCCTGCCCACATTCTCGGGCAAGCCGATCTTCAGCCATCGAGCGGCCGCCGCCTCGCTGGTTGCGATCGCCGTGCTGGTGCCGCTGGCGTGGATGCAGAGCATGTACGAGGCCCCGCTGGCCGAGGGCTGGACGATCATGGCGATGGCATTCGCGCTGGCGTTGGTGGTGCCGATCGGCACGCTGCTGTACATCTGGCTGGCCACCCTGTGGAGAGGCGCCCTGCGGCTGCGGGCGGCGCTCTGGTACGCCCTGGCCGCGATCAGCACGATGTCGATCGGGCTGGCGGGCGAGCTGGGCTATTCGGTGATCTCCGTCGGCTGGCAGCTGGACAACACGACCGCCGCACAGGCCGACACCCTCTACGTCCTGGTGGGCGGCGGCGTGATGGGCGGCTTCGCGGCGCTGCACTACTGGTTCCCCAAGCTCTGCGGGCGATTGCTCGGGGAAAGCCTGGGCAAGATCGCCCTGGTGCCGATGCTCGTCGGCATCCATCTGTACTCCCTGCCGATGTTCCTCGCCGGCCTCGAGGGACAGCCGGTGGACGTGTTCAAGTACTTCGAGGGCACCGGGGTCGACGGCTACAACCTGATCGCCTCGATCGGCGCCTTCGTCCTCGCCGCGGGCGTCCTGCTCCAGCTCGCCAACGCCGCGCACAGCTGGGGCCACGGCCTGTCCGCGGCGCACGACCCATGGGGTGGGGCGACGCTCGAGTGGTTCGCGCTGTCTCCGCCGCCCCCGCACAACTTCGACGCGGTGCCCGACGTGCGCAGCCCCGAGCCACTGCGAGACATCCGCGATGCGGTGCGCCTGCGGACCGAGTCGTTTCAGGCCCGCGCTGCCCGCGAGCCGGTGGCCGCGACGACAGCGCCTCACGCCCGGCCCGAGCCTGCCACCGAGGACTCAGACGACGCCGAGAACCCCTCGGTAGCCTGAGCCGATGGACCCAGGCGCCGCTCGTGGCGAAGCGGACGAGCTGTCGCGCTTTCGCCGCCTCGTCACCCTGACCATCGCCGCGACCTTCGTGCTGATCCTGATTGGCGGCGTGGTGCGGGTCTCCGATTCCGGCCTCGGCTGCGGCCCAGAGGGCAGCGGGACGCATGGCTGGCCGCTGTGTGAGGGAGGCGTCCTGCCGGCGTCCTCGGCGGAGTCCGCGATCGAGTTCTCACACAGAGTCGCCGCGGGCGTCGTGGCGGTGATGATCGCCCTGCTGGCCTGGCGCGCGCTGCGCAACCTGCGCGGCCACCGGTGGATCATCAGGGGCAGCGTCGCCGCCGGCGTGCTGGTCCTGGCGCAGGCCGCGCTGGGCGGGCTGACTGTTGAGAAGGGCCTCGAGGAAGAGCTGGTTGCGGCGCACCTCGGCCTGGCGATGGTGCTGCTCGGCGTGCTCATCGTGCTTCGGCGGGCCGCGGATCCGAACGCGGTCGTGCCGCCCGCCGAGCGCGTTCGCGGCCTGCGTCCGATCACCGCGGTCGCGTCGGTCCTGTTGCTCGCGACGATCGTCGCCGGCGGCTACGTCGCGGGGACGGAGAAGGAGGGGACTCCCGGTGAGCCCGCCGTCGGCCAGGCGCATGTCGCCTGCGGCGAGCAGTTCCCGGAATGCAACGGCAGCTTCATGCCCTTCGGCCAGTCGCGCCTCGTCGACATCCAGCTCACCCACCGCCTGTTCATGTATCTGGCGTCGATCGCGGTGCTGGCGATGGCGGGGCTGGCGGTGATCCGCCGCGCGCCGAGCCGTGCCTTCGGGCTTGCCGCAGTGCTGCTCGCGGGGCAGGTGCTGCTGGGCGCGGCCAACGTCTGGGCCGGCAAGCACGCGGGGTTGATCCTCGGGCATCTCACCCTTGGGACAATCCTCTGGAGTACCGTCGTCTACGCCGGAGCGACGCTGTTGCCTGCCTCGGCGCCGGCGGCCGACGCCGTTCGCCGGCACCAGGCGGCCGGAGCTGCGACCGCATAGAGACCTTGGAGAGCGCAACAACAACAACCAGGCCCGTCGAGAGAGGCACCATCGAAGGCGGCACGCAGGTGGCCGTCTTGCGAGGCGCTCGCGAGCGTTCCGTGCCCGCCGTTCTGCGCGACTACCTGGCGCTGACCAAGCCGCGCATCATCGCCCTGCTGTTGGTGACGACGGTGGCGACGATGTTCGCCGCCGATCCCTCAGGGCCGGCGCTTGCGACCGTGCTCTGGACGATGCTCGGCGGCTACCTCGCCGCTGGCGGAGCGGGCGCCATCAACCACTACGTCGACCGCGACCGCGACGCGCGCATGGCTCGCACCCGCGGGCGGCCACTCGTGTCGGGGCGGATCGAGCCGCTGCACGGGCTCGTCTTCGGCATCGTGCTGGGCGCCCTCGCGACGGTGCAACTCGCACTGACGGTGAACGCCCTGGCGGCCGGGCTCGCACTCTGTGGCCTGCTCGGCTACGTCTTCGTTTACACGATCTGGCTCAAGCCGCTGACGCCACAGAACATCGTCATCGGCGGCGCGGCGGGCGCGGTGCCCCCGCTGGTCGGGTGGGCCGCGGCGACCGGCGGCCTCGCGCCGGAGGCGCTGTATCCATTCGGGATCGTCTTTCTCTGGACCCCGCCTCACTTCTGGGCGCTGTCGCTGCTGATCTCCGACGACTACGCGCGCACGGGCGTGCCGATGCTGCCGGTGGTCAAGGGCGAGGCGGCGACGAGGCGGCAGATCCTCGCCTACACGCTGATCCTCGTGGCCTTCACGCTCCTGCCCGTGGCCACGGGATTCTTGGGCGCGATTTACGCGATCGCCGCGGCGGTCCTGGGCGCCGGGTTCACGGGCCTGGCGGTGCGGCTGCTGCGAACGCCCTCCCGCAGAGCCGCGCTGCGCCTCTACCTCTCGTCGCTCGCGTACCTTGCTCTGCTGTTCTGCGCGATGGTCGCCGACCGCCTCATCGCCGTCTGATAGAAACGTCGGCCGTGGACCGCGAGCGCGCGGAGCGCAACCTCAAGGGGGCCCTGGTGGCGGCGTCGATCGCCGTCGGCGTCTTCGGGCTGACCTTCTTCGCGACGATCCTCTACATCGGGTGATCGGAAGGTCGGATGAACGAGCGCCGCGTTCCAGAGCCCACGGAGCTGATCTACCTGCAGTCGTCGTCGTTCAAGCCGGCGCTGCTTGCGGCCGGGCTCGGCGGAGTGATCGCCAGCATCTTCACCTGGTGGCCCTATGGCGCCCTCGGCGCGATCGTCGCCCTGGTTGCCCTGATCGGCTGGATTCGCGACGTGCGGGAGGATTTCGGGCGCCTGCCCCGGCGCCAGCGGCTGAGCACCGCCGCGATCCCGGCCGTGCCGCCGCGGCGGGGCACCTAGGCCGCGGTCGCCTGCTCGCTGCCGGGCTGTCCCTCGTTTTCGGGCGGGCTCATTCCCGACGTCGCGCCCTCGGAGGTCCAGACGCGGACGATGTCGCGCATCGAGAGCACGCCGATCAGCTCCCCCGCCTCGACGACGACGAGGTGGCGGATGTGCCGGCGAGCCATCTCCATCGCGGCGCGCTCGAGGCTCCAATCCGGCGCGGCCGCGATCACCCTGTCGCTCATGTGGTCGCCGACCTTCTCGCTGTCAGGGTCTTGGCCGGCGCCCAGCGAGTTGAGGATGTCTCGCTCTGAAACCACCCGGGGCGCGGGCGATTCCTCGTCGAGTACGACGGCGGCGCCGACGCCTCTCTCGGTCATCAGACGCGCGGCCTGTCGCAGGGTGTGACCAGGGCCGACGGTCAGCACCACGCTCGACATCCCCTCGCGAACTTCCATCTCTCGGGCCCCTGATCGGTCGCTAGTGCAGATTGCCGCGAACCCTAGAGGATGTGACGGCGAGAGCCAAGTATGCCGCTTCCGACGCGTTGCGCGGAAGATAGGATCCCGCCCGTGCCGAGAGCCTCTTTCACCCGGCGGGGGAGCGCGAAGCTCGTGGTCTGTGCGGTGGCCGTGGTGGGTCTCGCAGGCCTGGCTGGCTGCGACGCGAGCGAGAACGCTGACGTCATACGCGGCCGGGAGCTGTTCCTCGGCGGCGGGCAGTGCAGCCAGTGCCACGCCCTCGCTCAGGCGGGCTCAAGCGCCGAGGTTGGGCCCGACCTCGACGCCTCGTTCACCGACGCCAGGGCCAGCGGCATGGACAGCGACACGATCGAGGGCATCGTGGAGGCGCAGATCGCGAACCCGCGCGAGGTTGACGAGAACGACCCCAACTTCGAGAAGACCTACATGCCGGCGGATCTGGTCACCGGGCAGGACGCGACGGACGTGGCGGCGTACGTTGCCAGCGTCGCCGGGGTGCCCGGGGCGCAGCCACCGCCGCTCGGCGAGCCACCTGACGTGTTCACCGAGCTTTGCGGCAGCTGCCACACGCTCCAGGCCGCCGGGACCGCCGGAACGGTCGGCCCCGACCTCGACGAGGCGTTGCAGGGGTGGTCGGCGAAGGAGATCAGAGAGGCGATCGTCAACCCAGACGCGAAGATTGCCCAGGGCTATTCGGCCGGTGTCATGCCCCAGGACTTCGAGCAGCAGCTCGCCGAGGACGACGCGCTGAACAGGCTGGTCCAGTACCTGATCGACAGCGTCGGGGGCGGAAGCGGAGGCAACGGCAGCGGAGGTGGCGGAGGCTAGGGCGTCGCGGCGGCGGATCGGCGGTCGGGGCTCGCAGCCAGCTCAAGCGGCCGATCGCTCGGCCTCGGCCTCGAGGTCGACGACCACGTGCGTCACCGGCAGCGGCACCTCGCGGCGCGCGCGTTCCACGACACCGCGCTCGAGCCACTTCGAGCGCTCGGGGGGATGGGTCGAGATGATCAGCTCGTCGGCGGGGAACGACCGCAGGGTGTCCTCGATCGCCTGGTTGGGATCGTGGTGGTCGCCAACCTGGCCCCGTGCGCTCATGCCCGCGGACTCCATCGCACGCAACGAGGCGGCCAGCCGCTCCTGCGCGTCCGCGATCGCCCGATCCACGTCGTGGGCGAGGTGCCCGAGTCGCGAGGACGCCATCGCCGGGACCACGACGAAGATCTCACTTGGCCGGTTCTTGACCCGGTTCTGAACCTCCTCCAGGAGCGCGCGGCCGCCGACGGTCTCGTTGGCCACGACGAGCACCCGGTGAGCGCTGTCATCGCCACGGGCCACCTCGGCCTCGTGCGGCTCTGACCCCCGCGAGCTGCGCCAGATCAGCCCCGCGGCAAGCCCGAGCTCGGCCGCGAGCACGATCGCGCCCACGACCGGCTCGAAGATCAGCGCCAACGCAATCACGAGGCCACACGCGGCGCCGATGATCACCACCAGCCTGAACATCTCGGCCTCGGAACGAAGGGGGTTGTGCATCCTCGCCTCCTCTCGCCGCGCGGGTCGCGCTAACCAGGGAAGTTACTCCGGGGCAGGTACGCGGGCAAGCACCCCCGCGGTCCGTGGATCTCGGCGCCCACTGGGGCGTTTGTCATCGGATGCGTGACAAAGGCTTCGATCGCCCGCGTTGAGCCCGGCTACATCGGTGGGCGTGACAGCCTCGCGTCTAGCCCCGCGAGCTTCTCGGCGATCTGCCCGGCCTCGCCGAACTTCTCGATCACCCAGAAGTGGGGAAACGCTCTGATCACCGCCTCGAACTTGTCGGCCACGTGGTCCGGCGCGACGGCGAATCGATTGCGTTCGGCGCGGATCAGCTTCCAGTCTTGACTTGAGAGCGGGATGCGAGCCCTGCAGTCCGCCTGCCAGCACTCACACCGAAAGCTCGACCTCGCCCCCTGCGCGTTCGCCCACTCGGCACAGCGCTCGTTGAGGCTCCGCGACCACGCCTCGTTGTATGCGATGCGTTCCTCGCGTGAGCCAACCCGGGCTTGGAGCGCGTCGGCCGCACTCCCCACACTCCCGTTACTTTGATCCCGCGTAGCCATGCATGCCTCCTGCGTCTTGTCTAAGCGCCGCCGGGACGGCTAGGGATACGGCCAAGGCCCTGCCGAGTCGATGGCTTGCGTCACCACAGACGCGTTAGTCACGGTATGCGCGACTATCACGTCGATCGCTTCCGGTCCAGCCGCGCGGGAAGGTGGCTCCAATCCTGGCCCCGACCGACGCGCTGCGCCATAGCGTCGGGGTGGGCCTAGTTGCTCGATCAGCACGGGAATCCTGCGGGGTCGAAACAGGGTTCGGGCGGCGCGGATGGCACCGCAGGCGCTGGAGCCGAGGATGGACGCGGGGCCGACTCGGCCGCGGGCGCCTCTGTGGCAAGCTCTGCACCGGCCCCCGCCGCACGCCGCTCGCGCTGCCGCGCCGCCAACTCCACGACCGCCTCGCCGCGTCGTGCCCCAGCCCTCGCACCGGCTCTCTCCGCCGCCCGCCTCGCCGCCCACGCCCCGGCTTCGATGCCGCGCTGCCTCCCCTGCAGGATTGCGTCTTGGCGTGCGGCCGAGAACGCATCCTGAAAGTGCCACGCCTCAACTGCGCCTGCATCAATCGCGCTGACCCTGCTCTCCTCGCCCATCACGTATCCGGCGACTGCGAATTCGGCCGCGACGATGAAGGTCAGCACGGCAACGACGATCCGCGAATCCACGGCACGGAGCGGGTGGCGCCAGGCCCACCGGATCGGTCGCTCGGCTGGGCGCCAGCCGCACCGCCCTGGCGTTCCGGGATGCTGCAGCGGTGGCCCCCACGCGTCCGATTCGTGTGCGGCCATCCTCGTGCGCCCGTGCGGAACCTGAGCTGACTCCACTCGCGTCTCATCGGCGGTCAACAACGCGGATCGTTTCCGGTGGATCCAGGCCCGCGGACTCGAACTCCTCCGCGTATGCGTCCCTGTAGGCCGCGGCGTAGACAGCGTTATATGTGCGCTTCCCGCCGTCCTGTACCCGCGCTGATAGCCCTCTCTCTCCCCCACTCGCGCGCCCGCTTCCCGGCCATCCTCGGCGGCGGCCAGGCGAGCGGTTTCGAGATCGACGTCGGACGAGCTGCCAACCAAATATCCCCCAACCCCGGCACCGAGCGCGAACAGGACTAGGAGCGCGCCGATGGCTCGCCGCGAACGTGGACCGCGGATGCGCACCCACGACCACCTGTCAGCGTCAAGACCCACGCGAGTGAGCCCTGCCCGGGAGGTCTTCATACACCCAGAGTTCGAGCAGGGAAATTCCGAGTCGTGCCGGGGTGATCATGCGTTTCAATGCGCTCCTCCCTGCTTCGCGTGCGGCGGGTCAGGACTGGGAGGCGATCCACCATTCCGCAGCAGACCTCGAGGGCACGATCGAGGGGTTTGAGGCGTTCGTGGAGGAAGGCAGGTGGGTGCACGCGAACCTTCAGGCCTACGTTCACCACGAGCCCGTCGACCCGGGATTCTCGAATCGTGACGCCGCTAGATGGCTGCGCCTCGCACAGCACTTACGAACCGACTTCGGGAAGAGAGTCCTTCACGAAGCGTTCGCGCAGCGGCTCCAAGGCAACTAACAAACGCTCCTGCAACGGAAGTCGAGCCAGGCTTGCGCTCGCCCGCGAGAGCGGAGGCCGCGTCCTGAACGAAGGGGCCCAAGGGGCCCCTTCGTCCGATCCTCACCCGACCCCCAGGGTGAAGCTATGGCAAGTGCGTGACCATGTGCCCTGGCTACCTGACGTCCTCGCAGTCCTCCGCGACCGTGTCGTTGCGGTCGGCACGGACGCTGTCCTCGCCCTCGCCGCAGCTCACGTCGTCGGCCTTGTTGCCGTCTCCGCGGCTCTTGATCTTGTCGTCGCCATCGCCGCCGGCGATCGTGTCCACACCGTCCCCGCCATCGAGCTTGTCGTTCTCGGTGCCACCATCCACCGAGTCGGGACCGTTACCGCCGTCGATGTTGTCCTTGTCCTCGTCGCCGCTCACGGTGTCTGAGCCCTTCTTGCCGAGCAGCTTGTCGTTGCCCGCCAGGCCACTGATCGTGTCGTCGCCCTTCTTGCCGATGATCTTGTCGGCATTCTCGGTGCCGGTCAGCGTGTCGTCGCCCTTCGTGCCCTTGATCGTCTGCGCGAAGGCGAGTCCCGCCACGGCCAGCAGTAGTGCAAGGGCGCCAACGAGCGCCGGGGTCAAACGCGTTCCATGTCGCATGCTGTGTCGCTCCCCTCGTTTGTTGCGCGTCTGCTCCCAAAAGCGTCGGCAGGGCCGCGGGGGTTACGCCGCGGACCCGTGTGCTCTAGCCAGAGCCCTGGTCGACCACTCGCGGCCATCTCGGGTGACCGCGACCGTGCTCCTGCAGCTTGGCGTCAACGATCCAAGTGCTTGCACCCCTGCGGGCGATCTTCCGGCGCGCACTCGACGGGCTTGCGCTCAGCGCTCTTGCGCGGCCCGGCGCGCCTCCTCCGCCTGGCTCGGCGTCTCCGCAGCGAAGGAGCCGTACTTGATGTCGGCGCCGCTTCGGTAGGTGGCCATGATCACTCCGGTCGAGCTGGCCTGAGAACTCACGACCTCCAGGCCCGCCGGCGCCGTGCCGCCGTCAAACAGACGCTTTCCCTTGCCGAGCACGAGCGGGAAGACCCAGAGGCGGAACTCATCGATCAGCCCGTGCTCGAGCAGCGTCTGGATCAGATTCGCGCTGCCGTGCACCTGAAGCTCGGGGCCGTCCTCCTGCTTGAGCGCCCGGACCCCATCGGGCACCTCGCCCTCGATCAGCTTTGAGTTCTCCCACTCGAGCTCCTTCAGCGTCGTCGAGGCCACGTGCTTGGTCGCCTTGTTGAGTGGCTCCGCGCCGGGATCATCGCTGTACGGCCAGTAGGCCGCGAAGATCTCGTAGGTCTTGCGGCCCAGGACGAGGTCGAAGGGATTTGACATCAACTCACCCATGGCCCCCTGCATCTGCTCGTCCCAGTAGCCGAACGACCAGCCGCCATGCTCGAAGCCGCCGCTGGGATCCTCCTCCGGGCCGCCCGGAGCCTGCATCACGCCGTCGAGGGTCATGAAGGTGTTCACGATCAGCTCTCGCATTTCTAGTGTGCCTTTCTGTGAGTTCGATCTGGTGACCGGCTCACGCTGGGAAACTAATCGTGCCGTCCTGCCCTGCTCTTCGCCTGCTTTGAGCTGAGCGTGGTTCGGCTTGGCCGTTCCAGGTCCCGCACGGCCGTTTCAGCCACTAGGTCCGGTTCAGCTCTCAGAGCCCCCATATCGGGCTTCCGGGGCGGTCTCTCCACGCGCTCGGCATTCTTACGGCCGCGACCAGCCGGCCCGTGCACCAGCCGGCCAGCCGTCGGCCGTCACCCGTTACCGGGCCTATGAACGCAAGAGCGATCGACCGCCGCCAGGGGCTACGGGAGATTGGACTTCTTGCGTACAGGGCGTCGGCGAAGGCTCGGGCCGCGCCGGACCCGAGCGCGCCTACTCCCGCAGCTGACGCTATGACTCAGCCAGGGGCCGACGTGCGCTCGCTTTCGAGCAATTGCAGGATGCGTTCCGTGTTCTCCCGGATCGCGCTGACGTTGCGGAAGATCCATTTGGGCGGAGCGTCCTCCGGCATGCGCTCGATGAGGCGCTCGAAGTCGACTCCGCCGCTCGACGCCAGGTGTCTAGTCAGGAGCGCCGCGCCAGTGATTGCCCCGCCGACGACCAAGAGCTTCTTCATCTTTCACACCTCCTGCGACATCGCCCGCGCAGTGTCCCGCGCTGGGGCTAACCACGAGCTGCTGTCATCGAGCAGGTCGATCACGAACCACATCAGGCAGAGGGCAAGCCAAATCCCGACGATCGTGAAGAGGATCCGCTTTCCGGCGAACGCACCGGCGAGCCTCCTCCATCGACGCGTCCACAAGCCGAGGATAGCTCGCGCAGACAGAGCCGAGAGCCGCGATTGCCGTGGAAGACCCTTCGGCCTGGCCGGTGAGCTTCTCGGGGCTCCAAAGCGCTCGATCTGGCCGATCTCTGCGGCGATCGCAAACGCGAGCACCCCCCGATCCCGGGGACGCTCAAAGCAGCGGGACGTAGGGTGATCGGCGTGGCCTTCTTCGATTTGAAGCGGGCCTCCTTGGTGCTGTAGCCCGAGCTCAGCACGGGTCTCAACGGCGCTGGCCTCGAGACTATGCTCGAGGTCATGCCGCGGACCGTGGTCGTCGGCGCGGGAATCGGCGGCCTGTGCGCCGCGCGGGCCGCGGCTCTGGCTGGCCACAGGCCGGAGGTGCTTGAGCGCTCCCCACCCGGCGGCGGGATCGGGGCTGGGCTGGTGCTCTGGCCAAACGCGGTCCACGCTCTCGACGCGCTGGGCTACGGTCGAGCAGTGCGCGCCGTCGCCGCGCCGGCCCGACGCGCAGTCTTTCGTAACGCCGTCGGCCGCACGCTGTCGGAGGTCGACGTCGAGACACTGGCGCGCAGCGAGAGGGCACCGATGCTGGTGGTCGAGCGGCCCGCCCTGCAAGCGGTGCTCGCCGAGGGGACGCCGGTTCGCCACGGTGTGACCGTGAGCGCGGTCGACGACCGGGGGGTGACCCTCGCGAACGGGGAACGGGTTGAAGGCGATGCGGTGATCGGCGCTGACGGCATCGGATCGGTCGTGCGCGGGTACGTTTGCCCGGGCCCCCGGCCGCTCGACACCGGCTACAGCGTGATTCGCGGCATCGCCGCCCATGACATGGGGCGCGGGGAAGCTTTCGAGGCGTGGGGGCGCGACGAGCTCGTTGGGGGTGCAGCTCTCCCCGCGGGACGCTCCTACTGGTTTTACGAGGCCCCAAGCGCGCTCATCCAAGGGCGGGACCCGCTTGCCGCCGTCGGCGTCGAGCGCTGGCCAGCACCAACGCCCGCCCAGCTCGACGCGACCGAACCCGAAAGCGTGCTCGTCAACCGGATCCTGCGCCTCGACGCTCTGCCCGCCTGGACGCGCGGGAAGGTGGCGCTCCTCGGCGACGCCGCCCACGCGATGGAGCCGAACCTTGGCCAGGGCGCCGCTCAGGCCATCGAGGACGCCGAGGCGCTGCTAGTTGCGTTGCGGGGAGGCGGCGAGCTGTCCGTCGCCCTGGCCTCCTATGCCGACACGAGGCACAGGCGCGCACGCATGTTCCAGCGGGAGTCCTCGCACTTCGCCCGACTGGCGCTCACGACCCACGTCGGGCCGCGCGATCTGATGATGCGTGTTACCCCGGAGGGGGTGCGCCGTCGTGTGATGGAGCGCTTGTTGCGCCGCCACGCCCTACCTCGTCGGCCTGCTGCTTAGCGCGACAAGGAGAAGCGCCAGCATTCGTACCGCATTCCAGGCAGGGCGGCATCTCGGAGCCGCGCGAGTCCGAGAGCTGCACGAGCGAACCGTCCGAGATCACAATGCGCGAGGGCCTTGCTGCGTACCGGGCGGCTGCTCCTCAAGGGCGTCCTTCGCGCCGGCCGCTGCTTGAGGCTCAGCCGCGTTCACCGGCGCGACCTCGCGGAGGCTGAGTCCTGCTCGGCAGGGTCGACACTCACCGTCTGGGACTTCGTCTTCAGCTTCGCACCCGTGGCGACGCCGATCCCGATCGCCAGCGTCGCCGTGCCGAATGCTCGCGTGGCTCTCACCGGCTCTATGGATTCACGAAGCTCTCCGCCTCCTGTTGGGCGGCATCGAGTCCTTCCTGCGCGTCGCTGTAGTCGCTGTACGCCGAGATCCCCAGGGCAAGAGCCGCAATCGAGGCGATAATCGCCACCGCTGCGTACCACGGCGTCTCACCCTCCTGAGTCAAAGCCACGATCGACAGCGCGGCACCAGCCGTACCGAAGCCGAGGGGGAAGTAGAAGGCGGCGATCGGAATCGAGAGAAATCCGACGACTCCGCCGGTCGCGCCGAACCCAAGCGCGAGGGCCCAGATCAACTCTCGGCGAGTGGGGCTGTCGTCGAGCGATCCCGGGTGATAGCTCTCTGTCCATTTCGTCCCGTCCCAATACCGCAGTCCTGGGCCTTCCGGGGTCCGGTACCAGCCGGGTGGATGAGCGGCCTGCTTAGACGCGGATTCGGCTGCGGCAGCCCCGGCGGCGGGCACGCTGCGCGATTCCATTCGCCTACCTCCTCACCGCCCGATGGCGCGTTGGCGACAACCGATCCGCGTGACCCTAACCCGGCGATCGGTCGCTAAGAGTTACTCCCGCAGCCCGGCGGCTATGAGGGCGTCGTCCCGCTGCTGGTACATCGCGATGCGGGCGATGGCGCCGTCGCGGATCGTCCACACCCAGGTGGTACGAGCGTGCACCTCGATCCCATCGCGCCCCATGACGTGCAAGGTCCACGGGACCACTACGTGCTCACCCGCCTCTATGAACTCGTGCGGCTCGATCTCAAGAGACTCCCAGTGCTCGGCCAAATCGTTCATGAACCCGTGTGCTTCGTCGAGCCCGAAGACCCCGCGATCCGGACCGACCGACTGCGAGAAATCGAGCTCAAACTCCGGCGCCGCGTCTTTCAGCGTCGCGTCCCAGTCGCCCCGGTTGTACGCATCGACGGCAGCGCGCACGATCTCCACGTTCTCTCGCCACATCGCCTACTTCCCCAGCCCGACGGCTTTGAGGGCCGCAGCCCGATCCATATAGCCCTGGAGGCGAACCACCCGTCCTCCACTCACCACCGCAACGACAACCGCCGTCTTGGTTTCCAGCTCGACTCCGCTGCCTCTACCGCGCCGGTATTCGTGCAAGAGCACAACCACGTTGTCGCCAGCGTCGATGAACTCCTCTGCCTCTGGGCGGCGCTCTCCCATGCCTCCAGATCCTCCGCCTCGAACGTCTCGTCGATCTGGGCCTGACCGCGGGCTATCTGGCCCTCTTGAAGCCCGCCGACAGTGCCGTGGAACTCGACCGCTGGATCGAGCAGCCGTGCTGTCTTTTCCCGGTCCCCTCCCAGCCACGCCTCGAAGGCCTCCCGCACCACTTCCACGTTCTCCTGCGACATCGCCCGGGGGAGTATCTCGCGATGTATCCGGCTACCGTTTTTCGTGGGCTACCGCTCGTCGTCCATCGCGGTAGTCGAAGGCACGCCGCCGGCACGCTGCCTTGTGCCTCGAAGCGGAAGCGACGGTTGCTGCTGCCGGCACCTGCACCGACGTTTTCGCGACCGCGCAGCACTCACACCACCTGCTCGAGCACGTCGATCTGCGGACGGGCGCCGAGACGCTGATCCTGGCCCTTGCGTCCATGGCTGGTACATGACCGCGTGGGGGTGAACTGGCTGGAGCCTGATCGGTTGCCGGTGCGCGTGCGCTTGGCAGCTTCCGCTTTCACGTGCCGCGAACAGCGCTGGGGCGCTGCACAGCCCGTTGCTGCATGCCATGCGAAAGCGGTACTTCGCGCGAGAAGCAGCACCGGTCACCGGACTCGTTGGGCTGCCCGCTCAGGGGCTTCGTCGAGCAGGATCCGTGCCACGTCGTCGGCGGCCTCCAGGGCGGCGAAATGGCCGGTGTCACGCAGCTCGATGGGGCGCGCGCCGGGGACCGCCTCGATGTTGGCCTGGCGATCCGAGGACCGCGACCAATCTCCGTCGCCATAGACCAACGTCACCGGGACGTTGATGCGGGCATACCGTCCACGGGCCGCAATCAGGCCCTCCAAGTTGCGGTAGATCGCCCTGGCCACTGCTGGGTATCCGGGCCGCCGGCCGACGCGACGGAGCTCATCGAGATAGTGGTCGGGCAGTCGACGAGCCTCATGCAGTCCGCCTCGCATCACGCCCTTGAGGATCCACTTGTTTTCGAGGCGGGCGACGATCGGGCCAATCCCCGGGGCGCGGATGCTTCCCACGACCGTGCGCGCCAGCGGATTGGCTCGCTTGATGCCGTCTGCGAAGTCGTAGGTGTTGAAGGCGACGATCCGGCGCACTCGCTCGCCGAGATCCACGGACGCCGTGAGCGACAGCGTGGCGCCCATGGATTCACCGGCCAGGGTGAGCTCGGTCAGGTCCAGATCCTCGACGACCCTGACGATCGCGGCCCGCAACGCCGGCTCCTCGTAGCTGGCACCCGGGACAATGTCGGACCATCCCATGCCGGGGAAGTCGATCGCGTAGACGGTGTACGCGTCGGTGATCAGTGGCACGACGCGCTGGAAGTGGTCGAGCTGCGTGCGCACCGTGTGCATCAGGACCAACGGTGGGCCGCTGCCGACCCGTAGATATCGGACGCGAGCGCCGCCGCTCAGTTCGGCGTAGCGGATCTCCCTGCTCTTGCACCACGTCTCGGTGTAGTCGTGCGCTGCCTCGTCTCGCATCGGCTCCTGCTCTCCGCACGGTTGCCGCGCTGAGCCACGGCGCACCTGACGATAAGGGCTAACGGCAGCTCGTGGTGGTCCGGCTGCCAAGGCGCCGCTAGGCCCTCGTTTGCGCGCTCGTCGGGTGGATTAACTCGAGTTGGCCCTCCACATCGCCCGCGTTCACCCTCTCCGTCAGCAAGCGGATGACCTCTACGTTCTCGTGCGACATCGCCTACCCCGACAGCCCGGCGGCTTCGAGGGCCTGCTCGGGATCGTCGTAGGTCTCGACGCGCACGGCCAGTCCGTCGCGAAACGTCGTGACGCACCAGACCGGCACCTCGAAGCCGGCCTTGCTCCGCTTTCCCCGACTCGTCGCCGTCACGCGACAAACACCTTTCACCCAGTCGACGGCGTGCGCTTCCGAGCGCAACCCATCGGCGATGCGGCTGTCGATCTTGGCGGTATGGCCGTGAGTGCTGGCGTACAGAAAGCAGGACTGCCATATGCGCTCCCTCCAAGGGGTTGGCGCCGGATCTCGACCGGCCGGCACCGTTATTGCCGTTTCCTTGCCCTGCCTGCTCGCGCCACGAGCCCGGCTTTCCAGCCCGGCGCGCGCCCGGCTTCAGGAGGCTTGATCGCAGCGGTGTCTATCCCGCTTCTGGCGATGACCCATGCGATCACCGAGTTCGAGTTCCACATATCCCCGTCGCACGCTCATCGCAACCCCACACAGGCGTCGGGACTTGCGGGACGAGGTCGAGAACCCGTCGCGCACGGTCCTCGTCGTTGCTCAATCGCCACGGGCTGTCCACGGCCTCGTCGATGTCCGGAACTTGTCCGCCGCGCCACAGCCGGATCTCGTATCGGAAGATCCGAAGTCGGCCTGCCCAGCGACTGCCAACGGGACCTCCCGCGACGACTCCCCGCGGCTTCCCGCTGAGGTCCAGCGCCGGCGCCTGCTCGATCACGAACGTTCCCTCCGCTATCTCGACCAGGAGCGCGGGGTGGTAGAGGTCGCAGGCCGGCCGCCGCTCCAGGGCGTGCGGTCAGCGCCTCATAGACGCGACCGTTGAGCCTGACGAAGTGCCCGCCCGCACCGAGGGGCAACCAATAGAGGTCCACCGAAGCGTCCATGCCGACCGAGTACCTCGGCTTTGATCCGCCTCCATGCGAAACGGCTACCGCTTCTCGTCACAAAGCGGAAGGGGCTTCACGCGGTCACGCTGCCGCCGGGGCGGAAGCCGCGACGACGCTTGAGCGTCCTGGCGGACGGCAAGGAGTAGACTCGTTGGAGCTGGCCCTGCGGCCAACAATTCTGGCTGAGGAGCGGTCTTACGCCGACACGCGACTAGCGCGGCGAGGCAACGCACTCCGAGGCACCAGGATCGCCCGCGGGGTCAGCCGCGTCTTGCAGGAGGCGATGAGCGGGGAGCGGTTTCCGTGTGACGATCTATCCAGACAGGCGGCCGAGCCTCCGCCGACCGCTACGGGAAGGCGTTTGGGAAGCGACTACGCCGCTCTGTTTCGCCCCTTACTCGACAAAGCCTCGGAGGGAAGCAGCACGTTCGTCGGCGCGAGATAGGGGAACCGAGGTGAGGGCTGGACTCGAGGGCGACCGACCTACAGCGTCCCCCCGTACTCAACCAGCGCCCAGGCGAGGCAGCCGAAGGCTGCCGTTGATGCGGGGGCGCGAAAGAGGTTCCACCGTCGCCACCTGGACTCGTCGAAGTCTCGGCGGACGGCGGCCAGGTCGCCGATGCGATCGGGGTCACCCGCCGCCTTGATCGCGTCGTTGAGCGGGACGTTCACACGCATGGTGATGACCACCACCGGCAGGTAGAGGACCAGTGCCGCCACGGCCCAGGCCAGGACGTCCCGCCTCCCTTCGCCGATGCTGAGCGCCGCGGCGGCGGCCGTGAGGATCAGCGCGCCGAAGAACACTGGGATGACCAGGCGTTGATGATCGCCCGATCGATTGCGTGGAACGCACCGACGAAGGTCCGGTCGTCCGTATTGCCCAAGCCGGGCATGATCGTGTGCGCGTACAGACCGAAGACGCCCGCCATCAATCCGACGCTGATCGTCGCCGCGAGCAGGCAGGCTCCCTGAAGCACCTCCATCGGAAAACCCCTCTCAGCCTAGCGGCGTCCGGGTTATAGTCGCGCCAGCATGCCGCTCGGGGTCACGAACTACGAGATCTCGCTCGTCATCCACATCACCGCGGCGATCGTCGGCCTCGGGGCCCCGTTCGTGGAGGGGTTCACCTACCCGGTGGCGATGAGGCTGAACCCGCGGTTCCTCCCCTTCAAGCATCGCCTCCAGCTCGCGATCAACGCGTTCCTGGCCCTACCGGCGCTGGTCGTCGTGCTGGCCACTGGCCTCTACCAGGTCGACGAACTGGGCTACGAGCTGGGCGACTTCTGGCTCAGCGGGGCGATGGCGATCGTGATCGTTCTCGCCGTGATGCTCGGGGCTTACTTCATCCCCGAGGATCGCCGGCTGGAGAATGGTCGAGCGCGACATCGAGGCTTCGGGGAGCGGCGAGGTCGCCCTGTCGGCCGAGTACGTGCGGCGGGTGCGGATCGAGGCCGCCCTCGGAACCGTCGCCGACCTGCTGGTGATCGCCGCCGTGTACCTGATGGTCACCAAGCCGGGCCTCTGAGCCAGGTCGCCGCCGCCGCGCTCAGCGGTAGGGATGCCCGGTGGCGCGGGCGATCGCTCGAGCCAACGGCCGCGTCGCGCCGACGAGCCACGGCGCCCGGTCCGCCGCCGGCCACCCGTAACACGGCGTTCCGTTGCTGACGAGCGTCTTGATCCGTGGCTCGCAAAGGGCGGCGGCTGCGAACCCGTACAGCCCGGTCAGATCGGACGGGATCAGGCCGAGATCGATGACCTGCGCGAGCCGCCCGTGGCCGACGAGCAGGTCCTCCATCGACCATCCGCATGGCGGAT
>DATAFO010000050.1:0-7988 GCA_036257465.1 Solirubrobacterales bacterium | reverse complement strand
AAACTGACTAACCCGGCAGGCCGGGGAGGCGCCTGGGTGCGCCTTACACGTTCGCAGCGCGTGCCTGTGGCATCGTTTTGCGAGTGAGCGCACTCCAAGCTGGAGCTGGCATACGCGACGTCGTCCTTCGGGATGGGACCACGCTCCGGCTGCGCCCGCCCGCCCTGGACGATGCGGACGAGCTGCTCGGATTTCTGAGGCGCCTTTCGTCGGACAGCCTGTATCTGCGCTTCCATGGAACCGTTTCGGTAGGCCCCAACCTTGTCGAGCCTGTGCTCGACCCGGACTGGGTCGAACGTGGCGCGCTTATCGGCGCCGTGGGCGAGGCTGCCGGCGAGCGGATCGTTGCGCTTGGGAGCTATGTCCGCCTGCGCGAGCCTGCTCTTGCCGAGGTGGCGTTCGCGGTCGCGGACGAGCTGCAGGGCAAGGGGGTGGGCACGCGCCTGCTCGAGCAGTTGGCGGACATCGCGGGCGAGGTGGGCATCGAGTCCTTCCTCGCCGAGGTGCTCTCGGATAACACCGCCATGCTGCACGTGCTGAAGGACGCTGGATTCGAGCAGACCCGGCAGCGCGAGGGCGGCGTGGTGGAGGTCCGGCTCAGGATCGAGGCAACGGCGAACTATCTCGCTGAGGTCGCAGGCCGCGACCACGTCGCCGTAGCTGCCTCGCTGCGTCCGTTCTTCGAGCCGACGGCGGTCGCTGTCATCGGCGCCTCGACGCGCAGGGGCTCGATCGGCGGGGAGCTGTTTCGGAACATCCTCGCGGGCGACTTCAAGGGGACGGCGTACCCCGTCAACGCGCGCGGCGAGCCGGTCGCCGGCGTGCGGGCGTACTCGTCCGTCGAGGAGATCCCCGACCCGGTCGACCTTGCGGTGATAGCCGTCCCAGGTGAGCGCGTGCTCGACGCCGCCGAGAGCGCGCTGCGGGAGGGCGTGCGGGCGCTCTGCGTCATCTCCGCGGGGTTCGCCGAGATCGGGCCTGAGGGCCTCGAGCGCCAGGAGCGCCTGCTCGCGCTCGTGCGGGCCCACGGTGGCCGGATGATCGGGCCGAACTGCCTAGGCATCGCGCTTTCCGGTCCCCGTCTGAACGCGACGTTCGGTCCGCCGGGAATACCGGCCGGCAACATCGGGTTCTCGTCGCAGAGCGGGGCGCTCGGTCTGGCCTTCCTCCAGGAGGCGGCGTCGCGCGGTCTCGGGCTGTCCGGCTTCGTCTCGATCGGCAACAAGGCGGACGTCTCGTCAAACGACCTGCTCGAGCATTGGGAGGACGACCCGTCGACCGAGGTCATCCTGCTCTACCTCGAATCGTTCGGAAACCCGCGACGCTTCGGGCGCATCGCACGCCGGGTGGCACGGAGCAAGCCCGTGCTTGCGATGAAGAGCGGCCGCAGTCGCGCAGGAGCGCGCGCGGCGGGCTCGCACACCGCCGCCCTCGCCGGCTCCGAGCAGGCCGTAGACGCACTTTTCGCGCAGGCCGGCGTGATCCGCGCGGACAGACTCGGCGAGCTGCTCGACGTCGCGTCACTGTTGGCGACGCAGCCGCTGCCGAAGGGCCGCTCGGTCGCTGTCGTCACGAACGCCGGCGGACTCGGGATCCTCTGCGCCGACGCGTGCGAGGCAGCCGGACTCGAGCTCCCGGAGCTGAGCGACGAGACACGGGACAAGCTCGCCACCCTGCTGCCGGGCGAAGCGAGCATCTCGAACCCGATCGACCTGCTCGGCTCCGCCACCGGCGCAACCTACGAGGCCACGCTTCCCGCCATCCTCGCGGACGCGCGGGTCGACGCGCTAATCGTTCTCTTCGTTCCCCCGGTCGTGGCAGGAGCTGAGGAGGTCGCGGCGGCGATCCGCACCGGCGTGGACGGGATGGAGGAACTCGACAAGCCGGTGCTCGCGGTCGTCATGAGCGCCAGCGGCACGCCCGAGGCACTTCGGAACGGGTTGCGCCCGATCGCCCGCTTCGACTACCCGGAGTCCGCCGCGGCCGCGCTCGGGCTGGCGGCCGGCCGTGCGGACTGGCTGCGGCAGCCGGCCGGGACGGTCCCAGAGCTCGGCGACATCAACGCGCAAGCGGCCCAGGCCGTCGTGGCGGACGCGCTCGCGGGCGCTGAGGACGTCTGGCTGACGCCGCAGGAGACACGCGTGCTGCTCGAGGCCTACCGGATCCCGCTCGTGCCCGAGCGCCAAGTCCGGAGCGAGGACGAGGCGCTAGCGGCCGCCCATGACCTCGGCTTCCCAATCGCAGCGAAGACGGCCGCCCCGGGCGCCCACAAGACGGAGACGGGCGGGGTAGCGCTGGACGTCCGCGACGAGGCTGAGCTCCGGAGCGCACTCGCCCAGATCGGGCTGCCGGCCACGCTCCAGCCCATGATCCGCGGCTTCGCCGAGTTCCTGGCCGGAGTGGTGCAGGATCCGGTATTCGGTCCGCTCGTGGCATTCGGACCTGGCGGCGTCCTCGCGGAGCTGATCGGTGAAGCTCAGATCCGCATTGCCCCCATCACCGATGCGGACGCCGCGGATCTCGTGCTGTCGGGAAAGTCGGGGCGGCTCGTCAGGGGCTTTCGGGCGCCGCCGAGCGACGCCGCTGCGCTCGTGGACCTCGTCCACAGACTGTCGCGTCTTGCGGATGACGTACCGGAGGTGGCCGAGCTGGACCTGAACCCGGTGATGGGCCTGGAGGAAGGCTGCGTCGCGGTGGACGCGCGAATACGCCTCAGGCGGCCGCAGCGGGTGCGGCCGACAAAGACTTGGTAAGCGGCGGCGCGGAGGCGGCTCCACGCGGCGGGGAATTACCGATCCGCGACACGCGAAAGCCACCGCCCCGGCGAACCGGGACGGGGGCCTCGACACCTCCTCTGGAGGCCCGCTCTTAGTGGGCCAGTGCGGGCTGGACGGCGGGAGCCTTGGAGGCCGCCGCCTCCTCCTCCTCGCGGCGCCACGGGAGCCGCAGCGTCAGGACGAGGAAGCCGATCCCCGCGAGCAGCAGCGCGAACCCCGTGACGATCGCAAAGTTCGCGACGTTCTCAGCGAAATACGACCTGTTGAGAGCAGTCGTAAGCGCGGTCTCGGTCACCCAGAGGCGGACATGGAGGGGCTCGCGTTGTTCATCTTTCTCGCGATCGCCCTTCAGAACGTGCCGGAGGGGACGAGTATCGCGATCCCGATGGAGAGCGCGGGCTTCAGCCGTGGGCAGCAGTTCTGGGCGGCGGTGCTGACGCGCGCCCCGCAGCCAGTCGGAACGGTCGTCGCGTACCTCGCCGTGGAGGAAATCCACGGCCTGCTGCCGTTCTCCTTTGCATTCGCCGCCAGCGCGATGCTTGCGCTCGTGTTCGTGGAGCTGGTTCCGGAGGCCTACGCCGCCGGAGGCAGGATCGCTGCAGCTGCGGGCACCGCACTCGGAGCCGTACTGATGCTGGTGCTCGCCGCCCTGCTGGGCGTCTAGCACTCCAGCGAGCGCAGGAAGGGACCGAGCTCCTCGGCGACGACCTTCTCGTCGGCGGGCCAGGGCCGGTCTCGGGCGACATCGGACCCCACCCGGCCTTCCTTGATCCGCGCGGTGAGGTACAGCGGCTCGGCGCCGTCTACAGGACCCCGCGCAGCACGGGCCGCAGCGGCTTTACCTCGACGTCGGCGCCGGCTAGCGCCGCGATGCCCGCCGCGGCGGTGTCCGCCATCTGTGCGCCCAGCCCGCCGTGCTTGATCTCCAAGTTCGCGGCGTCACCAGCCGCGAACACGCGCGGCTCGAGCCCGCGCACGCGCGAAAGCTCGTCGAGACGGATGAAGCCGTCCTGGTCGCTGGGCACGGCGCGGATGCGCGGGCCCCCCACGCGCGGCATAGCCACGATCCGCGCGAGCTCATTCCCCTCCGGCTGCACGACCAGCTTGCGCGACGCCGGCACCTCCGCGCGTGAGCCAACGTGAACCTGAACCCGCGCAGCCTCGAGGAGCTCCGTGACGGCCGCGCTGGCGCCGCGGCCGAACGCCGCCAGCGACTGGGCTCGGCCGTCACCACGTGGACGCCGATCCCCTCCATCCCCATACTCTCGGCCCGCTGGGCCGTCATCAACGCGAGCTCGTAGATCGGCAGCGGCCACGCCGGGCCCTCGGGGAGCAGCAGGGCCACGCTGCGCGTGTATCCCTCCTCGACATCCTGCACGATCCCGCGGTAGGTATCGTCGGCGCGCGCGTCATCGAACACAGTGACGTGCTCGTGCGGCACCTCGGTACGGGCACCCACGGCCAGGAGCAGGGCGTCGTGCTCGAGCGCGGAGCCCTCGACCGTGTGGGCCACCTGGCCGTCAGGATCGACCCACTCGAGAGCCTCCTACACCCACTCGTCATTCGCTCTGCGGGCGATCTGTCGCAACGGGTAGCACCGCGCGGAGGGCCGTGAGAACGGCTCCTGCACCGCCGCGGGGCGGTAGCGCAGCTCCTCGCTCGGCGCGAGCAGGGTTACGTTGATCGCGTCGCCCACCAAGCGCCGCAGTCGCAGCAGCCCCTCGACCGCCGCGATCCCGCCTCCGCATCTCACCACCCTGAAGCGGTCCATAGCGCGAGCCTACCCCGGTGGGAAAACACCGACTGGACGCCGGGGCTAACCTCGGATGTCAGCCGGGCCGCGACGGTCGACCATGTGAGGAGATGAAGGAGGCACCGATGAAAGTCGTGATTGCCGGAGGGGGCGTGGCGGCGCTGGAGGCGCTGATGGCGTTGCACGAGCTCGCGGGGGACCGCATAAACCTGCAGCTGGTCACCCCAACCCCCGAGTTCGCGTACCGGCCCCTGGCGGTGGCCGAACCGTTTGGTCTCGGCGAGGCTCGGCGCTACGACGTCGTGCGCATCGCTGCCGACCACCGCGCCGCCGTTCACATCGCCGGGATCAAGAGCGTCGACACAGCGGCGCACCACGTCGTGGCCTGGGACGGCCGCGAGCTTCCGTACGACATGCTGCTGGTGGCCGTGGGCGCCCGTGCGAGGACCTCGATCCCGGGCAGCGTGACGATCCAGGGACCCGGTTTCACCGGCCGCTTCCGCACTGTGCTGCGAGAGCTCGACCAGCGGCGAATCCGGCATGTCGCGTTTGCCGTCCCACCCGGCGCCTCCTGGCCTCTTCCGCTCTACGAGCTCGCGCTCATGACCGCGACGCACGTCGCCGAGCGCGGTCTGCGCAAGGTGCGGCTGTCGGTCGTGACGCCGGAGGACGCGCCACTCGAGCTGTTCGGCGCCGCCGCCTCGGAGACGGTTCGCGAGCTGCTCGAGGACCGCGGCATCGAGCTGCACGTCTCGCGCTATCCCACGCGGTTCGAGGACGGCGAGCTGTCGCTCGTGCCGGACGCGAGGCTGCCCGTCGAGCGAGTGGTGAGCCTGCCCAGCCTGGTGGGCCCGCAGCTGGCGGGGCTGCCTGCCGACGGTGACGGTTTCATCCCGGTCGACCTCCACGGCCTCGTGCAAGGCGAACAGCACGTCTACGCCGCCGGGGATGCCACCAACTCACCGATCAAGCAGGGCGGCGTGGCCACCCAGCAGGCCGATGCGGCCGCTGAGGCGATTGCGGCGCGGGCCGGGGCGCCAGTGGACCCCCAGCCCTTCCGCCCGGTGCTCCGCGGGCTGCTCCTAACCGGGTCCACGCCCCGCTACATGCGCGCCGAGGTGAGCGGGGGCCACGGCGAGGATTGGCGCGTCTCAGATCACGCGCTCTGGTGGCCGCCGAGCAAGATTGCCGGCAAGCGGCTTGCGCCGTACCTGGCGCTCCGCCACGACGAATCGGAAAACGAGCCGGCGGGCCTCCCGATATACGTCGAGGTGTCCGGCACCGAGGAGGGGCCGTCAGCGTTGGGCAGACTCGCGAGTGGCGGACCGGTCGTCTGAGCGGTCGGTCGGCTCGTGCGTAGCCGGCAGCTTCGCGCGCACGACGGTGCGCGTGCAAGGTGAGCGCCGTTCAAATGTCGTGGTCGGCGTCGTAACCGCCATGAGCCCGGCCCCGACGGACGGAACACCTCACTCTTCGCCACTTACCGGACCGATCCGCCAGAACCTGCCGGTGGATCGAGGCTTAACGGTCGATGATGACCTTCAGGGCCTTAGTCTCCGCGGCCCGGCCGAACGTGTCGTAAGCGTCCATCATGTCGTGCAGCTTGAAGTGATGGGTTATGAAGTTATCGACGTTCAGTTTGCCGCTGGCCACCAGCTTGAGCAGCAGGGGAGTGGTGTTGCTGTTGACCAGCCCCATCGTGATCGCGATGTTGTGAATCCAAAGGTTCTGCAGTTGGAGCTCGACCGATGTTCCGTGCACTCCGACGTTGGCCACGCGCCCACCCGGGCGAACGATCTCGGTGGTCATCTGGAACGTTTGCGAAATGCCGACCGCTTCGACGGCGACGTCCACACCCCAGCCGTCGGTCAACGCCATGATCTGCTCTTTCCAGTCGGCGTCGCCGGAGTTGATGCCATCCGTGGCCCCGAACCTCTTCGCCTGCTCGACCCTGTTGGCATCCAGGTCGACCGCGATGATCCTGGCCGCCCCGTACAGGCCGGCCGTCGCCACCACGGCGAGTCCCACCGGACCGGCACCGATCACGGCG
The DNA here is from genome assembly GCA_036257465.1 of Solirubrobacterales bacterium. GTDB lineage: Bacteria > Actinomycetota > Thermoleophilia > Solirubrobacterales > 70-9 > DATAFO01. The sequence goes on along the minus strand of DATAFO010000050.1, from coordinate 1,408 downwards.
ACCACGTCCCCGGGCTTCACCTGCCCGTACTGGACCCCGATCTCGAAGCCCGTCGGCAGGATGTCGCTGAGGAGCACGCCCTGGTGGTTCGTGACGCTCTCGGGCACCTTGTGCACGGATGTCTCGGCGTACGGCACCCGCACGTACTCGGCCTGGGTGCCATCGATCAGATGGCCGAAGACCCAGCCGATCCCTGACGCTCCCTCGTCACCCAGGCAGTGCGCGAAAATGCCCTGCTGGCAGAAACTGCAGTGGCCACATGACTTGATGCAGGAGATGATCACGTTGTCTCCGACGGCGAGCTGGGTCACTGAGCTGCCCACCTCGGTGATCACGCCGACACCCTCATGACCGAGAATCCGGCCGGGCGTGACCGCCGGCACGTCGCCCTTCAGGATGTGCAGGTCGGTGCCGCAGATCGTCGTCGTGTCGATCCTCACGATGATGTCCGTCGGATTCTGGATCTTCGGATCAGGCACATCGATCCATGACTTCTCGCCGGGGCCGTGATACACGAGTGCTTTCATGATGTCCTCACGTCCGATGCGGATCGCCAGTTGCGGTGTCCGACTGCTCTCTGGGGGCGACTCTACCGTCGCTGGGACGATGCTGTCCGTGAGGTCGCCGCTCGGCGTGTGGCCGGGATGCTCTGCGCGAACTCGCGTCGCAGGCGCGGTGAGGGGACTGCAGGCCATCCTGCGCCCGGGTTGGTGAGTCGAAGCCGTCAGACAGGCCGGGGGAGTGTGACGCTATTGCGCGCGGCCGCAGCCGGCACCGGCCCGAGCGCCTCACCGTCGACCGCGTACGCGACGCCCGGCCGGGCGGTTCGAGCTGGCGAAGAGCACCCTGACGACGCGTCCCTCGGGCGCCAGCACCCGCGCGGCAGACGGCCAAGCACCGCTGCGCCTGACGCGTGTCGGGAGCCGCCGCCGGGCGACGCTGCGTTCGATGTTGCACCTCTTCCCGGCGCAGGGTGAGGGCGGCCTGGCGACGCGCCGATCCACACGCTGCCGACGCCCTGACGACCAAGCGCCCGCAGGTGTGGCTACTCGGCCTGCCGGATGCAGACGCTGCCCAGGTCGAGCCCGGCATCGGTGCTGGACCACCACCTCGGCGGCCGCGACATCAGCGAGGTGCTCGCGATGTCGGTGACCGAGGGCGAGGAGTAATAGACGCGGGTGTCCCGCCTGGGATGTGATGCCTGAGTCGGTGGCGCGCCGCGCGGCTACGCTCGCTACCGACGGGCCGTCCAACCTAACCCAATCGGTTTGGCCTGCCCGACGCTTGCGGTATGGGGCCGATGGCGATAGGAAGGGTCCATCTAGGGGAGGAGATTCGATGGCACGCACTCCGCTGGCCGACAGTCTGGAGCAGCTCGTTCGCGCGGTGGCCGCTGAGGAAGCGGCGG
>DATAFO010000033.1:0-17336 GCA_036257465.1 Solirubrobacterales bacterium | reverse complement strand
TTCAGGTGGTAGCCGACCAAACCCTCGACCGCCTGGCGGCCCATCAGGTCCGTGACGAGGGCACCCACGTCGCCGCCCTGGGCGACGTAGCGGGTGTAGCCGAGGCGCTGCATCAGCTCCGCCCACGCGCGTGCGGTGCGGGCGGCGTCCCAGCCGAGCTCGGCCGGCTCGCCGGAGAACCCGTAACCGGGCAGGGACGGCAGCACCAGGTGGAACGCGTCCTCGGGGGTGCCACCGTGAGCGGTCGGGTCGGTGAGCGGGCCGACGATCTCGAGCAACTCGATGACCGAGCCGGGCCAACCGTGCGTCATGACCAGCGGCATCGCGTCCTCGTGCCGCGACCGCACGTGGATGAAGTGGATCTCGACCCCGTCGATCTCGGTCGTGAACTGCGGGAGCGCGTTCAGCTTCGCCTCGACCTTGCGCCAGTCGTAGTCGCTCGTCCAGTAGCGGGCGAGCTCCTGGATCGTCGCCAGCTGCACGCCCTGCGACCGATCTGCGACGAGCTCCTTGCTGGGCCACCGCGTCGCGGCGATGCGGCGGCGGAGGTCGTCCAGGTCCTCTTCCGGGATATCGACGTCAAAGGGGCGGATTGCGCCGTTTTCGGCCTTCGCCTGATCGGCGGCGGCCGCTGGGTTCGAGGCTGAGGCTTCCATCTGCGGCTCCTGACTCGCGATTTCGGGGCCGGTGAAGCCCCTCACTCGATTGCGGGGCGCAGACGGGGTCGAGGCAGTCGGCGCCGCGGCTAACCCTATTCGTCTGGTGGGGAACAGGTCAAGGGCCGCAGGGGGCGCACCTCGGTGGCGAAGAGTCTCAGCCGGCGAGACCGTTGCTTTCCATGGAGGCTGTCGCACAAACCCCTAATGGCCTCCTGAGAGGCCGTCTCGACCCCCGTTAACAATCGGGCCGAGTTCGCCCCTGACGACTGGGCGCTCGTCTCGCGAGCCGGACAGTTGCTCGGCGTAGACGTGGTCTGAATGTGCGTAGTGGTCCCTCTCGCGGAGACCCTTTATGCGACAGCCTCCATGCAAAGCGAGTATTTGCGCGGTGGGAAGTGGCCAGCTTCCGGGCAGGATCGCTCGGCGCGCGCCGGTCGGTTGCGCCCCCTCGTGCGCCCGCTGCAATCGGGGCCGGCGCTGGGCGAATCGCACCAGCGGTTAGGCCGGGTCTGGCTGGTCGAGCCTTTGACGGTCGGCGTCCGCGTCGCTTGCCTCAGCGCCTTGTCTGCGTTGGCGTTTAGCCGGGCCCGTAGGCGGCGCTCCCACTTCTCGAGGTCGGTGTCGGTGTCGTCAGTCAAAAACCGGCCTCATGGAAAGGGGGTGGCTTTCGCGGGGCCGTGCGCTCGGGACGGGAGAGTGATCGCAGCGATCCGCCGCCGTGATTCCTGGCGCCCCTGGCCCGCGCGCGCGGAGGTAAAGCGCGCCCCGGGTGGGCCGCGGTCGCCGTGAGCTCGTCGCGGGTGGTCTTCAACATGGTCGTACTTCCTGGTGCTCGCGCACCTCCTCGATCTCGCTGCCGTAGTCGGGGTAGATGTCGAGGAGACTCCGTACGCTGCGGACACCGTCGTGGCCCCCGGAAGGGGTGGCCGCCGTCCAATTCCATGAGCATCGAGACGACCTCCACGTCTGGATCGCAGAGCGCGAGCAGGGCGTCGAGATCGCGACCAGTGAAGGCGGCATGGGCTCGACCGAGAAGCTCCACGTTCTCCTGCGACATCGCCCGCTGAGTATCTCGCGGCGCCAACCCGGGGCAAGGCTCGGGCCGGGCTAGAGATGGTGAGAAGGGCGGCAACTCGTCCCGTGTGTCCCGTAAGAGAGGCGCCGCCCCTCCCGACCGAGGGGGCGAGCCTACGTTCCCTGAGCGTCGCCCAAGGCGCGCGAGCTTTGGAACATCCCGCTTATTCCGGACGCGGAGATCCGGGGATGCCGCGTGACGCCAGCGATACGACCTAACGAAAGGGGGCAGCCGTTTCCTCGTCCCCTTGCGCCGAAACTTAGCCGAGACCCGGCTGCCCCATATATCTCCCCATGACTCCCCGTGACCGGAGTTCCCACTTCTCGGCCGGCTAATCAGTGGGTTGCGCGCTGGGGTATCCGGAGGGGGTACCCGGCCGAACGGAACCGCTGAGGTAGCCCCTTGAGCGCTTCCGCGCTGCGACCCCGACGCCCCGCAGGCCAGGCCTACTTCAGAGCCGCCTCGTCCCGACGTCACGAATGGTTCCGAGCGACGCAGCTCGGGACCGCTCTTTCAGCTTGGTGCGTAGATCTGTCCGCATCCCGACCGTTCGGACCCCGCTTTGCATCGAGGGCAGCAAGGTGTCAAGGCCGGTCGAAAAGTCACCCCCTTTCGCCGGTTGAAAAATCCCCCCCTCCAGAGTCGAGTAGGCCGCCCGCGAAGCGAAGCCCGTAGGACGAGCGGAGCGGGCGCGGCGATCAGTCGCGAGGCGGCGGCGAGCCCAGGTCCTGGTCGCGAAGCCGGTAGCTGTCGCCCGCCCCGATGATCGTCACCTCGAACAAGCCGCTCTCGGCCTGGGGTGAGATCTTCGGCCTGGGACCGCGAGGGAGCGATCCACGCCGGTTCGGGTCGCCCGACTGAAGCCTTCGCCGCCTTCTGCGGCCAGCTCGCCGTCGGCTGGCCGATCCTCGAGGCCCGCGACCCCGAGTCCAAGGGCGCGCCCGAGCGCACCCATCGCTTCCTGCGCTCGAACTTCGAGTCGGCGCGCTCGTTCGCGAGCGAGCTCGACTTCCAGGACCAGCTCTGCCGCTGGTTCGCCGAGCGCGCGAACCTTCGCCTTCACCGCGGCATCCGGGCCGTCCCGGCAGAGCGCCTCGAGGAGGAGCGAGGACAGATGCGGCCGCTCCCCGAGCGGATGCCGCCGACGGCGCTTCGCCGGGTGATCCGGGTCCCCCAGCAGCCCTACCTGCGCTTCGCCACCAGCGACTACTCGGTCGATCCGCGCTTCGCCGGACGGCGGGCGGAGCTGCGAGCGCGCCAGCGCACCGTCGCCGCGATCGCGCTCGACACCGGCGAGGTGGTCGCCCGTCACCGCCGCTCGTTCGCAAAGCACCTGACGCTCACCGATCCCGCTCACCAGCGAGAGCTCGATCGCCTGCGCGGCGATCGGCGCCGGCGAGAGCCCGAGGTCGAGATCCGGCCGCTGGCCCGCTACGACGCCCTGATCCCGGCATGAACAAGACCTCGGAGCTGACACCTCTTTCGAACCCTGAAGGCCCCGGCGGCGGCAAGAGCCACGCCGAGGCTGGCCGAGCGGGCCCGGGAGGAGGAGTGGTCGCACGAGCGCTTCTTAGAGGCGGTGCTCTCGGCGGAGGTCGCCTCTCGCGACAGTCGCGGCGGCGAGAACCGGATCAAGACGGCGCGGTTTCCGGGCCGAAAGAAGCTCGAGGAGTTCGACTTCACCTTCCAGCGCTCGGTAAGAAGCAGATCGTCGAGCACCTGGGCCAGCTCGACTTCCTCCATGCCCGCGAGAACGTGGTCTTGCTCGGGCCGCCGGGAACCGGCAAGACCCACCTGGCGATCGCGATCGGAATCCGCGCCTGCCTCGCCGGTCAGCGGGTCGCGTTCGCGACCGCGACCGAGTCGGTGGCGAAGCTCGGTGTTCGTGATCCCGTCGACGTCGCGCAGCAGGCGGGCGATCTGCTCACGATGCGGGTCGAGCTTCGAGCAGGCCTTGGCGATGCGCTCGTAGTGGGGCGGCTCGTCCGAGCGGATTGCCTTGCGCACCGTCTTTCGGTCCCTGCCGGTGCGCCTGACGATCTCCTTGATCGCCAGTCCCTCGACGAAGTGCATGCGGCGGATCTCCGCCCACTGCTCCACCTGGATCAACTCCTCCTCCTGGCCTCGGCTCTCTGACCGGGCCAGGCTCAGGTCCCTGCCGGACGCTCCCGGAGGGGTGACTTTTCAGCCGGCCGAGGAGGGTGAGTATTTAGGCGGCGCCAACAAACGGCTCTCAGGAGCGGCCAGGCGGAGACTCGCGCTGAGCCACGAATCGCTGCGCCCCTGGACGAGGCAACGGCACCCGATGAGTTCCCGGCCCGAGACAGTCACTTGATCGAACCCGAAGAAAGGGAACACACACATGCGAGAGCTCATCGTGAACACCTTCTGACCTTCGACGGCGTCATGTCACGCTGGGTCACGCGCTCTCGACGCGCGCCTTCAGCTCACCCGGGCGGGCGTTCACCAACATGGCCCGGATGGCGGTTTCGACCGGCCCCCGGATGAGCATCCCAAGCACGCGTCCAGGGTCGCTGTCCAGCGCGTAGGTCGCGCGCGTTCGCCCCTCGCCGAGATCCTCCAGCGTCCAGGAGCCCTCCACGGACTTGAGGTCACCCCTCTCCTGCGTCCACGAAAGCCGCGTCGGGGGCTCGTAGTGGAACCGCACCTGCGTCTTGACATGCTTGACCTTGATGTCGTTCTCGGTCTCCACCAGCGTTGGCCGCCCGGCGTCGTCGTGTTCCAACGCCGACATCGCCACCATGCCGCCCTGCCATTCCGGGGCCGTGAGCACGTCCTCCACCACGGCCCATACGTCATCCAGTGGCGCTTCGATCTCTGCGCTGGCGGTGCCGCCCATGTGAGCGATCGAGGGCCTCCCTCGTAGTGGTCAGGAGCCTGGAGACCTTATCGCTGGCGCGGTATCCGCCTTGCCCCTCCGCTTCTCGCTTGCGCGACGGATGAAGGTCAAGGGCGACTTGCCCGATCGGCCCTCCTGTGGCAGAGGTGGACGGGCGCCGGTAGACGAGCTAAAGAGCGGAGCCCGGGGCATGGGCCCGTAGCGCTGCTTGTCCCCAACGGGTGACTTCAAGATGCGCGCCCCGATGTCGCGCCCGGCGCCCTTTCTCTCGCCTGCGTGCGCTGCCAGTCGGCGACCGTGCGCCCGTAGGCCGCTTCACCCTGGGCGGCGAGCTCGCGCTCTGCGGCACGCATCCTCTGGCGGGTCGCAAAGACTCCGCCAGCAGTCCTGTGGACGACGCCCGCCTGGGGGGTCCGTGGTCGAGGGCCAAGGGTGCGGGTCGTTCGGCCAGGAATGCGTTCGGACCGCGCCCTCGAAGGCGACCGATCGTCCGAGCTCAAGCTGCAGCGCCTCGTCGTCGGTTAGCTCGACCCCGGCGAGATCGCCGTTGCCGTCAATCGAGCGAATCGTGTTCTTCATTTCTCTCCTTCGGTGGGCATTTCTAACTCGCGAGTCGCTACCTCGGCGGTTTCGAAAGCGGCGACTCACGATGCATCCCGTGCCCCGGGTTAGTGGCTTGCAGTTCACGCCGTGCGACCCTCGCCTTGACTTGTCCGGGTTTCGTGAGAGGGTCGGGCCCCCCACTCAGGGAAGGAGGGCCGAAGGTGCACAACCCCCGCTTCATGATCGCCGTCATGGAGCACCACAAGCGCGAGCATGCACACCGCAACCGACACGCTTGGAAGCGTCCTCTGGCGCCGAAGCCAGAACATCCGCTTCGTCGGGCCATCGCCGCTCTGCGGCCCCGCTCACCGTCTTTAGCCGCTAGTCCGGGTCTCGCGCGCCACTCGGAGAACCGAATCGGCATCCCGGTCGAGCAGTTCAGAGTCTCCGCCGTCAAGGTCGGCGGGCTAACTGGCGTGGCGGTTGTCGGGGAGCTTGAGGATGCGACTTGCGATCGCTTGGCGTCCGCATGGGCGCAGGCGCTGAGCGGCGGCGCGCCTGTGGTGCTCGATCTGGAGGCATGCACGTTCATCGATTCGATGGGCCTCGACCTCATCGTGCGGACCGCGAGGCGACTGCACCGGGAGGGGCGCGAGATGATCGTCACCAACCTCCGGGGGCCGGTCCAAGAGCTCTTTTCGGTCACTGGAGTGGAGTCCTTGGATGGGCTACTCGTCCACTCATCGCGGTCAAGTCCCTAGCTCGCGCGGGATACTGGGCGGGCGATGGCGCAGGAGAACCTGGAGCGGACCCGTCGCGCCTTCAACGCCTTCAACCGGCGCGACCGCGACGCCTTTCTCGCGCACATTGACCCTGAGGGGAGTTCACTACGCGCTACATGGAGATTGAGGGCGATCCCTACTACCGCGGCCACGGCGGCGTCCGCGAATGGTGGCGGGACCTGCTCGCCATCTTCCCCGACTCAGCGTCGAGGTTCCATACCTGCGTGCAGGGACCCGAGCCTTTGGCCGGTTGCGGGCGAGCGGGGATTTCGGGGCTGAAAATTGGGGTTCTTTCGCGGCGAGCTTGCTGGCGGTGTGCAGAAAACGCACGTTCAGGCCTCGGACGCTCCCCGCACTGCCTCACGCAGCAGGCTCGTGAGCGCCTGCTTCTTTCTTGGCCTGGGGCTCGAGCACGAACATCTCCACCGCCAGGTCGGGGTCTTGGCGGTTGGCGCTCATGAACGCATCGACCTTGCGCCCGGTCAGTCCCTCGACCACATCGACGAACCTCCCCTGCATGCTGTCCTGCCAGAGTTGCCTCATCTGGCGAACCGCATGCCACCTGCCCTCCGCGAACATCGTTTGCTCGGCCTTCGAGTAGCCCCCACCCAAGACGACGATCACCAGGTCCGGGTGCAGATAGGTGCGGCAACGGGTCGGCCCCTTGCCGAAGTACTCCTTGTAGAGGCCAACGATCGCGTTGGAGATCTCCTGCGCCAAACGGCCCGCCCGCTCCTCGCCGGGCTCCCGCATAGCCGCGGCGTCCTCAGGATGAAGCTCCGGGTCGGTCATTCGGGCGCCGGTCTGCTTCCAGCGAGCAACTGAAGAAGCTGTGTTGAGGCATTCCGCTGCCAGCTGCGTGCCTGTCGCGACCACGCATAGAGCCACAACGCGGAGCGCTCGTCGTCGAGCAGATCAGGCAATTGTCCGATCTGGTCCTCGATGACGTCAAAGGGGATCCCCGAATGGATCATCCCGACCACCTGGCGCTGTGCGCGCATCAGGTCCATTGCGGGCTCCCTGCTCACGGCGAGATCTGGGAGTCGTGGTGGCGGTAACGGTCGGGCGGATTCGGGAAGTAGTGGAGGTGCCAGTCGGAAACCGGTCCGATCCCCAACGGTCCGCCCGAAACAATGCGCTCGCTAAAGCGCAGCTCGGCGTCGCAGTCGCTACATCGCCACCCACGGCCCTCGCCACCGCCACGCACGGCAAAACGCTCCTTGCATCCTGGACAGGAGAGAACGTCCATTGAGGCCACCTTTCCGGGGCTTCGGGCCCCAGGTCCGGAGCGCAGCCGGTCAGACTGCGGTCGTCCTTTGAGGAGGTGCCGGGGGGTCTGGGTGGGAACCGACGGACCCGCTCTCAACGAATGCGGAGGCGTCCAAGCAGGTGGGCCCTCAGACCTCGTTAGCGACGACCTTACCACCGTGCTGTTTCGCCGCCAGCCTGTGTGAGCGCGAGCGCGTTGGCGGGAACTGGCTAGGCGCCAGGGCAACTCCTCGGATCGGCGTGTAGAACGCTCCTCGCGACGAAGCCCGGCCCGGATGGTCGGTCTTTCCCGGCCATCCCGAAGGAGGGATTTCAGGACACCTCGAGCCGGCGAAACGCGTTCGGCACGACCGCCGAGCCGCGGGTCGGTCGCCGGTCTCATCCACGCTGACCCTGTATAGCTCCCTTGCCATTCCGGCTAAGGAAAGCGGGTGCTCCACATTTCGTCTAGGGGAAAACCGAGGGGAGGCCCTGCGACGTTGTCCGCGTGCCGGGTCGCAATCGGTTGCAATCGGGCCTCCTGCGGGGCGCCACGGCGGTGCTGACAACCCGCCGCAAATTGCTCTAGTAAGCGGAGAGGGTGGGATTCGAACCCACGAGGCGGTTTAACCCGCCCACGCGATTTCCAGTCGCGCACCTTAAGCCACTCGGTCACCTCTCCGGGCGGCTTTGACGATAGCGGCGCTCAGGTCAGCGCCGGCGCCTCCGGGAGCCGCTCGAGTGCGGCCTCCATGTCGGCTTCGGAGAACTCTAGGTCGGTCAGCTCGCCGCTGAGGTAGGCGTCGTACGCGGACATGTCGAAGTGCCCGTGCCCCGAGAGGCCGATCAGGATCACGCGCTCCTCGCCGGCCTGCTTGGCGGCCTCCGCCTCGTCAAACGCCGCGCGCAACGCGTGCGCCGGCTCGGGGCCGGCGATGATCCCCTCGGCGCGAGCGAACCGCACCGCCGCGTCGAAGGCGGCGGTTTGCGCGATCGCCACGGGCTCGACGAGGCCCTGCTTGACGAGCGCGGAAAGGCTTGGCGCATCGCCGTGGTAGCGCAGGCCACCGGCGTGAACAGGAGGGGGCACGAAGTCGTGGCCCAGCGTGTACATCGGCATCAGCGGCGTCATCCCCACCGTGTCCCCGAAGTCATAGGCGTACGCCCCCCGGGTCAGCGTCGGGCAGGCGGTGGGCTCGGCGGCGACGAACCTCGTCTGCTTGCCCTCGCGCAGGTTCGCGCGCACGAAGGGGTAGGACAACCCGGCGAAGTTCGAGCCGCCGCCGACGCAGCCGACCACCACGTCCGGGTACTCCCCCGCCTGCTCGAGCTGAGCAATTGACTCCTGGCCGATCACGGTCTGGTGTAGGCACACGTGGTTCAGGACCGAGCCGAGGGAGTAGTTGGTGTCCTCGCTCTGTGCCGCGACCTCCACGGCCTCCGAGATCGCGATCCCCAGGCTGCCGGAGGCGTGCTCTGCCTGCGACCGCCCCGCCTCCGTCAACTCCGACGGGCTGCGGTGAACCGTCGCCCCCCAGGTTTCCATCATCGCTCGCCGGTAGGGCTTCTGGTCGTAGGAGACGCCGACCATGAACACCTCGCACTCGAGCCCGAACAGCTGGCAGGCCAGAGCCAGGGCCGAGCCCCACTGGCCGGCGCCCGTCTCGGTGGCGAGCTTTCGCGCGCCCGCCTCGCGGTTGTAATAGGCCTGGGCGACGGCGGTATTGGGCTTGTGCGACCCGGCGGGCGAGACCCCCTCGTACTTGTAGTAGATGCGGGCCGGGGTATCGAGCGCCCGCTCCACCCGCCGCGCGCGCAACAGCGGCGTGGGACGCCAGAGCTTGTAGATCTCCCGAACGTCGTCGGGGATCTCGATCTCATGCTCTGCCGAGACCTCCTGCTCGATAAGACCCATCGGAAAGATCGGCGCGAGATCCTCGGGTCCCAGCGGCTCCTTGGTCCCCGGCTGCAGCGGCGGGTGCGGCGGCGGGCCGAGGTCCGCGAGCAGGTTCACCCAGTGAGTCGGGATTTCCGACTCTCCAAGGAGGAATTTGGTCGGCTCGGCCACGCGGCGATTCTATGATCAGAACCACATTGTCGACCGACGGAACCTGGAACGTCTACCTCTCGGGCGAGATTCACTCCGACTGGCGCGAGCGAATCGCCGAGGGCGTGCGGCAAGCGGGGTTGCCGGTCCAATTGCTTGCGCCCGTCACCGATCACTCCGCGTCGGACGAGGTCGGTGTGGACATCCTCGGCCAGGAGCCGGAGCAGTTCTGGAAGGACCACAAGGGAGCCGGCGTGAACGCGGTTCGCACGCAGACGCTGCTGCGCCGAGCCGACGTGATCGTGATCCGGTTTGGGGACAAGTACCGCCAGTGGAACGCCGCGTTTGAGGCCGGCTACGCGGCGGCACTGGGGAAACCGATCGTGACGCTCCACGATCCCGAGCTGACGCACGCCTTGAAGGAGGTCGACCGCGCCGCGATGGCCACCGCGACGGAGCCGGAGCAGGTGGTGGAGATCCTTCGCTACGCGATCGACGGTTGACCAGTGGGAGCTCGCCCGGGCGAGGGCTCGCGTGAAGCCAGAAAGAAGGTCACGGCCGTGTTCGCCGACATGGCCGGTTCGACGGCGCTCGCCGAGCAGCTCGACCCCGAGGCCTTCCGACGGGTGGTGCAGATGTTCTTCGAGCGCCTTGCGGGGGCGATAGAGCACCACGGGGGCTCGGTCGAGAACTTCGTCGGCGACGAGGTCGCGGGGGTGTTCGGCGCCACCGTGACGCACGGCGACGATGCCGTGCGGGCCGTGAGGGCCGCGGCGGAGATGATGCGTGAGCTGGAGACGCTGAACGACGAGCTCGAGCCGCGGCTCGGAGTGCGCCTGCAGATGCGGGTCGGCGTCAACACCGGCACCGTCATCGTGGGCGCCCCGATCGCCGGCCGGGCCATGGCGCTGGGCGACGCGATGAACGTCGCTGCGCGCCTCGAAAAGCGCGCCGCTCCCGGCCAGATCCTGATCGGCGCCGAGACGCACGAGCTGGTGCGCCGGGAGATCCAGGCTGAGCCGGCGGGCGAGCTCGAGCTGCGCGGGCGCCATGAGCCGATCGCCGCGTACAGGCTGGTGAGCGCAACCGCCGCGCCGGAGCTCGAAACTCCAGCCGACGGACCGCTGGTCGGCCGCGGACGCGACCTCGCGTTGCTCAACGTCGCCTTCGAACGGTGTGCCGCGCGTGGATCGCCCGAGTTCGTGACTGTGCTCGGCGAGGCGGGCGTTGGCAAGTCGCGTTTGGTCGCGGAGCTGGTCGAGCGCTATCGGCCGCGGGCCACGCTGCTCGTCGGGCGCTGCCTCTCATACGGCGAGGGGATCACCTACTGGCCGCTCGCCGAGATCGTCGAGCAGGCGGTTGGCATCGAGGACGGCGACGAGGCTTCTTTAGCGAGGTCCAAGCTCGACGCGGCGCTGAGCGGCGATCCAGACGGCACCACGATCGCCCGTCACCTGGCGCAGATCATTGGCTTGGAGGACGGGTTTGAGTCCGGCGAGCACGGTTTCTGGACGGTGCGCCGCCTGCTCGAGAAGACCGCCGTCGAGCGCCCCTTGATCGTCGTCCTCGAGGATCTTCAGTGGGCCGAGCCCGCGCTGCTGGACCTCGTCGAGCACCTCGGCAGCCGGATGCGCGACGCGCCGGTGCTGCTGGCGTGCACCGCGCGCTTCGAGTTGCTGGACCGCCGGCCCGAGTGGCGGCAGGCCTGCCGGACGGTGATCGCCCTGGAGCCGCTGGCCGCCTCCGACAGCGCTGCCTTGATCGATTCCCTGGTGGGATCGGGCCTCGCGGATCCCGTCAGGGAGCGACTGGTGGACCTCGCAGCGGGTAACCCGCTGTTCGTCGAGCAGGTGCTGTCGATGCTTGTCGACGAGGGCGAGCTCCGCCGCACTGAGGCTGGCTGGGCCGCGGCAGCCGACCTCGATTCGCTGCGCGTCCCTCCGACGATGGACGCCATCCTCGCCGCGCGAATCGATCACCTCGGCCCGGCCGAACGCGCCTTCGCCGAGTGCGCCGCCGTGATCGGCAAGGATTTCTGGGCGCGGACGGTCGCCGAGCTCACGGGCAGGCCGCTGCAGGAGTCGCTCGACCCGTTGGCTCGCAAGCAGCTCGTGGAGCGCGTGCGGCGATCCGGCGCGGCGGACGATCTCCATCGCTTCCGCCATCTCTTGGTGCGCGACGCGGTCTACGAATCGATCCCGAAGGCCAGGCGCGCGGAACTCCACGAGCGGGTGGCCGACTGGCTGGCGGAGCGATCCGAGACGCGGCTCGCGCAGGTCGAAGAGATCCTGGCGTACCATCTCGAAAGCGCGTACCGATACCGGCGCGAGCTCTTGTCCGACGACGAGCACGCCGCGGAGCTCGCCTCCCGGGCCGCAAAGCACCTGATCGCCGCCGGGCGCCGAGCCGCGATGCGCCAGGACGACGTCGCAGCCGCCAGCCTCCTGACGCGCGCCGTCGCGTTGCTCGCAGAGGGAGGCGCTTCCAGCCGGCTAGAGCCATTGGTCGAGCTCGGGATGGCGCTGATTCGAGGCGGCGACACCGCCCGCGCCGAGGAGGTCCTGGCGGATGCTCGCCGCACGATCGTTGGAGCGGGCGACCAGCGCGCGGAGGCTCGCATGCGGGTGCTGGAGCTGCACCTGAAGCGGCTGATCGACCCGAGCTGGTGGGCCGAGCACGGCCGGGCGGCCGCCACGCAGGTGCTGACCGTCTTCCAGGGCCTCGGTGACGATCTCGACACCGCCAAGGCGTGGCATCTGCTCGGCAAGGTGCACTCGGACCGGGGCGAGCAGGCCGCGGCGGCCGAGGCGCTCGAGCACGCACTTGAGCTTGCGCAGAGCGCCGGTGACACCGGCGTGGAGGCGTGGATCCGCTACTGGCTCCTGCAAACGGCCGTCTTCGGGCCGACCCCGTGTGAGCGGGTGATCGCGCGGGCGCGCGACGACCTCGCGTGGGCTCACGCTCACAACAACCGAGCGCTCGAGGGGAGCACACTGGGCCGGATGGGTGAGATGCTCGCCCGGGCCGGACACGCGGCGGAAGCCCACGACGCGTTCGATAACGCCCGACGGTTGTTCGATGACCTCGGGCTGCCCGTCCACATCGCCTACCTCGCGATCTCCACCACGGCGGTGGAGCCGCTGGCCTCGCACCCGGAGGCGGCGGAGCGGGAGCTGCGATCTGCTCTGAGCTTCTTCGAGCGGATCGGGGCCAAGCACATCCAAGCGAGCGTGCTGCCGATGCTTGCCGCGACGCTGGTTGCGCAGGGCCGGCTGCAAGAGGCGCTGGCGCTCACCGAACGGGCGCATGCGCTCACGGCTCCCGACGACCTCGACGGCCAGATCAAGCTGCACACGGCGAGGGCGAGGGCGCTCGCCATCGGCGGAGAGCGTGTGGAGGCCGAGCGCCTCGCCAGGGAGGCGGTGAACAGGGCAGCGGCGAGCGACACCGTGCTCCTGCACGCCGACGCCCTCACTTGCCTGGCGGAGGTGTTGGAGCGAGCCGAGGCGCCGAGCGAGGCCGTGCCGGTCACCGAGCGCGCGCTCGCGCTGTACGAGGCCAAGGGCGACCTGGTGTCAGCCGGGCAGCGGCGTGCCACCCTGAGGCGGCTCAGCGAGGCCCGGGCGAGCTAGCCGTCGGGCGACGCACCCGCGAGCTGGGCAGCGTCGCGAGCCTCGTGTTCGTCGAGGTAGGCGTCCATGCGGACGACGCGTCCGTTGCGGAACCGCCACAGGTGGTAGATGACCAGCTCCATCTGCTCGCCGCTCGCGCGCCCCCGCCCGTGAGCTCGCATCTTGGCCAGCGCCATCTCGTCACCCATCTCATCGACCTCGAGGATCTCGAACGCGAAGTCCTCCCACAGCCGATCGAAGCCGCGCATGTAACCGGCGAAATCGTCACGCCCCACCGCGGCCTTGCGCCCCGGAACCTCGAGCGCCTCGTGCCAGACGAAGGCGGGCTCCATCAGTTCGAACAGGCTGTCGTGATCCCGGTGGTTGAAGGCCGCGTAGCCGCGGTCGAGGATCTCGCGGGGTTCCCCCATGGGCCGATTATCGCGCCAGCGCGGCGGCCCCGTCGTTTCCGAGACGTGATCCCAAGCCCAACGCTAGCCTTGGAAGCCGCCATCTGGAGGGGTGGCAGAGTGGTTGAATGCGGCGGTCTCGAAAACCGTTACACGTCATTCAGGCGTGTCGAGGGTTCGAATCCCTCCCCCTCCGCTCAATCCGGAAATGTCCTGCACCTAGCGCGGTTCTCGGCTCCCGCGCGCGGGATTCGGGCGGAAAACTTGGCCAACAAGATCGTTTCAGGCGATGCCCAGCCCCGAACGTCGCCCAGGCTCCTGATCGCACGCCGATCGCATGGAACCTGTGCTGGGCTGTGGCCTGACGCGCGCGGGCGCATGACCGGCAACGCTCGTCGTCGAGAACGACACGGCCGCTTCGCATGGGAAGCGGTAGGAATCGTCAGGCGCTCCGCTCATCGCGCAAAGCACGGGTGCCCGGTGCTGACCGGCGCGCGCCGTTTGCTTCATCGGCCCGCCTGCCATGCAGCTGCTGCCGGCCCGAAACCGGACTGAAACCGCCGAAGCGCAACGTTCGCTCCAGGAGACCACGCGCTGCACGGGCGAAGGAGGAGCGCAATGAGGACGACACGGATGAAGAAGCTTGCACTGCTGGTCTCGCTGCTGGCACTCGGCGGGCTCGCGCTGGTCGCCTGCGGAGGCGACGACGACGATCAGTCCGTCGCGGCGTCCGAGACCGACACCACGACGGAGGTGACAGCCCCTCCGTCGGTGACAGCCCCTCCGTCGTGGTATCGGGGGGAGGCGAAACTCTCCCGGGAGCGGATGCAGGAGCTCGTGGCGAAACTCTCCCCGGGGCAGGTGCAGGAACTCAAGGCGAAACTCTCCCGGGAGCAGATGCAGGAGCTCAAGCGGGAGGCCAACGTCAAGGCGAAACTCTCCCGGGAGCAGGTGCGGGAGCTAACGCGGAAGGCCAACGACTGGGCATCGTTCTTCGCCACCGATGCCTGCAACAAGTACACGGGCCAGCCACAGTGCGGACGGCTCATCTGTCGACGGGAAGCAGTCGGACCTCCGATCGAGAACTGCACGCCGGTGTCGGCGACGTTTAAGAAGTCGTTCGCAGACGCGACGGTCGAGGACATCAAGTCCGAGCGCCTTCTGCTGGTCGGATGGACGGACCGCCCCTACTACGAAGCGGCAGTCAAGTTCTCGAACGGCGAGGTGGTCGTGTTCGGCGGGGTCCCAGGCCCGGAGCCGCCGGACGGGTCGTGCGCAGGAGCTGGATCGGGGTGCGTTTGGAACCTCGCGGAGCCGGATCACAATCGCCGCTTCTTCGAAGCCGCCGCGCCGCTGCAGTAGATCGGCCCGGACGCGGGCGCCGTTTTCAGCGCCAACCCCTGCGCAATACCGACAGATGAAGTGATCGCGGCGGAAGACTTCCGCTTGAAGACCGAGACCACCCATTACGAGCTTGCCGCCGATCCGAGCGTGAAACCGTGCTGCAACCCCCGGCCTGTACAGATCCTCCCGAGTCCCCCTATCGTTCCTGAAAGCCGCCGAAAGCGAGGACGCGCACGTGCAAGTGAGGGATGACCCGCAGGTCGGCACCGAGCTCGCCGGCTATCGGATCGACTCGCTGCTGGGCCGCGGCGGCATGAGCGTCGTCTACCTGGCCGAGGATCTGCGGCTCAAGCGGAAGGTCGCGCTCAAGCTGCTCGCTGCCGACCTCGCAGAGGACGAATTGTTCCGTGACCGCTTCCTGCGCGAGTCGGAGCTGGCCGCCTCGATCGACCATCCGAACATCGTCCCGATCTACGAGGCGGGCACGACCGGAAGCCTCCTCTTCATCGCCATGCGCTTTGTCGAGGGGCGGGACCTGAAAGAGCGCCTGCAACGCGGTCGTTTGGAACCGCGGGATGCGGCGGGACTCCTCGCCCAGATGGCGAGCGCCCTCGATGCGGCACACGCGCGCGGCCTCGTGCATCGCGACGTCAAACCCTCCAACGTGCTCCTCGACCCGGGCACACGCCCCGATGGCTCCGACCACGTCTACCTGGCGGACTTCGGCCTCACGAAGCGGGTCTCCGAGGAGAGCGGAATCGGCGAAGACGGCCACCTGCTGGGCACCATCGACTACGTCGCTCCCGAGCAGATCGCCGGTGAGACGATCGACGGACGGGCGGACGTCTATTCGCTCGGCTGCTTGCTCTATGAGTGTCTCGTCGGGCAGCCTCCGTTTCGGGGCGACTCGGACATCGCGGTCGTGTTCGCTCACCTCGAAGCTGAGCCGCCGGCGCCGAGCGCACACCGGCCGGAGCTGCCGGCGGCGCTCGACGCCGTGATCGCGCGGGCGCTGGCCAAGGATCCAGAGCGCCGCTACTCGAACTGCCGAGAGCTCGCCGAGGCGGGGCTCGCGGTCGCGGTCGACGAGGCAAGCCGCCTGCTCGTCGACGTCGCCTCCCGTGCCGCCGGTGGCAGAAGCGACCTGAGCGAGGTCGAGGCAGAGCTCGCCGGCAAGGTGATCGACCTCCAGGTAGTGCGCGAGCAGGCGCGGGCGCTCGCGGGCCCGGCGACCCCGGACCGCGTGTCCGCTGAGGGGATCTGCCCGTTCAAGGGCCTCGCGAGCTTCGAGCCGGTGGATGCCGAGTATTTCTTCGGCCGCGAGCGGCTCGTCGCCGAGCTCGTCGCCCGCCTCGTCGGCGCCGGCTTCCTGGGCATCGTCGGGCCGTCGGGCAGCGGCAAGTCGTCGGTCCTCCGCGCGGGTCTACTCCCCGCCCTCGCCGGAGGAGTCCTGCCGGGCAGCGAGGGGTGGCGGCGTGTGCTGCTGCGCCCGGGCGAGCGGCCGCTGGACGAGCTTCGCCGCGCGCTCGTCTCGGGAGCGGGGGACCCTCTGGTGGAGGCCCTCGACGCGCTGCCCGCCAACGAGCGCCTCCTCCTCGCCGTCGACCAACTCGAGGAGCTGTTCACCGCCTGCCGCTCCGAAGCCGAGCGTGCTGCGTTCGCCGACACCCTTGCTCGCGCGGCCGCTGACCCGGAGGGCCGGGCGGTGGTTGTGGTCGCGGTGCGGTCCGACTTCTACGGGCGGTTCGCCGCCCACCCGCGACTTGCCGAGCTGCTGGGTGCGAACCAGGTGCTCGTCGGGCCCATGCAGGCCTCGGAGCTGCGACGTGCGGTCGAGTTGCCGGCCGGCCGGGTGGGGCTCCGCGTGGAGCCGGAGCTGGCCGACGCGCTGGTCGACGACGTGGAGGGCGAGCCGGGCGCGCTGCCGTTGCTGTCCACCGCGCTGCTCGAGCTGTGGCAGAAGCGGCAAGACAACGCGCTCGCCCTCGTCGCCTACCGCGAGTCCGGCGGGGTTCAGGGCGCGGTCGCGCGGCTGGCCGAGGCCACCTATGCTCGCATCCCCGACGGGCGCAAGCAGCTCGTGCGCGCCATCATGCTGCGCCTGGTCGGCGAGGGCGAGGGCGACGTACCGGTGCGCCGCCGCGCTCCGCTCGCCGAGCTCGACCTGGAGCGCAACCGGGATGTGGCCGACGTGCTCGCGACGCTGGCCGACGCCCGCCTCGTCACCGTCGGCGAGGGCTTCGTCGAGGTCGCCCACGAGGCGCTGCTGGGCGAGTGGCCGCGCCTGCGTGAGTGGATCGAGGAGGACGCCGAAGGGCGCCGGCTTCGCCGTCACATCACCCAGGTGGCGACCGAATGGGACGCGGCAGGGCGCGATCAGGGCGAGCTCTACCGCGGCGCTCGCCTCGCCGCGGCCCTCGAATCGACCGCCGATCACGCGCTCGACCTCAACGAGCTCGAGCGTGAGTTCGTCACCGAGAGCCGCGAGGTCTCCGAACACGAGACGCAACGGGCCCGCCGCACGAACCGGCGTCTGCGTGCGCTGCTCGCCGGGGTCGCGGTCCTACTGGCCGCGGCTCTCGCGGGAGGCATCTTCGCCGTCGTCCAGCGCGGCGAGGCGCGCGACGCGGAGACGGCCCAGCTCGCCCAGCGCCTCGGCGCCCAGGCGCTCGTCGAGGAGGACCTCGACCGTTCGCTCCTGCTCGCGCGCCAGGCGGTCGCGATCGACGACTCACCGCAGACGCGCAGCTACCTGCT
>DATAFO010000072.1:0-3114 GCA_036257465.1 Solirubrobacterales bacterium | reverse complement strand
GCCCCCGCCCGCGCGCACCGCCTCCTTCTCGAGGGCGCGCAGGCCTGGAGTCGTCTTGCGGGTATCGAGGATCCTCACCCCCGTTCCCTCGACGGCCTGCACGTGGCGAGCCGTCAGCGTGGCCACCCCCGATAGCCTCCCCAGGAAGTTGAGCGCCACCCGCTCGGCGGCCAGGATCGAGGCTGCGTCGCCCTCAACCTGCGCCAGCGGCCCGCCCTCGCGCCATTCGCCCTCTGAGGCCAAACCTGTCCAGCGCACGCCCGCATCGACCCGCTCGAACACCGCCTCGGTGACTGCCAGCCCGGCGGGAACACCGGGCTGCTTCTGGACGATGCGGGCGCGCGCCCGCGTGCCCTCGGGCACGACCGTGCGCGTCGTGAGATCGCCGTCACCGAGGTCCTCGGCGAGAGCGCGGTCGATCAGGTCCAGCACGGATAGACACTCGACTTTCGATTTCGCAAGATGCAAGGCAGGCTATTGGTAAGAGGGCACAGCGGAGGGGATCCCATGAAGCCGCGACGGCGGGCGGTCGAGTTACTGCAGAGCACGTTCGAGCGAAGGCCCGACCCTTACGAGGGCGCCGATCTCGATGCGTCACGACGCGTCCTGGCCGCTCTCATGGCGCTCAGCGCGCTGCTCTCGCTCGCCTTCCTCCCGCTCGAGCCGGTGGATGACCAGATCGGCTGGGCGGGCTGGCTCGTGGCGGCCGCGCTCATCCTCGTCGCGCTCGCCGGCGCCGTCGCCGTCGCCGTGCGTAGACCCTCGTTCGACGACCTGCTCGTGATCGCCTATCTCGGGGTGGCCGGGATCGCCACGCTCAACTGGCTCGCCGGTGGGGGGTCCTCGGCCTACGAGGACCTCTACGTCCTCTGGGTCGGGGCGGGCGTGATCCATCCGCCCCGGCGCGCTTTCGCCCACCTTGGCGTAACGCTCCTGGCGCTCGCGCTCCCGCTCGCCTACGAGGGGACGGGATCGGAGGTGGTGACCGACGTGATCGCCGAGGCGCTCATCCTCATCACCCTGGACTCGATCCTGGTCGGCTACCTGGTCCACGTGCGCCGCCAGCGCGCGAACCTGCAGACCGGGGTCGAGGTGGCGCGCCGGCTCGCACGGGTGGATGCCCCGACCGGTCTCGGCAACCGGCGCGCGTTCGACGAGGCGCTGACGGTCGAGGTCGCGCACGCCGCGCGAGAAGGACTGCCTCTGAGCGTCGGCCTCGTCGACATCGACGGGCTGCGGCGCGTGAACGACAGCTGGGGCCACCTCGAGGGCGACCGCTGCCTGCGCGAGGTCGCCCTCGCCATGGAGCGCTCGGTGCGGACGACCGACCGCTGCTTTCGCTGGGGAGGCGACGAGTTCGTGATCGTGCTTCCCGGCAGCGACCCCGAGGCGGCGGACGAGGTGCTGAGACGGATGGCGGAGAACGTCCGGCAGACGTGCAAGGCACCCGACGGCCGTCCGGTCGAGCTCACCTGGGGCGCGGCGGAGATCCCGGTCGGCTCGAGCGCGGAGGACGCGCTGGCAAGAGCCGACGTCGCGCTGCTCGAGCGCAAGACGGAGAAGCGGCGCTGAGCGGCGGCGGAGACCCTGCGTGAGCAGGGTCTCCGCCGGGACGCCTCAGGCGCCGACCTCGAGTGCCTTGCCGGTCTCGAGCAGCGTCTTGAGATCGCTGAGCACGTACGGCCAACCGCCGCCCGCGCCCTCGATCTCGCCGGCGAGCTGCGCCGCCGTCTGCGGCGCATTTTCGAGCTCGTGGGTGACGGTGAGGCTCGAGACACCGTTGCCGCTGTCCGCGATCTCGAAGGTCACGCGCGTGGGGCCCTCGGCCGCGAGCTCGCTCCAGAGGAAGCGCCAGGTGTGGACGAGCTTGCGCGGCGGGTCGGCCTCGACGACCTCCCCGTCCACGACCACCGCCGGCATGCCCATCGCCTGGAGCTCCTCGTTCGCCGTCGCGCGGTAGGCGCCGCCGGGGCGCAGGTCGAACTCGGAGCGGCCTCCATAGCCGTAGCGCTCCGTCCAGTCGGGATTCGTGATCGCCTCCCAGATCGCCTCGGGCGTCGCCTTGATGAACACCCGGTACACCTGGGTCGTCTTGGTCTCGGTCATGGTCGTCATCCAGTTTCCTCCAGTTCCGTTTTGAGGTCCGCGAGCGCCGACACCTGGCGCTCCGTGTACTTGTCGATCCAGCGGTCGTGAATCAGGCGGATCGGCACCGGGTTCAGGAAGTGGAGCTTCTCCCGGCCCGATCGCCGTGTGACCACGAGCCCCGCCTCCTCGAGGACGCGCAGGTGCTTCATCACGCCGAAGCGCGACATCTCGAGCTCGGACTCGAGCTCTGTGAGCGCGCGGCCGTCGCGCTGGAAGAGCCGGTCGAGCAGAAAGCGCCGCGTGGGGTCTGCGAGCGCCTTGAAGACACGGTCGTGGTCGGTCATGGTCGAGGATAATAGGTGACCATTTGGTCACATGTCAAGCTTTGAAAGACAGCAATGAGGGCCCGCGAGCGGCTGGCGGCCCCGGGACCGGATCCGGCTCGAATTGGTCTAGGGTGCCGCTTTGGTGTCGTGTGGCGACACCAAAGTGGCATCGTTGGCGGGCAGCGTTTGGAAGGAGTCGCGTGGCGCGCTTTACGCGGGAGCCGGCGCCTGCTGGCGGTCGATGCCCGCGACCGCGTACGCGTCGACCTCATCGAGCGTCTCGCGCTCGAGCAGCGCCTCGGCCAGGGCGTCGAGCTTGTCACGGCTCACGGAGAGCAGCCGAGTCGTCGCCTCATGCTCCTCATCCACGATCCGGCGCACCTCCTCGTCGATCAGCTCCTGGGTCGCCTCCGACACGGCCTCGGCGCCGGGCAACAGGAAGCTCTGATTGTCGCGCGGCGCGACCGCGAGGAAGCCGACCTTGTCGCTCATTCCCCAGCGCTCCACCATGCCGCGGGCGATGCGCGTGACCTGCTGGATGTCCGACTCCGCGCCGGTAGTGATGTCCCCGAACACGAGCTCCTCCGCGACCCGCCCGCCGAACGCCACGCGGATCTTCGCCCGCAGCTCGGGCTCGGAGAGGTTGAAGCGGTCGTCGTCGGGCGTGGAGAGCGTGACGCCCAGCGCCTGGCCGCGCGGG
>DATAFO010000070.1:0-41218 GCA_036257465.1 Solirubrobacterales bacterium | reverse complement strand
ACGATCGCGTCGCGCGCGACGCGAATCTTCCCACTGCGCTTATCCCAGGTCTCGGCGGGCACTTCGCCCCTCCATCGGCGTCTCGAGTCCGAACCGCAGCCCCGGTAACGGCTTCTGGACGAAGTGCGAGGCCTCATCCCGGCCCCAAAAATCGGATTTAGGGTAGCCTAACGCGCCGACAGGGCGACCTGAGACGACTTCCCAAACAGCAGGCGGCGCAGACCCGCGAGGAACTCGTCGGCCTGCTGGCGTACGTCGAGACGCTTCGCGACCAGGAAGCCGCCGGCGAGGACTACACAGCGGAGCAGGCCGACACGCTCGGCGCAGACGCCCAGCGGCGCGCCGAGGCCATCGCAGGTCCGGTGACGCAGGCTGCCGAGCGGCTCGGGATCGAGCTTCAGGAGGCTTGATGAGCAGGCCCGCTGCCCCATGACGCCCGCGCGCCCGGCAAAGCGGAGAGCGAGGGCGAGCGTCGCTTCCCTCGGGGTGGCAGCGCTCCCCCTCTGTCTTGCGGCCGCGGCTGCGGGTGCCGACGCGCCCTGGCAATCGGCCGAGCGCG
The DNA here is from genome assembly GCA_036257465.1 of Solirubrobacterales bacterium. Lineage (GTDB taxonomy): Bacteria > Actinomycetota > Thermoleophilia > Solirubrobacterales > 70-9 > DATAFO01. The sequence continues at coordinate 40,659 of DATAFO010000070.1, read as the reverse complement.
TGCGGACGGGTCTCTTCGACGCCCAGAGCGCGCTGCTGCTCGACCAGGGCAACGCCCGCGCCGAGGTCGAGCGGGCCCAGCGTGCTCTGGCTGGCGAGCTGGGGAGGGGCCTCGCGGCCCGCGCCGGCGCCGATCTCCGCGACCTGCGTTCCGCCCTCGCCGACGCCCAGACGGCCGCCGCGCGAGGCGACGACGTGAGCCTGGCCGCGGCTCGCGGCCGTGCTGTGGATGGGCACCTGGCTCGGGGTCTTCCCGACCGTCGAGACGCTGGCGGCTCAGCTTGGCGCGCTCGCCTTCGTGATCGGCAGCTACTTCCTCGCCGAGTACGTGCACAAGCGCCGGGTCTCGCGCTCGGCCGACCTACTGGTCGGGCGGATGGCGGAGGGCGCCGACCAGCGCCAGCACGAGCATGAGGATGATGGCCAGCGCGGCGAACGTGAACACGTCCACGCCGTACTCAATCGCAACGGTGACGGTCATCAGCGCGAAGAGGCCGCAGAAGACGAGGCCGCTGAACAGCAGGGCAGTGCGAACGGTCGGGTCCATCAGCGGGCCTGACCGCTCAATACACCGGATACGGGGGCTCGACGGGGCGGTCGCGATATCGGTTGGCGAACAGCTTGATCGCGGCGAGCCCGAACACGAACCCGCCGAGGTGCGCCCAGTACGCGACTCCGCCCTCTCCCGCGATGTCCGGGATCGCCGTCTGCCCGATCGCCGGAATGAACTGGAGCACGAACCAGATCCCGAGCACGATGTAGGCGGGGACCTCGATCAGCGTCACGAAGAAGACGATGAAGATGAGGCTGAGCACCCGCGCGTGTGGGTGCAGGAGCGCATAGCCGCCTAACACCCCCGCGACTGCCCCGCTGGCGCCGATCGTCGGCACGGTGGCGCTCGTGTCGAGCAGCGACTGCGCGTAGACGGCGATCAGCCCCGCGAGCAGGTAGAAGAGGATGAACCGGACGGGCCCCATCGAGTCCTCGATGTTGTTGCCGAAGATCCACAAAAACAGCATGTTCCCGGCCAGGTGCAGGATGCCGCCGTGCATGAACATCGACGTGAACAGGGTCACCCACCACGCCGCTTGGTTCAGCGGCAGCGGTTCCGGCGCAGCCCCCTGCTCGGCGGCCTGCTCAGACTCGCGCAGATCGGGCGTTCCCTCGCACACGACCTCGGCCTGAATCGTGCGTGCGCCAGCCTCCGGAACTCCGCCGATGAAGCACTCGTCCTTGTCTGGGTGGGTGATGCGGTACGGGATCGCCCCGTACTCGAGCGCGCTCTGGTCGACCGCGGAGTAGCCGATCTGATCGAGCTGCGGATCGGTCTCGTACGTGCTCTGCCCGATGTACACGAGCACGTTGAGGGCGATCAGCACCAGCGTCAGGACCGGGAAACGGTCGGTGGGAATGTTGTCCTTGAGCGGGATCAAGGCGCGCCAAGGTTATGGCCCGAAGCAATGAGAGTTCTCAGTCCGGGCGAGCGATTGGCGTTGGTGGCGGCCGCTAGCGGCGGCCGAGATAGAGCCAGCGCCAGCGCCGCCGATCCCGAGTCCGCCTGACCGTCTCGGCGGCCGCCTGCGCCTGGTCCGGGTCATCGGTCGCGATCATTGCTTCGCTGCCCGGATTGCGCTCGCCCCGAAGAACGCTCTGGTCTGCCGGTCGATCGACCTTCGCGTCGATCCAGTCGATAAGTCGGCCCAGGCGCCCCATCTCACGCCGCCGCGCGCCGCTCTTGGACCTCCCGGGCCGATTCGTCCGCGTGGTAGGAGCTGCGGACGAGCGGTCCCGAGGCGACCGACTCGAAGCCAAGCTCCAGCGCGGCGTCGCGCAGGGCGTCGAACTCATCGGGGTGCCAGTAGCGCACGACCGGAAGGTGCCGCTCGGTGGGGCGCAGATACTGGCCCACCGTGAGGATCTGAACCCGGTGGTGGCGGAGGGTCTTGAACGCCTCGACCATCTCGTCGAACTCCTCGCCGAGTCCAACCATGAGGCCGGACTTGGTCACGACCGCGTCCCCGCCCATCTCCTTGGCCATCCGCAGCACGCGGCAGGAGCGCAGGAAGTCCGAGCCGCGACGTGCCTTGGGATAGAGGCGGGGAACCGTCTCGACGTTGTGGTTGAAGACGTCGGGGCGTTCGTTGATCACGCGGGCGAGCGGCATCTCCTGGCCGCGGAAGTCCGGTGTGAGGACCTCGACCTTGCACTCGGGAGCCATCATCCGGATCGAGCGGATCACCCCGACGAAGGCGCCGGCGCCATAGTCGGGGAGGTCGTCGCGGTCCACCGAGGTGACGACGGCGTGGCGCAAGCCCATCTGCTTGACCTGATTGGCGACTCGGAGCGGCTCAAGCGGGTCGTTCCAAATGGGCACGCCCGTCTGCACGTTGCAGAAGCCGCAGCGGCGGGTGCAGACGTCGCCGAGGATCATGAACGTCGCGGTGCCGCGCTCCCAGCACTCGCCGACGTTGGGGCAGTTCGCCTCCTGGCAGACGGTGTGGAGGTTGTCGGCCTCGATCTTGTCCTTGAGCCGGCGGTAGTTCGGCCCGCCGGGCGCCGGGACCTTCAGCCAGGGCGGCTTGCGCTCGCGGAAGGGACGTCCCTCGACGATCTTGGCGCCGCCCGGGTTGGCGCGCGAGCGGGTGACGTGGATGCGGTCGGCGGTGCCTGCTTCCATCGTCGACCTACGGTACCGGGGCCGCGACCTCAGCCAGCGCTTCTGTGCCTTCGACCCGCCTCGCCAGCTCGCTCGGGGCCAGCTCGACCGGCCGGCGCCCGTAGATCTCCCCGAAGCGCTCGGCGACCGTAGTCGCGAACGAGTCGAGGTCCTGCTCGGCGCCAAGCTCCGCGCACAGCGAGGTCATCCGCACCGCCTCGATCCCGCACGGGACGATCCACTCGAAGGGCTGTAGGTCGTTGTTGACGTTGATCGCCAGGCCGTGGGTGGTGATCCCACGGTTGACGTGGATCCCGATCGACCCGATCTTCTTAGCCTCGCCCGCCGGTGGCGGCGAGCCCTGGGTCCAGACGCCCGTCAGCCCCTCGATTACCTGTGCGCGCACGCCCCAATCCCCAAGCGCGGAGATCATGACCTGCTCCATGCGGCGAATGTAGCCGTGGACGTCGTCGCCGTAGGGCTTCAGCGAGACGATCGGGTAGGCCACGAGCTGACCGGGGCCGTGGTAGGTGACGCGCCCGCCCCGGTCCGTCTCGGTCACCTCGATCCCCTGCGCGCGGTACCAGTCCTCGCCCATCGGCAGCTCCGCGGCCTCGGTGCGACGTCCCTTGGTGTAGACCGGAGGGTGCTCGAGGAGCAGGAGCACGTCACCCACCTTGTCAGCCTGGCGCATCGCTTCCAGCGCCTTCTGCGCCCGGCGGGCCTGCTCGTACGGCACGAGGCCGCAGCGGACCACGAGAACTTCGTCCATTCCGCTTAGTCTCTCAGCGCCGGAGCCGCGGCTGCATCGAGGCGCTCGCGAGCCAGCTCCCGGGCTGCATCGAGTGGGGTGATCGACCGCTCGGCCGCCGTCGCGAGCACCTGGCCGAGCGTCTCCTCGATCCCAAGCGCAAGCTCGGTGGCCCGCTCCTCCGAATAGCCCGTGATCTCCATGTAGACGTGGATCAGGCCGCCGGCGTTGGCGATGAAGTCGGGCGCGTAGAGGATGTCTCGCTGCGCGAGCACCCCCGCCAGCGACTCGTCGGCCAGCTGGTTGTTGGCCGAGCCGCAGACGACGCGACACCGCAGGTCCGCGACGTTCCCGGCGTGGACGGCGCCGCCAAGCGCGCACGGTGCCAGCACGTCGCACTCGGCGAGCATCGTCTCGCCGGGGTCAACCCAGGCGGCCCCGAGTTCGTCGGCCAGCGCACGCCTCGCGGGGACGATGTCGGACACGACCAAGCGGGCGCCCGCCTCGGCCAGCCGCTGCGCCAGCCCCGAGCCGACATGGCCCAGGCCGACCACGGCGACGGTGCGCCCAGCGAGATCCGGCTCGCCGAAGACGGCCTTGCAGCAGGCGCGCATCGCAGCCTCCACACCCATGGCGGTGAACGGGCTCGGATCGCCCGAGCCTCCGCGCTCTGAGGGGAGGCCGGTCACGTGCTCCGTGCGCTCGCGGATCGCGATCAGGTCGTCGGGGCAGATGCCGACATCCTCGGCGGTGATGTAGCGACCGCCGAGCGATTCGACCAGGTCGCCGAAATCGAGCAACGCGGCCCGCCGCCGCTCGCCCTCCACCTTGGTCCCAGGGGGAGCGCAGATCACGCCCTTGCCACCCCCGAGGTCGAGGCGCGCCGCGGCCGCCTTGTAGGTCATGCCCATCGCGAGGCGAAGCGCGTCGCGGGCGGCGTCGATCGTCGCCGGGTAGCCCCACAGCCGTACGCCACCGAGCGCCGGGCCGAGCGCCGTGGAGTGGATCGCGACGATCGAGTACAGGCCGCTGCGGTCGCCTCGCCGGATAGCGAGTTGTTCATGGTCGAACGGAACCGGTGGGATTCCAGGTGCCTCGGTGACCTCGGGCGCTGCCGACTCTGCGGTCGCCGAAGAGGTGGGGCGCCCGTTGGTGGGCTTGTGGGTCGCGACAGCCATCACCCCACGCCCCCTTCGAGACGCTCCTTGACCCGCGACAGGAACTTTGCCGCGGTGGTGCCGTCGAGGGCGCGGTGGTCGAACGAGAGCGGCAGGAACGCCATCGGCTTGATCGCGATCGAGTCGCCCTCAGGGCCTTCCACCACGACCGGCCGCTTCACGATCGCCTCAAGGTCGAGGATCGCCACCTGTGGCTGGTTGATGATCGGAGTCGCGATCACGGCTCCGAACTGGCCCGGGTTCGTGATCGTGAACGTGCCACCGTGGACCTCGTCGGGCTCGAGCTGCTTCGAGCGGGCACGCGCCGCGACATCCGCGATCGCCGCTGCCAGTCCCTCGAGGCTCAGTCGCTGCGCCCGCGGGATCACCGGCACGATCAGCCCTTCCGGATCGAGCGCGACGGCGATGCCGAGGTTGACGTCGTCGTGGTAAGCGATGTCGGAGCCCTCGATCGATGCGTTGACGATCGGGAACTCCTGCAGGGTCTCAACCGTCGCCTGCGCGACGAACGCGAGGTAGGTGAGTGGCACGCCACGGCGCTTCATCGTCTCCTTGAGCTCCGCGCGCTTCGCGGCGACCCGCGACATGTCGACCTCCACGACCGTCGTCACGTGCGCGGCCGTGCGGCGGCTGTCCAGCATGTGCTGGGCAATCGCCTGGCGCATCGGCGACATCGGCTCGCGCCTGACAGCTTCGGCCTCCGCCTCGGCCGGCGCCGAGGGGGCCGGCTCTGCCGTGGTCTTGCCGTCGCCCGCCGCGACCGCGGGCTCGGCCGGCTTGGCTGCCGGCTCGTCGGGCTTGTACGGCGACTCGATATGAAGCGGCCGCTCAGCCGGTTGCTCGGCCGTCGCGCCACCTGCCTCGACGAACGCGAGCACGTCCTTCTTGCGCACACGGCCACCGATTCCAGTGCCGTGTACCTGCGCGAGATCCACACCGTGCTTGTCGGCGATCCGTCGCACCACCGGCGAATAGAACGTCGACCGATCGGCCTCTTCTGCGGCTGGCGGGGCTTCGGCGACGGGACCCGCGGCCGATCCCTCGGTGTGCGACTCGTCCGGGTGGGACTCACCGGGCTTGGCGCCCGTGTCGATCTCGGCGATCGGCTCGCCGACGGGCACCGTGTCGCCGGGCTCGGCGACGATCTTGGCCAGACGGCCGCTAGCGGGTGAGGGGATCTCGACGTCGACCTTGTCCGTGGTCACGTCGCAGATCGTCTCTTCGGCCTCCACCCAGTCGCCCGGGCGCTTGCGCCATTCGAGGATGGTGCCCTCGGAGACCGAGATCCCCATCTTCGGCATCTCGACCTGGACCGTGGTCTCAGTAGGCGAGGAGCTCACGGCACGCCTCCTTCATGTCCTCGAGCTGGGGCAGGACCGCTTGCTCGAGCGGGGGGCTGAACGGAATCGGGACGTCCGGTGCCGTCAGCCGCCTCACCGGTCCGTCGAGATCCTCGAAGGCCTCCTCGGTGATCAGTGCCGCGACCTCAGCGCCCACCCCGCACGACCGCGTTGCCTCGTGGGCAACCAGAACCTTGCCGGTCTTGCGGGCGCTGCGCAGGATCGCCTCCGTGTCGAGCGGACAGAGCGTGCGCAGGTCGACCACCTCGATGTCCTCGCCGAGCTCGTCGGCGGCTTGCAGCGCCAGATGCACGCTGGAGCCGTACGCGATCACACTCATCTCCTCGCCCTGGCGCGCGACTCGAGCCTCGCCAAGGGGAACCGTGTACTCACCCTCCGGAACCTCACTCTTCACGTAGCGGTAGAGGCCCTTGTGCTCCAGGTAGCAGACCGGGTTCGGATCGCGAATCGCGCTCTGCAGCAGGCCCTTTGCGTCGTCCGCCGTGGCCGGTGCCACCACCTTCAGCCCCGGCGCCTGCAGGAACCACGCCTCCGGATTCTGAGAGTGGAACGGCCCGCCCGAGAACCCTCCGCCCGACGGCAGCCGCACCACCATTGGCACCGCGACGCCTTGCCTGTAGTGGAGCTTTCCGGCGACGTTGACGAGCTGGTCGAAGCCGCACGAGATGAAGTCGGAGAACTGCATCTCGCAGACCGGCTTCATGCCCTCGACGGCGGCGCCCACCGCGGCGCCGATGATCGCATTCTCGGCCAGCGGCGTGTCGAGCACACGGTCGGTGCCGAACTCCTCGCTGAAGCCGTCGGTGACCTTGAACGCGCCGCCGAACGCTCCGATGTCCTCGCCGAGGCAGAAGACGGATTCGTCACGCCGCATCTCGTCGCGCAGGCCCTCGGAGATGGCCTGCAGGTAGGTCATCTCGGCCATCAGGACACCTCCGCGCGCTGCTGCGCCCAATACGACCACGGGGCCTGACCGTCGCCCAGCGCCTCCCAGCGCTCGGCGAACACGCCCTGGGTTGCCTCAGCGGGATCGGGCATCTCCGAGTCGAGTGCGACCTTGGTGCACTCCTCGACGTACGCCGAGACCTCCGACCGGATCGCCTCGACCTCGTCCGTGCTGAACCCGTGCTCGGAGACGAGCCGCCCCGAATAGCGATCGATGGGATCGCGCTGCGACCACTCCTCGAACATCTCCTTGGGCACGTAGCTCATGTCGTCGTGAGCCCCGTGGCCGTGCATGCGCATCGTGCGGCACTCGATCAGCCCCGGCCCGCCGCCCGTCCTGGCGCGCTCGGCGGCCTCGCGGGAGGCCTCGAACACGGCCTCGACGTCGTTGCCGTCCACGGTCACCCCTGGGAAGCCGTAGGTGTGCGCGCGCTCGACCGGGTCGACCGGGAACTCGAGTTCGTTGGGGGTGGAGTACGCGAACTGGTTGTTCTCGAGGATGAAGACGATCGGCAGGCGGTGGATGCCGGCGAAGTTCATCGCCTCATGCCACTGGCCGTTGGCGGTCGAGCCCTCACCGAAGTAGGTCATCGCGATGCGCGACTCGCCGCGCATCTTGAAGGCGAGCGCCATCCCGTTGGCGACCAGCGCCATGTCGGGCAGCATCGAGACCATACCCACCGCGCCGAGCTTGCGGTCGCCAAAGTGCATGTTGCCGTCCTTGCCCCGCGTGACGCCGTGCGCGCGGCCCATGTAGTTCGCGAGGTAGCGGTCGGGGGTGACGCCGCGCACGAAGTGCGCTCCGAGGTCGCGGTGCAGGATGCACATTCGATCCTCTGGCGCGAGCACGTAGGAGGAGCCGACCGAGACCGCCTCCTGTCCGCAGCCGTCGTAGAAGCTGCCCGGTACCTTGCCCTGCTTGTAGAGGGTCAGCCCGCGCTCCTCGGCGGTCCGCATCATCACCATGTACCGGAACAGGTTGGCCCGGTCCGCGTGCGTCAAGTGCGCGTTGTCGTGGCCGCGCTCGGTCGTGTGCGCATCCTCGCGTACGCGCCCGTTCGCGACGGCGGCATCGCTTCGCTTCATCTCTCCGTCCTTCGTGTCTGGCCGCCCGTTGGGATCTCCTCGGGGCCGGCCCGTTTGTCGTCGCTTCGGGATCTCTTCCGCGACGCCTACGGACGATGGAAGTGGAGGGTTCCGCCTCCGCTTCCTATGTCGAAAACCACGCGACGGTTCGCGTGAATTGCTACGGGGAGTCTATTCCCGTTGGACGACGTTTCAAGCCCCCGGCAGGGATCGCCGGACCATATTGGCGTGCACAACGCGACGGCCCCCGATTGCTCGGGGGCCGTCGAGGGGGCGGATGGCCTAGTCGGGGGAGAGGTGGCGCGCCGCCGTCGGGGGCCGTCGACGCGCCTGTTGTCAGATGAGCCGCTCCAGCGGCGAAACCAACATGCGGAGTTGGTTGTTCATCTCTAGGCCTCCGCCGGCTCCGGCTCTGCCTTGCTGTCGCGGCTGAATCGGGGAAGCCAGCCGAGTGAGCGCGGCAGATACCAGTTCCAATCGCCGAGCAGCTTCATCGCCGCCGGCAGCAGCACGCCACGGATGATCGTCGCGTCGATCAGGACCGCGACCGCGAGGCCGACGCCGAACTGCTTGAACTCGACCGAGGAGAGGGTGGCGAAGATCGCGAACACGGCGATCATCACCGCCGCCGCCGCGGTGATCACCGAGGCGGTGCTCTTGATCCCCTGCGACACGGCCTCGCCGGTCGGCATGCCGTTGTCGTACGCCTCCCGGATTCGGCTGAGGATGAACACGTGGTAGTCCATCGAAAGCCCGAACAGGAGTACGAACAGGAACAGCGGCAGCCACGAGGTCACGGCACCCGTCGACTCGAAGCCGAGCAGCGATTCCAGGTGCCCCTCCTGGAAGATCCAGGTGACCACGCCGTAGGCCGCGCCCACCGAAAGCAGGTTGAGCACGATCGCCTTCAGGGGGATCACGATCGACCGGAAGGTCACCAGCAGCAGGAGGAACGCCAGGCCGAGGACGAACGCGAACACGATCGGCACCCGGTCCTGCATGAGCTGGTTGAAGTCCTCCGAGCCGGCAGTCATCCCCGTCACGTTGGCCTCCGCGCCGTCGATGTTGCCGACCGTCGCGGGAATGATCTCGTCGCGCAGCGTGTGGAGCGCGTCGTAGGACGCGTCGTTGTTTCCGTCACCCGCGATCGGCACGTCGATCACGGTGACGCTGCCATCGGGGCTGACCTCGGTGGTGACAGGCTGCTTGAACAGCTCGGGGCTGGCCGTAACGTCCGCGCGCAGCTCGCGAACGGCGTCAGCGACCTGTTGCTCGGACGCGTCCCCGCGCTCGACCACGACCTCGGCCGGGATCTGGTCACCGGGGAACGCCTCCTGAATCCGGTCGTAGGTCTGAATCACTGCCAGGTCCTGCGGCAGCGAGTCGATACCCGGGACCGCCATCTTCAGGTTCAGCACCGGGAGCGCCAGGACCAGCAGCACGCCCACGGCAAGCGATGCCGAGATCGCCGGATGCCTCAGCACCGGGTCGAGAACCGCCGACCAGGCGCGCGATTCGCGACCTGCTCGCTCCTCGGGCCGGGTCAGGAATGGGATGCGGCCCTTGTTGACGCGGTCGGCGAGCTTGGACAGGACGGCGGGGAGCACCGTCAGCGAGCCGATCACCGCGATCGCGACGACGAGAATCGTTCCCGTCGCGAAAGATGTGAACGTCGCGGCGCCGGCGAGGTACATGCCGGCCATCGCGATCGCCACGGTGATGCCTGAAACCAGGACCGCTCGCCCTGACGTCGCTGCGGCCGCCTCGAGTGCCGCCTCCGCCTCCTGCCCGCGGGCGCGCTCCTCGCGCTCGCGGCGCAGGTAGAACATCGAGTAGTCCACGCCGACGGCGAGACCGACCAGGAGGATCACGGAGGTCGCAGACTCGTCGACGGGCCAGATCTGGCTCAGCGGCCCCATCAGACCGATCGCTGCGGCAACTGCCGTGGCCGCGAGGATCAGCGGGACGAGAGCCGCGACGATGGCGCCGAAAGCAAGCAGCAGGATGACCAGCGTGATCGGGAGCGCGCTGGTCTCCGCCCGCTGAAAGTCCTCCTCAAACGACTCGCTCAGCGCCTTATCGGCGCTGGCCTCTCCGAACTGCTCAATTCGAAACTCAGGGTGCGCCTCGTCGAGGCGATCGACGGTGGCTAGTGGCGCCTCGACGAGGTCGGTGACCTCGGTGTCGCTCGAGTCGGAGGGCTCGGGCACCTTGAACGTGACCAACGCCGAATGGCCGTCGGCGGAGATCTGACCTTCAGCTGCGTACGGGCTTTCGACCTTGACCACGTTGTCCGTGGCTTTGAGCTCGCGAACGGTGTCGTCGACCGCCTGCCGGAAGGCGGGCTGGTCCGCCGTGGCGGACCCGCTCTGCACGAGCACCGTTTCGGTGGAGCGGTCGGGGAAGGCGTCGGCGACGGCCTTGTCCGCCTGTTGGGACTCACCGACGCCGTACTCCTCGTCGGAGAGGGTCTCGGTGCCGATCGAGTTGCCCGCAAACACCGCCAGCACGACGAAGACCAGCCAGAGCGAGATGGCCTTGAACCGATGCTGGGAGCTCCAACGGCCGGCGCGAGCGGCGAGGTTGCGAGGCGAGTTCATGCGGATCCTTCCTGGGTACGAGGGATGGGGAGAGGAGGTCGTGTGGCAAGGATGCGCCCAGAAGGCCACTCGGCCAATGGGGTTTGCAGGTGAATGGGGGTGCGGGTATCCGTATTGCGCCCGAGGCGCGGTGACCACGACAATCGGTACGCATGTCCAAGCGAGTGCTGATCGTTGACGACCACGCCGGCTTCAGAGCCAGCGCCAGGCGCCTGCTGCAATGCAACGGGTACGAGGTCGTGGGCGAGGCGGCGGACGGGGCCGAGGCACTGAAGCTGGCCGACGAGCTCCAGCCCGAGCTCGTGCTCCTTGACATTCACCTGCCCGACGCCGACGGCCGCTACGTCGGTCGGCGCATCAGCTCAGGACGCGAGGCCCCCGACGTGGTCCTGATCTCAAGCCGCGACATCGCCGACCTCGGCGACAGCATCGAGCGGGCAGGAGCTCTCGGCTTCATCTCCAAGGCGGAGCTCTCTGGGGAAAGCCTGGCAGCATTGCTGACATGACCCTGAGCAAACGCGCGGTTTGGGCCCTGGCGGTGCTCGGTTTCGCCTGTGGGATCGCGCTCGTCCCTGGGATCGCGACATCCGACTTCGCCGAGGACCGAGGCCTGTGGATCGCCCTGGACCTGGTGATCGGCTTCGGCTTCATCGGCACCGGAGCCTTCGCCTGGCGCCGCCGCCCCGGCAACCGCGTCGGGGCGCTGATGATGGCTACCGGGTTCGCCTGGTACCTGAGCGTGGCCCCGCTGGTCGACTCCGCGTTCCTGTTCACCGTCGGCCAGGCCACCAGCAACCTCTTCGTCGCCACCGCGATCCACCTCCTGCTCGCGTTTCCGTCCGGTCGCCTCGAGCAGCCGGTGGACCGCCTGGTCGTCGGGGTGGCCTACCTGGCGACCACCGTCGGGGCCCTGATCCCAATGCTCTTTCTCGACCCGGTGGCGCTGGGGTGTGCCAACTGTCCCGACAACCTGCTGCTGGTCGACTCGAACCGGTCGTTCTTCGAGAGCTGGTACGACAGTCTCGGCGTCGTCGGGATCACGGTCCTGCTCAGCACCCTCGCGATCCTCGTCGCCCGCTGGCGCGAGGCGTCGCCTCCGTTGCGCCGAATCGTCGGACCGGTGTTCGCCGCCGGAGGTCTGCTGATGGTGGGGCTGGCAGGTCTGCTGGCCGTCTCGATCGCCGGCGCGGAGTGGCAGGCGACGAAGACCATCTTCTACGCGACCCTGATCCCGTTTGGCCTGGTCCCGTACCTGTTCCTGTTCAGCCTCGTGCAGGCCCGGATGCTGCGCGGGGGCGCCGTGGGCCAACTCGTCGCGACGATCGGCGAGACGGCCGGGTCCGGAGATATCCGCGACGCGCTTGCGGTTGCGCTCAACGACCCCTCGGTGGACCTGGCGTACTGGCTTCAGGCCTCGGAGAAGTACGTGGACGTGCAGGGCCGTCGCATCGAGCTTCCAGACTCTGAGGACGAAACCCGCGCCGTCTACCACGTGACGCTCGACGGAGATCGCGTCGGGGCCATCGTCCACGACCCGACCGTGCTCGAGGACCCCGACCTGCTCGAGGCCGTGGGGGGGGCGGCAGCGCTCGCGCTCCAGCGCGAGCAGCTCGAGGCCGCGCTTCGGGCCAAGGTGGGCGAGCTCGAGCAGTCTCGGACCCGAATGATCCGCTTCGGGATGGCGGAGCGCCGTCGGCTCGAGCGGGATCTCCACGACGGCGCTCAGCAGCGGCTGGTGTCGCTGGCGCTCGACCTGCGCCTGGCGCACGACATGGTGCGCCGGGACCCGGCTCAGGCTGAGCAGGTGCTCGAGGGGGCTGCCGACGAGCTGGGCCAGGCGCTGGAGGAGCTTCGCGAACTAGCCCGCGGGATCCATCCCGCACTGCTCTCCGACCGCGGTCTCGACCCGGCGGTGGAAACCCTGGCGCAACGCGCTCCGCTTCCGGTGGAGGTGGAGGCCAAGCTTGGCGACCGGGTTCCGGAACCGGTGGAGCTGGCCGCCTACTTCGTGGTCTCCGAGGCTCTGACGAACGTGGTCAAGTACGCCCAGGCGTCGCAGGCGCGCGTGAGGCTCGAGCGCGACAACGGGCTCGTGCTGGTCGAGGTCGCCGATGACGGCGTCGGTGGCGCCGAGCCGGGACGCGGCAGCGGCCTGCGTGGTCTCGCCGACCGGATCGCCTCGCTCGGCGGGCGGTTTGAGGTTGTCTCGGCGCCCGGGAGTGGGACCACCGTGAGAGCGAGCATTCCGTGCGAGTAGTCGTCGCCGAAGACTCGGTGCTGCTCCGCGAGGGGATCGTGCGCCTGCTCAGCGAGCGAGGCTTCGAGGTGGTTGGTCAGGCGGCGGACGCCGATGAGCTGCTGCGCAAGGTGGGCGCGCACAAGCCCGACGTCGTGGTCGCCGACATCCGGATGCCGCCGACCAACACCGACGACGGCCTGCGCGCTGCGATCGAGATCCGCGAGCGCCATCCCGACACCGGAGTGCTCGTCCTCTCGGCCTACGTGGAGGAGGCGTACGCGATGGAGCTGGTCTCGGACACAGCGGAGCGCGTCGGGTACCTGCTCAAGGACCGCGTCGCGGACGTGGACGCGTTCGTGGAGGCGCTGCGCCGGGTCGGAGAGGGGGGTTCGGCCCTCGACCCCGAGGTCGTCTCGCGCCTGCTCGGGCGCGCCCGCCGCAACGACCCACTCGCCGAGCTGACGAAGCGTGAGCGCGAGGTGCTCGAGCTGATGGCCGAGGGCCGATCCAACGTGGCGATCGCCGAGAAACTCGTGGTGACCGAGCGTGCGGTCGAAAAGCACGTGACCAGCATCTTCGGGAAGCTCAACCTCACCCCGGCGGCGGAGGACCACCGACGCGTCCTGGCCGTGCTGACGTTCCTGCGCTCGTAGTCCGCCAGCAGGCGGCATCTGCGGCCGTCTATCCGGGACAGACCTCGAGGTAGTCCTGCTCGGGCACGACTTCCTCCCATTCTTCGCGAGTCAGCCCGCCGTCGGCAACGGCGCAGGCGTGCTGTCTCCACACGGCGGGGTCGACCTCCCAGCGGATCGCCGTCCCGCTCTCGTAGACGGCGAACAGGTGGCTGCCGTCGGGTGTGAAGCGCGCAGTCACCCAGTCGCCCGCCGGCCCCGGCAGCGGCGCGCCGATCGGCTGCCGGGACTCGAGGTCCCAAAGAACCACGGTCCCGTCCCCGTGCGAGGTGGCCAGCGTGCGGCCGTCCGGGGAGAACGCCACCCCCAAGACTCGCTCGGGGCGGACGAGCGGCTGCCCTACCTGCGTCCAGCCGTCAGTCGTCCACAGGGTCGTACTCCCGTCGACCTGGCCGGCGGCGAGCAGGCGGCCGTCGGGTGAAAAGGCGACCGTGCGCACCTCGTTCTGGGGGACAAGCCTCGCGATCCGCTCGCCGCTGCGAGGGTCGCGAATCTCAACCGCGGGATCGCCCTCGAGCAATCCGGTGGGAATCGCGAGTTGCGACCCGTCCGGGCTGAACGCCAGCCCGATCACGATCCGTTGCAGGTGCAGCGGCGGACGGATGAGCTCGCGGCTGTCGAGGTCCCAGATGCGAACCACGCCGCGGAGGCTGGCGGCGGCGACCAAGCCTCCCGTGCCGACCGCGACCGCCTGGACGACTGCCTCAAAACAGATCGACCCGAACGTGGGCTTCCCGGCGCAGAATCCACCCCGTGGGGGAGCGTGGAGCAGCGGCCCGGCCCGCTGCCCCGACGAAGCATTCCAAAGGCCAACGAGGCCGCGTCCTCCGCCCACCGCCAGCCTGCGCCCGTCGGGCGTGTACTCGATCGCGGCCGCCGGGGTCTTGTGGGACTCGAAGGCCGGCAGGGCCTCGAAGCTCCCTGTGCTCTGCAGCGTCTCGGCGTCGATCCGGTTGACCCGACCGTTGAGGCTTGCGACGGCGAGCGTGCGGCCGTCGGGGCTGATGCTGAAGGCCGGCGGCCATCTGTCCTGTATCCGGACGCGGTCGCCGGCGGTGAAGGGGCGCCCCAGGCGACGGTCCCCGGCGACATCCCAGATGATCGCGGTCGAGTCGAAACTCGCCGAGTAGAGGGTACGCCCGTCGGGGCTGAAGGTCAGCTCCGGGATCCCACGCAGGAACGTGTCCTCACTGCGGTGGCCGGTGAGACGCTCAGTAATCCGTCCGGTTCGCAGATCCCAGACGATCACCGTCGCGTCCTCGTCCGAGGTCGCCAGCATGCGTCCGTCCGGAGTGAAGGCCTCGTCTTGCACACCCGCCTCGTGGCGGCCGTTCAGGGTCTGCACCCGCCCGGACGCGAGGTCGAGCAGGCGAACGCGTCCGTCCTTAGAGCCGATCGCAAGCGTGGTGCCGTCGGCGCTGATGCCCGACGAGAGGCCGCCGACCGGATAGCGCCGGACCAAGTCGAACGTCTTCGCGTCGATCGCGTACGTGGCGTTGTTGGTCGTGTAGAACAGCCGCCCATCGGGCGCCACGAGCAGGTCTCCCCAGAACCCCGAGGGACCGACAGGAATTCCGCCCCCCAACGCCTCGCCGCCGCGGGCGTCGAACCTGCGCAGGAACAACGGCTGGTCGAAGCCCGAGATGTCCACGTAGCCAACGACCACGCTCCGCCCCCCGGCTGCGTAAGTCACGATCGGAAAGTAGTCCTGGCTCGCACGCGGGTCGGTGACGGGCTGGTACCCGAGCCGGGTCGACCTGCGCGCATCCAGGGTGTCTGCGTCGATGATGTGGAGGGAGGCGCTGAATTCGGCCACCCCGCCGCGCGCCTCGTCCTTGGAGGTGATCGCGACCGACCTGCCGCGGGGATCGAATGCGAGGCCGGTGACGAAACCATGCGTCTGAAACGTGTTCATTGGCGCTCGCGTCTCGGTGTCGTAAAAGGTCACCGTCCCGTCCTCGTCCCCGATTGCGAGCGTGCGCCCGTCGGGGCTGAGCGCGAGCGCGTTGAGTGGGTCACCGTCGCCGCCCAGAACGCCGAGGAGCGCGGGGTTGCGCACCAGCGTCGAGAGCAGACTGGAGCGGGTCGCGAGCGAGTCGTCGAGGACGACGCCGGCGGTGGCGAGGAGAGCAGCGCGGTCTACGCGCTCCTCGGTGAGAGCCTGAGCCCCGAGACGCTGGGCTGCCTCCGCGGTGGCCGCGCTGCGTGCGCTCTGGCGCTCCGATCGCGCGATCACTCCGGCGATTACTGCCAGGGTGAGCAGCACGCCGACCCCTACGAGGAGCGACCTGAGGCGGCGGTTCGTGCGCCGCTGGCGCTCGGCCTCCCGCTCGCTCCCCGCCCGGCTCTCCTCGAGGAACTCGCGCTCGAGCTCGTTCAGCTCCGGGTCGTGCGTTTCCGCCCAGCCCAGCGCCGAGGCTAGCCGGGCGCCGCGATAGAGCTCCGCGGGCTCGCGCCCTGACCCCTGCCACTCGCCGGCCGCGTGGGTGAGGTGCTGGCGCAGGCGCCAGCCCTGGGCATCGTCTTCGAGCCAGCCCCGCAGTCGCGGCCATTCGCGCAGTAGGGCCTCGTGGGCGACCTCGGCGGTTCCCTCGTCGACGGTGACCAGTCGGCTCTCGGTCAGCACCGACAGGGCGGCTGCGGCGTCCTCGTCGCGCTCGAGCTCCAGCTCAGAGAGTGGGACACGCCTCGCGACTGGCTCCATCTCCTCGGCGTCGACGAGGCGCATCAAGATCTGTCGCGCCCGCTCACGCTGCGGCGCGCTCAGTCGCTGGTATGCCCGTTCGGCCAGTCGAGCCACCGCGCCGCTGACTCCGCCACTCGCCTCGTAGGTCGAATAGCCAAGCGTTCGTCCGTCCCGCTGCTCCCAGAGCTCGAGCAAGGTGGTTGAGAGCAGGGGCAGCCCGCCGGGCTCGTCGGCGACCTCGCCGACCAGCGCCGAGACTAGTCGCGGCTCGACCCGCAGCCCGGCCGCCCGCGCCGGGAGCTCGATCGCACGGCGCAGCTCCTCGCGCCGCATCGGCCCGACCAACACGGTGTTGGCGCTCATCTCGGAGGCGAGCGCGGGGTACTCGGCGCAGCGATCGTAGAAGTCGCCGCGGATCGCCAGGACCACGACCAATCGGTGGTCGGGATACACCGCGGCGGTGACGAGTTGCTCGGCAAATGCCCTTCGCTCGCCCTCGTCGCGGCACGCCGCGAAGATCTCCTCGAGCTGGTCAACGGCCAGCACCAGGCGCTCGTCCGGGCCTAGCGAGCCCAGCACGGCGGTGAAAGGGTCATCGGGATCGATCTGGCGGTCGCCGGGTGCGAGGCGGGCGAGAGCGCGACGCAATTCCTCCACGGGCTGCGGCCCCGGTCGCATCACGGCCTGGCGCCACCGCTCCGAACCGGGGAGTACTCCACTTGCCAGTGCCGGCAGCAGCCCGGCGCGAACGAGCGAGGACTTGCCGCTGCCCGACGGTCCCACCACTGCCAGCAGGGCCGACCCGACGATACGGGCGACGAGGTCGGCGACCAGCCGCTCGCGTCCGAAGAAGTACTCGGCGTGGGCGGAGTGGAATGGCGCCAGGCCCCGGAACGGGCAGACATCAGGAGCCGTGGGGTCGGGGTCCTCCGCGAGGTAGAGGCGGGCGTGTTCGCGAGTCGCCTGAAGGTCGGCCACCGTCCCGGCCAGTTGAGCCTCGACGGCCCGCAAGCCTCCCCGCCCCGTCGCTGCGCTGCTCACCGTCGCTTCGAGCCGTTCCGCGGTCCGTTCCTGTGCCCAGGCGCTCGCCGCCCGGTGGATCCGCAGCGCGACCCCTTCGCTCTCGGCCATCAGCGTCTCGAGGGGCATCGCCATGGTGTCGGTGCGCTCGTAGAGCGTGGCGATCTCTGCGATCGCCTCGGCTCGTAGCGGGCGCAGCCTCAGCCGCTGCGCCGCCCCGGCTGTCTCCAGCGCCGTCAACGCCGACGGTCCCTGGTCGTCGCGACACAGGGCGAGGACGAGCAGCGGGGACTCGCGAGCTTCCGCGACTAGGTCGGTCGGGGCGTGCAGCAAAGCCGGCGAAGCGTCGTCAGCGTCGTCGAGGACGAGCAGGGTCGGGCGCTCGTTCTTGGCAACGCTCTGGACAGTCTCGAGCGCGGACTCCGGTGCTCCGGCGCCTGACGCGTACAGCACCGCGACTCCAGTGCGCTGCAGCTCCGTCGCCACCTCAGCGGCCAGACGGGTCTTGCCGATCCCGGCGGGGCCGGAGATGAGCGCGAGCCGGCACCGATGCGTCTCGGCCTCCTCCCATCGCTTGCGCAGCCACCGGCACTCGCGCTCGCGCCCGGCGAGCAGCGGCGAGCCACCCTCGAGCTGCGGCGGAAGCTCCTCCTGAGGCGCGGATAGCTCGAGCGACGGGTCTTGGTCGAGGATCGCCTGCTCGAGGCGACCAAGCTCTGGTCCCGGCCTTACCCCGATCTGATCGATCAAGGTTCGTGTGGCCTCGCGGTAGGCCTCCAGCGCATCGGCTTGGCGTCCGGAGCGATACAGCGCGAGCATCCGCTGTGCGTGGAAGCGCTCGTTGAGCGGGTGGTCGACGAGTAGCGCCTCGAGCGTGCCGATCACCTCGCCGTGTCGCCCTGCCGCGAGCTCGGCGTCGATCATCAGCTCGATCGCCCGCAGGCGTAGTTCCTCGAGTCGCCGGATCTCCGGGGCGGCGAAGGGCTCTGAGGCGACGTCCGCCAGTGGCGCTCCACGCCAGAGCTCAAGCGCGCCCTGGGCTGCGCCGTTGACGATTCCCTGCTCGGCCTGGCGCTGGGCTCGCTCGACGAGCCGCTCGAACCGCGCCGCGTCGACCGCATCCTCAGGCAGCTGCAGTTCGTACCCGCGACCGTGGGTGACGATCCTGGCCACGGAGTCGTTCGCACCGAGCGCCCGTCGCAGCCGCGAAACGTAGAGCTGAACGTTCTTGGCGGCGCTCGGCGGTGGGTCGTCTCCCCAGAGACCGTCGATCAGGTCGTCGGTGGAGACGGTCCGGTTCGCGCGAAGCGCCAGCATTGCGACGACGCTGCGCTGCTTGCTTCCTCCCAACGAAAGGGAGCGTCCGTCGGCCAGCGCCTCGACGGAGCCCAGAAGGCGTACCTCGAAAGCCATGCTCGCACCGGACGAAGCGACCGTACACCTGTTCGGATCTGGGAGCAACTCTGCGCTCATGAAGGTCACCCTGCAAAGCGATGGGCGCGGAGCGGGCCTCGATTACCCGTTCTCCGCGCCCATCGCATGCGGTTGGCCGGTGGTTGCGCTCAGCTCGCCGATGCCGACGGTGAGACCGTCGTCCGCCTGCGGACGGTGAGCAGAGCGGCGCCGCCGAAGGCGACGAGCGCCAGCGCGGCACCCGCGCCCACCGCGGCGCTGGGCCAGTCGAATCCATCCCCCGGGCTGGCCGGTGAGCCGGTGACGGGCGCAAGCTCGCCGATTCCGTCCGATCCGAGGATCGAGTTAGGCGTCGCGTAATCTGGGCCGCCGCTGTACGGCGATCCGACCGAGCCGCTGGTGGACTGGCTTGACTCCTCGAGACCGGCCGCGATCGCGTCCGCCCTGGAGTAGTCGCCGCCTGCCGGGTCGGCGCTCGCGCTCGCGGGGAGCGCGAGGGCGCAGATCCCGAGTGCTAACCCGAGCGCGCGACGCCGTCGGGCGCCCCGCCTCCGCCGAGACATGATCTTGATGGTGTGAGCCCTCATCTCGGGCCTCCTGTGGTAGTGGCTCTGGACCTGGCCTCCCTGAATGAGACGAGCTCCGGTGCCGGTGGTCAGCGCGCAGGCTCCGACAGGGCGGTATACGCCGGGTTTATTGGGGGTGAGCGCGCTGGGCGACGCCATTGAGCATGCGGCCGGTGACCAGCACGTGGATGCGGGAGCGGATCACCAGCGTCCGGTAGACCTCGCCGTGCAGGCCTGGAAACCGGGCGTGGGTAACGGCGCGAACACGGGAACGATCGTCGTCAGGCGGCTCGACCAGGAACGTGAGCCGGTACTCGGAGAAGCGGTGGCGGCCCGCCAGGCCCAGCTCGCGTGGCGGGCGGGTGGTCTCGACACGAAATCCCACGATCGTCGAGCCTTGCTGCCCGGGCGGTCCCTCTACCCCGGTTTGCTCGCGGCCGACCAGGCGGGCGAAGGTGCCCCACCACGACCGCTGAAGGCGCCGCGGGTCATTGCGACGATGGCCTCCCAGGCAAGCTCCGGTGGGGCGTCGACCTCGAGCGCGTGCTCGTCGACGAACGGAAGCTCCGCCAAGAGCTACAGGGCGAGGCCGAGCGGCTCCTCGAGCAACGCCCTGATGCGCCCGAGGAAGTCGGCGCCGTCGGCCCCGTAGAGGATGCGGTGATCGCAGGCCAGGGTGACCCCCATCAGGTGCGCGGTCGTGATCTCGCCGTCGCGCACAACGGGCGTCTCGGTGATCGTCCCGACGGCGAGGATGCCGGCGTGCGGCGGGTTGATCACGGCCTGGAAGTTGGAGATCCCGTACATCCCCAGGTTCGAGACCGCGAAGGTGCCGCCAGACAGCTCGGGCGGCGTGATGGTCTGATCGCGCACCCGCTGGGCCAGCGCCCTGGCCTCGGTGGCGATCTGGCGCAGGCCCTTGATGTCGGTGTCGAAGATGGTCGGGACGACCAGCGCGTCCTGGGCGGCGACGGCGATGCCGACGTTGACGCGCGAATGCAGCTCCCACTTGCCGTCGCGGTAGGACCCGTTGGCGCGGGGAAACTCGCGCAGCGCGAGCGCGGTCCCCTTCACCACCATGTCGTTGAAAGACGGCACCACCTCGCCCTCGCCCGACGCGGCCTTGATCCGCGTCCGGGCTTCGACGCACCTCGACATGTCGACCTCCATCGACAAGTAGAAGTGCGGCGCCGTCGCCTTGGACTCCGCCATCCGCCGGGCGACGGTCTGCTGGAGCTTGGTCAGCTCTACGACCTGCGTCTCGCCCTTCGCGGTCTCCGGCCGCTCCCTGGCGCCAGGGGTCGGAGCGGCAGGAGCCGCCGCGGGCGCCGGAGCCTCGGCGGGGGGCGCGGCAGGAGCGACGGGCCCGGCAGCGACCGCCTTCTCGACATCGGCCTTGATGATCCGGCCCCCCGGACCCGAGCCCTGCAGCGTCGCCAGGTCGAGTCCCTTCTCGTTTGCGATCCGCCTCGCGATCGGGCTCGCCTTGACCCGGCCATCTCCGCTCGGCTCCGCCGGCGCCTCGACGGTCTCGGTGGCGGTGGGGGCTTGGGTCTCCGGTTCGGATTCAGCCTCCTCCTCCTTCTCTTCCTCCGCCTTCCGAGGTTCTTGGGCCTGGGCCCCGTCGCCGCTAGGCGCCTCGCCCGGCTCGCCAACCCTCGCGATCGGCTGGCCGATCGGCAGTGTGTCGTTCTCTGAAGCGAGGATCTCGATCAGGGTTCCGGCCGTGTCGGACTCGTAGACCATGTTCGCCTTGTCGGTCTCGATCTCGACGAGCTCTTCGCCGACGGCGACCTCGTCGCCGACCTCTTTCATCCACGTGAGGATCGTGCCCTCCTCCATGGAGTCGGAGAGGCGCGGCATGACGATGTCGGTGGCCATCAGATCGACCCTTCCAAGGTGGCCAGTGCGGCGCTGACGATGTGCTCGGGGTGCGGTATTGCTGCCTGCTCCAGCCGTTTGGAGTAGGGCATGTGCACATCGGCACCGGTGACGCGCTGGACCGGCGCGTCGAGGTAGTCGAAGGCCTGCTCGGTGACCAGGGCGGAGAGGTTGGCGCCGACGCCGCCGTGGGGCCAGCCCTCTTCCACCACCACGCAGTGGTTGGTCTTGCGCACCGACTCGAGGATCGTGTCGAGGTCGAGCGGCCGCAGCGTGCGGGGGTCGATCACCTCCGCCTCCACGCCGTGCTCGTTGGCCAGAGTCTTGGCCGCCTTCTCGGCCTCGTGCGCCATGCGCAGGATCGCGAGGATGGTTATGTCGGAGCCCTCTCGGCGGACAGCGGCCTGGCCGAAGTTGATCAGGTGGTCGCCATTGTCGGAGTCGGGCACCTCTCCTCGCGCGCCGTAGAGCGTTTCGTGCTCGATGAAGATCACGGGGTTGTCGTCGCGGATCGATGACTTCAGGAGGCCCTTGCCGTCCGCGGGCGTCGACGGGCAGGCGACCAGCAGGCCAGGGATCTGGAGGTACATCGCCTCGAAGCTGTGCGAGTGGGTGGGTCCGAGCTGGTGGCCTCCTCCACCGGGCATGCGGATCACCAGCGGCACCCGGGTCTGGCCGTTGAACATGTACGGGATCGCGGCAGCGTGGTTGACGATCTGGTCCATCGCCAGCAGCGAGAAGTTGACCGTCATCAGCTCCACGATCGGCCGCAGGCCGGCCATCGCCGACCCCACTCCGGTCCCGACGATCGTGTTCTCGGAGATCGGCGTGTCGCGAACCCGCTTCTCGCCAAACTCGTCCAGCAGCCCCTCGGTGACCTTGAACGCGCCCTGGAAAACCCCGACGTCCTCCCCGATCACGAACACGCTCTCGTCGCGACGCATCTCCTCGGCCATCGCGTCGCGAAGCGCCTCGCGCATCCTCAGGACCGGCATCGGCTAGGGCTCGCCTTCCTCGTGCGGTTCCCCGCCGCCCTGGTCCTCACGGGCTTCGCCCTCGTTGCGGTCGGCCCGCTCGCCGCCGCTGCGGCGCCGTGCATCGGCCGCCCTGCCGGCGTACGCCGCGCCCGCCTCGGCGAGCTCTCTGACCTCGCCCTCGGCGCCGTGTTCGTGCTCCAGCTCGCCGCGGTGGGGCTTGGGCGTGCGCTCGTCCACTGCGTACCAGCCCGGGATCTGATCGCCGATCACGTACAGGTTCTCGTACAGGGACTCCAGTGGCGGCTCGGGCGAGTTGTCGGCGAACTCGACCGCTTCCATCACCCGCTGCTCGACCCGCTCCCGCAGCTCGTCGCGCTCTCCCTCCCGAAGCACGCCCTCGGCCTCCAGCCGGTCGGCAAATGCCTCGATCGGGTCCTTGCGCCGCCACTCCTCGACTTCCTCCTTGGTCCGGTAGACCTCGGGGTCGGCTGCCGAGTGCCCCCGGAAGCGATAGGTGAAGGCCTCGACCAGGGTCGGCTTGCGCTCTTCGCGTGCCAGGCGGATGTGCTCTGCGACCGTCTCGCGCATCGCCAGCACGTCCATGCCGTCGGCTCGCACGCCAGGTACCCCGAGTCCCTCGGCCTTCTTGGAGAAGTCGGTGACCGCCGAATGGCGCTCCACCGAGGTTCCCATGCCGTAGAGGTTGTTCTCGAGGATGAACACCACCGGCAGCTTCCACAGCGCCGCCAGGTTCATCGTCTCGCCGAAGTTGCCTGTGTTCGAGGCGCCGTCGCCGAACATGCACACCGTGACCTCGTTGGTGCCCCGGTAATCGGAGGCAAGCGCGAGGCCAAGTGCCAGCGGCAGGTTGCCACCGACGATGCCGTAGCCGCCCATGAACCGGCGCTCCGCGTCGAAGATGTGCATCGAGCCGCCGCGCCCTCGCGAGGTCCCGTCCTCGCGGCCGAACAGCTCCGACATGACGCGCTTTGGGTCGGTGCCGCGGGCGATCGCGTGTCCGTGAGTGCGGTAGCTGCCGATCAGGTAATCGTCGGGACGCATCACCGAGGTCGTCCCCACGATCGTCGCCTCCTCGCCAATCGCCAGGTGCAGGAAGCCGCCGGCCTTGCCGCGCTGGTACTGGCGCCCCGCTTCCTCCTCGAAGCGGCGGATCAGCGCCATCGTCTCGAGCAGCTCGCGGCAGGTCGCCTCGTCCGGGAGCGCCCGAACCGCCTCGGCCTTGCCGTCCGTGGCCTGCGGTTCAGCGGTCTTGACGGTCTCCTCAGCCACCGCGTCGCAAGATAGCCGAGGCCGTATGCGGGCGACGGCGGCCCCCGGTGGCGTCTCAGCCCCCTCGCGCTACGCCGTGGCGACCGTGCGGAGCGCTGCGAGCGCCCAGGACTTCACCGGGTTGCCACCGTCGGCGCCCGCACCGGTGTCGGCGGGCGTGCCGGGGTCGTCGAGGTGCCGTCGTCCGTCGCAGGCTGCTCGGCCGCGACCGCCAGGCGATGCAGCCCCCAGGCGACCACGCTGAGGAAGGCGAGCGTGATCGCGAGCACGATCAGGTACGCGACGAGCGCGAGCGGTCCTGGGTCGGCCTTGGCCTCGCGCTGCAGGAACTCCTTCTCGGCGACGAACTCGCGCGTCATCCCGTCGGTCGCCCGAACGCCTTCGGCGGGGATCGCCGGATCGGGGGGCAGGTGGACCGGTGCCAACGTCAGCGAATTGCCTTCGTGCAATCGCAGCAGGGTTTTCCAGGTTCCGTCCACCGGAAGCGCCTCGGTCGTTCGGTAGACGCCCGGCTCCGTCTGCTCGAGCTCATCGAGGATGTAGGGCTCGCCGCCTTGCCAGGAAATGGCGTGGAACCACTCGGCGTTGTCAGCAGCGTCGCGCGGGTCGAGAGTCACCGTGGCTTCGGCATTCTCGTCGGCGCCGCCGGGAACGGGTCGCAGGTCGACCGTCGCGCTGACGCCGCCCTCGGCCGACCTCAACAGACCGAAGCCGACGAGGCCCATCACCAACGCCGCTCCGAGCGCCCCCGCCCAGCGCTGCGCGACCGTGCGCTCAGTTCGATCCGAACCGAGACGAGCGCCGATCCAACCACCGATCAACGCCCCGCCGATGGCCATCGCCAAGCCGAACAGTGCCGCCTCGGGCAGGAGCTCCGGGGGCCAGGGCAGGAGCATGAAGAGGTGCGACCAGCCCCACTCCGCGGCGAGTCCCAGCGTTCCGATAAGGGCTCCACAGAGAAGCGCAAAGCGGACCGGCCGCCGGTCGAAACGCGCAGTGCCACGAGTTCGACGATCGCGGCCTCGGCGAGGTACAGGGGGAAGTGGGGAACCGCCTCGCCGAGCACCGGACCGACCAGCAGGGCGATCAGCCCGCGCACGGCGATGAAGAACAGGGCGGCGCCGATCGCGGCACCGCGCCCCAGCCAGATGCGGGCGGCGACCAGTCCCGCGGCGGCGGCCAGCATGATCAGCATCGCCTGGAAGACGAACCGGAACTGGGGCACGCCGAAGTCGAACTCGGCCTGGAACGTCGAAAGGCCGAGGAGGAACGCGCCGGTCAGCGCGACGCCGCGAGCGCCCATCGCCCAGCCCTTCTCACGTTCGGCGCCGGCGGCGGCGCTGGCTCTTCTGGATTCGACCAGCAACACCGCGACCCCGACCAGGGTGGTCGCCGCGCCGCCGATCAACATCAGGTGCGTCGGGCCCCAGAGCGTTACGTCCTGCCCGAAGAGCCGGTGCCAGCCGTCGTCGAGCGGGAAGGCGATGAGGGAGAAGCTTCCGCAGACCGCGATCAGCGCGCCGCCCAACGGGACGTACCAGTCGCGCGTAATGCGGATCGCGGTGGCGCTCGGGCGGCCCTTGGGCAGCACCATCGCCAGGTAGCCGGAGGCAAAGACGCCGAATAGCCCGACGAGGATGAAGTGGTGGGCCGGGTTGGCCAGGGGGCCCTCGTCACGCCCGTCGTCGATGTGGAGCGAGATGTCCCACAGCATCCCGAACAGGGCGATCACCAGAGCGCCGGCGCTGACTGCGGCCGGAAGCGCGGCCCACGGAGGCACGCCGCTCATCCGCGAGGCGTGGCCGGCGGCCCAGCCGAGCAGCCTGAAGCGCCCGGTGCGATGGCCGATCCCCAGAACGAGCAACGCGCTGGTCGTGATCATCGCTCCGACGGTGGCGATGATCACCTGGTCCATCGCCGCCCCGCCAGCGGAGGGGCTCGAAGCGGCTAGCTGAATCGCACTCATGATTGGCCGTTACCCACGATCGCGAGAAGGTAACATCGATTGATGTCACATTCTTCGGCGTAACCGTCGGCCAGGCACAACCCGGGCGTGCTCAGGCACCCGCTGCGACCGCCTCCTCGAGCCGATCGTCGCCCCAGAAGATCTGGCCGGCGACCGCCACGCTCGGCACGCCGACGACGCCGAGATCGCCGGCGCGCTCGGTCTCCTCCCGCAGGCGGGACTTGATGGCGTCGCGCCGGATCGCGGCCAGCAGCGCGCGCGGATGCAGCTCGGACGACGCGCCCGCGAGCAGGACGTTGTCGGGGTCGCTCAAGTCACGGCCGGCCGCGAACGCCTGGCGAAAGGCGGCGAGTGAGAAGGACACCGTCCGTCCGATCTCCTTCGCGAATGTGGCGGCCCGCATCGCCACCAGCGTGTTGCCCGGAAACGGGTCGGGCCAGCGGATCGGCGGCAGCCCGTGAGCCTGTGCCCGTTGCTCGCATTCGCGCAGGCCCTCGTCGCGCTGGGGCCCGATGGCCCACGAGTCGCGCCCGAAGCGCTTGAACAGCCCTCCGAGCAGGATCGGCCGCCACTCGGGAGGATTGAGCCCGGCCTCCGCGAACAGCGGGTTGATGCGCTCAGCCGCCAGGTACGCGTAAGGCGATCCCAGGTCGAAATAGAAGCTCGCGCGGTCGCTCACGCCCGCGCAGTCTGACGACCGCCGGCTCGGGTTTGCGACGTCCAGCTCCGTCGCCCGGTCGAATAGTGACGCGGACTACTGGTGGATTGCCCAGCCGTCGACGGCGCGCGCTGCGTCGAGGATCGCCTCGGAGATCGTCGGGTGCGGGTGGATGATGCGGGCCAGCTCCTGGTAGCCGCCTTCGAGCGCCATCGTGTCGACCAGCTCGCTGATCATGTCGCAGGCACGGTTGCCGACGATGTGTGCGCCGAGGATCTCTCCGTACTCGGAGTCACAGACCAGCTTCACGATCCCGTCGCGGTCTTCGTAGACGGCCGAGGCGCCAACTCCGCCGAGCTTCATCCGTCCGGTGACGACGTCCTTGCCCGCGTCCTTTGCCTGCTGCTCCGTCATCCCCACGCTCGCGACCTGGGGGTGGCAAAACGTCGCGCCCGCGACCAGGTCGGGGTGGACGGGATGGGTGGGGGCGCCGGCGATCGTCTCGGCGGCCACCACTCCCTCTTCCTGTGCCTTGTGGGCCAGAGCCGGTCCCCGGACCAGGTCGCCGATCGCGTAGACCTTGGGGTTGGAGGTTCGCTGGTACTCGTCGATCTCGACCCTGCCACCCTCCCCGGTCTTGACGCCGGCCGCGTCCAGGCCAAGGCTCTCGGTGTCGGGCGCCCGGCCACCGGCGATACACAGGTACTCGACCTCGATGGTCTCGTCACCGACCTTCGCCCTCACGGACTTCTCGCCCGCCTCGACGTCTGAGATCGGGTTGCCGGTCAGCACGTTGATGCCCTGCTTCTTGAAGATCCGCTCGACTACACGGACGACGTCCTTGTCCTCGGCGGGGAGGATCTGAGGCAGCATCTCCACCAGCGTCACCTCGGTTCCGTACCGCACGTACGCCGACCCGATCTCGGAGCCGGAGGCTCCCGCGCCGACTACGGCAATCGAGGTGGGCAACGAGGGCAGCGACCAGGCGCCCCACGTGTCGACCACTCGGTCTCCCCACTCCACGCCCGGGATCGGGATTGCGACCGAGCCGGTGGCCAGGACCACGGCCCCGGCCTCGTAGGTCTCCGACCCGACGACGACGTTCGCGTTGGCGTCCAGCGCCCCCTCTCCCTCGATCTGCGTCACCTTGTTCTTGTCCCAGAGCATCTTCACGCCGCCTGAGAGCGTCTCGGAGACCTTGGCGCGACGCTGGCCAAGCGCCTCCCAGTCGAGCGTGGCCTTCTGGACCTCGACCCCGAGCTCGGCGCTGTTTTGGGCGTGGTCGAGGAGCTCGGCTGTGTGCAGCATCGTCTTCGCCGGGATACAGGCGTAGTTGAGGCACCGCCCGCCCGGCTTGTCCTGTTCGACCACGGCAGTCTTCTTGCCGAGCTGGGCGGCGCGAATCGCCGCGTGGTACCCGCCCGGCCCTCCCCCGATCACGATCACGTCGTAGGACTCAGCCATGCGCCCGACTCTATAGAAGGGCCGCTCGATTCCTCACTCGCGCCCGGCGCGCTCGGGCATCTGGATCCGCGCCATCGCCTTGACCATGAAGAAGAACAGCGCTCCGGCGCCTGCGATCAGCAGCGTCGTCCCGACTGCCTGAGGCCATTCGGTCGCCTGGATGAGTCCCAGCGTGGCGGCGACCAAGACGATGACGAGCAGCGCCTGAAATCCGAGCACCGCCCAGTAGCGGGCCTTCCACATCCCGTACGCCATCGTTCCCATCAGCCCTACCACCGCGACGATCGAGAGCAAAGGCGCCGTGTCCTCGCCCTGCTCGATGCCGTCCGAGCCAACCTTCGTCACCTCGACACCCGCCGCGTAGCCGACGATCGCCGAGACGGCGATCAGCGCCGAGACGACGGCGCCGATCGTGACTACGGCCGGCCGCTCGCCTTCTACCAGCGGCTCGAGTTGCTCCCGCACAGCTTCGTTGCGGGCTTTGGAACGCGCCGCCATCGCCTCGCGCTTGGCGCCCATCTCCTGGCGCCGCTCGATGGACCGCTCCTTGCGCTTGCGGCGCTCCGCCCGTCTCCGCTGCCGGCTGGCCATATGTATTCAAGTGAGCGCCTTTAGGCGCATAAGAGGCATGTGCATTTTCTTTGTGTGCTCAGGCTAGTCCAGGGCCGCCCGAAGCTCGCGCGCAGCCGCCTCCGGGTCAGCGGCCTCGCGGATCGCCCGAACGACCACGATCCGCTGTGCGCCGGCCTCAACCACCTCGCCGACGTTCGTCGTGTCGATGCCCCCGATCGCAAACCACGGCATGGGGGGCTCGAAAGCCGCGGCGTGGTCGATCAACGCCAGGCCGGTCGCGGGCCGGCCCTCCTTGGTGGGCGTCTGCCAGACGGGACCGACGCTGATCTGGTCGGGCCTGGCGTCGCCATCGGCGGTGCATGCTGCCTCGACCTCGGCGTCGGAATGGGTCGAGAGCCCGACGAGGGCGTCCGGCCCCGCCGCGGCGCGAGCCTCAGCGACCGGCGCGTCGTCCTGTCCGACGTGGACACCATCGGCGCCGCATTCGGCGACGAGCTCGGGCCAGTCGTTGAGGATGAACAGGGCACCGTATCGATTGGCCGCCCGCCGGAACGGCGCGGCGAGGGCGACGATCTCCTCGGCGCAGCGCGGTGCCTTCTCGCGCAGCTGGATCAGGTCTGCGCCGCCGCGAAGGGCGGCGTCCAGGAGGGGCTCCGGGTCGCCGTCGTTGGGCTGGCCCTCGCAGACGAAGTACAGTCGCGCGCGACCGAGGCGTTCGATGCGCTCAGATCGCTCCACCAGCCGCCTAGTCGAGGTCGCCGTCGGCCAGGGCGGCCTCGGCGTCCCGGCGATCTTGAAACAGGGTGACGCGGGCCACCAGCAGCCGGTCCGGGCCCACTTCCTCGACGTCGACCACCTGCCAGTTCACGTGCTCCCACGCCTCGATGAAGTCTTGGAACAGCTTCTGGATCGCCTCGTAGCCCCGATACACGCCGCGGTTGTCGCTCATCGAGCGCGTCCAGTCGAAGACCACGTCGTCGTGCATCAACGCGCGGGCCCGTGACAGGTCGTGTTCGGTGAAGCCCTCGGCGACGGCTCGGATCATCGCGTCGTAGCCGCCCATCACGCCAAGTATCGCCCAGGAGTGGGTAGGGCCGAGGGTCTCCGGGTACCATCAGTGGCAGTAAACGGGAGCCCCACCCGTGGGCTGAGAGGGCGGCAACGGGCCGCCGACCGTCAGAACCTGATCCGGGTAATGCCGGCGCAGGGATGGTGGCGCGACACCCGCCCGGGAAGGACGACACCTACAAGCACATGCTGCTTTCACGCCTGAAGGCGCTCACCTGAATGACCGCAGTGCGAAGTCAACGCGACTCCAGTCTCGACGCCGTGATCGTCGGTGGAGGCGTGATCGGACTTGCCTGCGCCTGGCTAGCGACTCGGCGCGGGCTGCGCGTGCGGGTGCTCGAGCGTGACCGGCCCGGTGCCGGGGCCTCCGGAGTGGCCGCGGGGATGCTGGCGCCGGTTGGTGAGGCGACCTGGGGCGAGGAGGAGCTGCTCAAGCTGGCTCTGTCCTCCCACGCCCTCTGGCCGGCGTTCGCCGCGGAACTGGGCGCTGCCGCCGACCGCGATCCGGGATTCTTGGAGCTGGGAGCGCTGCACGTCGCCCTCGACCGCGACGAATCGTCGGAGCTTCGACGGCGGTTCGAGCTCATGCGTTCGCTTGAGCTGCCCGCCGAGTGGCTGCGTCCCCACGACGCGCGCAGACTCGAGCCGGGTGTCTCACCGTCGTGCGCGAGCGCGGCGCATGCACCGCACGAGGCGGCCGTCGACCCGCACCTCTTGGTCGACGCGCTCAGGATCGCTGCGGAGCTAGGGGGAGCCGAGATCATGGCCGACACGGAAGTGGTGGGGCCGGTGCTCGACAATGGGCGGCTGTCGGGCGTTCGAACCGCCGATGGCGCCGACCACCGTGCGGAGTGGACGGTTCTGGCAACGGGAGCCTGGTCGGGCGCCGGCGAGTGGCTTCCGGTGGGCGCGCGACCGCCCGTGCGTCCGGTGAAGGGCCAGATCATCACCCTACGGGGCTCGGCGGGAGCCCCGGTCTGCGAGCGGATCGTCGTGTCCGCACGGGTCTATGTGGTGCCACGCGCTGACGGGCGGATGATCGTGGGGGCAACGGTGGAGGAGCAGGGCTTCGACACGCGGGTCACGGCCGGGGGCGTGTACGAGCTCCTGCGCGAGGCCTACCGGGCGCTTCCCGACGTCGCCGAGTTGGAGCTCGCGGAGGCGGTCGCCGGGCTGCGGCCGGGCACGCCGGACAACGCGCCGCTAATCGGGCCCGGCGGGCTCGAGGGGCTGATCTACGCCACCGGCCACTATCGAAACGGGATCCTGCTGGCACCGGCGACCGCGGAGGCGGTTGCGGCGATGCTGGTCGGCGACGAGCCCGAGGTGGATGTCGGTGCCTTCGCGCCGGATCGGTTCGTTGCGGCGGACGCGGTGGCGCCATGACGATCGAGCTCAACGGACAGCGCATTGAGTTGCCCGACGGGGCGCCCGTGAGCGAGGCGATATCGGCCGCCGGCGCCAACGGCGAGACGCGTGGCGTTGCGGTGGCCGTCGACGGAGAGGTCGTGCCTCGTGGCGCCTGGCGCCGGACCCCGCTTCGGGAAGGCCAAACGGTTGAAGTCGTGGGAGCGATCCAGGGTGGCTGAGCCCGCGACGAGCGACGAGCGGCGGCTCGAACGAGCGCAGGCCTCCGCCTGGGAGCTGGGCGGCCGGACCTGGAACTCACGGCTGATCGTCGGCACCGGCGGCTTTCGCTCCCTCGGGCAGATGGAGCGCGCGCTGCGGGCCGCCGGCACCGAGATCGTCACGGTGGCCCTGCGCCGCCTCGACCCCCTGGCACAGGGATCGGTGCTCGAAGTGATCGAGCGCCTGGGAGTGTTCGCGTTGCCGAACACTGCGGGGTGCTACACGGCGCGTGACGCCGTGCGAACTGCCCGACTAGCGAGGGAGGCGTTTGAGACCGACTGGATCAAGCTCGAGGTGATCGGCGACGACCGCACGCTGTTTCCGGACGCCGTGGAGCTCGTGCACGCCGCGGAGACACTGGTGGACGAGGGATTCACCGTGCTCCCGTACACCAACGACGACCCGATCCTCGCCCGCAGGCTCGAGGACGCGGGCTGCGCGGCCGTGATGCCCCTCGGGTCTCCAATCGGGTCGGGCTCGGGGATCCGCAATCCCTACAACGTCCGCATCATCGTCGACCGGGCGAAGGTGCCGGTGATCCTCGACGCTGGCATCGGCACGGCTTCCGATGCAGCGCAGGCGATGGAGCTCGGCTGCGATGGAGTCCTGCTTGCCAGCTCGGTGTCCCGGGCGGAGAGCCCCGAGGCGATGGCGGTGGCGATGCGCAAGGCGGTGGAGGCGGGGTTCGAGGCGCGACAGGCAGGGCGCATCCCACGCCGCCTGCACGCCGAGGCGTCCACGCCCGACGAGGGGATGCCGGACCTCTGAGGTTCAGGCCGCGGCGGGAGCCGGCGCCAGGGTTTCGCGGCGGCTGACGACGAGCAGAGCGCCCACGGCGGCGACCACCGCGCCGACGAGCATCGCCGTCTCCCAGCCGCTTGCGTCGACGATCACGCCCGCGGCAGCAATGCCCACCGACAGGCCGGCGACCAGGGCGGTCAGCGGCCATGTGAAGGCCTCGGTTTGTGCGCCCCTCGGCGCGATCGCGCTCACCAGCTCGTTGCGGCTCGCGATCAGCGGCGCCACCGGGGCTCCGGCAAGCGCGACGAGAATCGCCATCGCGATCGGCGAGCCGGACGCGAGCAGCGGCAGACACGCAAGCGGGAGCAATACGGCGAGCCGTGTGTGAACCTCGATCAGCGGCGATCGGGGCGGACGCGCGCCGTACAGAACGCCGCCGAGCAGGCTCCCGGCCGACCAGATCGCCAGCAGCACGCCCGCCAGCTCGTCCGAGTCGTGAGCGTGGCTGAACGCAGGAAGGCCCACCTCGATCGTGCCGAAGCAGAATCCGACCGGGAAGCTGGCCAGCGCGACGGTACGAATTCCGGGCGAGCTCAGTGCGCCCCAGACGCCGCGCGCCTTCTCGTCGCGAGGCGTCGCCTCACTCGGAGGCAGCGCGGCGACGAAGAGAGCGGTCCCGGCCAGCATCAGGGCGGCCGAGAGCCCCAGCATCGCCTCCGGGCTGATCAGCGCCACCCCCACCGCGGTCAGCAGGGGCCCACTGACGAAGGCGGTTTCGATCATCACCGAGTCGAACGCGTACGCTGACCTCATCAGCCCAGGCTGATCCCCAAGCAGCTGGGGCCAGCGCGAGCGCAGGACCGATCCGGTCGGCGGGAACGCCACGCCGGCGACCAATGCCAGCGCCGCCAGGATCGCGGTGCTGGCGCCGGACTCGCCGAGGGACCAGATCGCCAGCAGCGAGGCGGCGTGAACGCAGGCCAGCGTCATCAGCATGCCCTCGCCGCGGCGGTCGACCAGACGCCCCTGCAGCGGAGCGCCGACGGCGCTGCCCAGAGCCAGGGCGCCCGAGACGACGCCCGCCCCGGCGAAGGACCCGGAGACGTCGCGGACGAACAGCAACACCGCGAGCGCGTTGATCGCGAAGGGCAGGCGCCCCATGAGCGTCGCTGTGATCAGGACCGCGACGCGGGGGGTGCGGAGGATCGTCCGGTACCTGCCCATTCACCGAGGATGACAACTGCCCGGAATCCTCGCGAGGAGTACCTGATGGGCGCGGTCCTCGGGAGAGTGTGGTCAACGGGCTCGCTCGAGGGCGACGAGCGAGCCGAGGCTCCTGGGAGTCCCCGTGAGCCCGAGCGGGACCGTCGGCGCGGTCCACTTCCCAAAGAACCAGCCCGCCGCGGCCGATGCGCGCGAGGGGTAGGCATCCGATTGCACAGCGCGATCAAGCGCAGCGGCCGCTCGCCGGGACCGGATAGCCCACGCTGGACGCCCTCATCACGCGCGGTCTGCGCGTTCCCCGTACCAGCGGTTAGCCGTGCCTCGCCACCGGGTAGCGCATACCGGGATGGCAGAGGCAGAGCTCGTGCTGGGACCGGTTCTGCGCTACGTCGGCGAGACGGAGGCCGTCGTCTGGGTGGAGACCGACGCCGCTTGCGTGGCCCAGGTGCGCTCGGTGCGCGGGCCCGAGCTCGCGGGGAATGAGAAGACCTTCTGCGTCGAGGGCCATCACTACGCGCTCGTGGTGATCGAGGACCTCGAGCCGGGCCAGACCTACGAGTACGAGGTCCTCCTCGACGGCGAGCGGCGCTGGCCCCCGTTGGCCTCCGAGTTTCCCCCGAGCACCATCACCACCCTCGCCGGCAGCGGCCCGGTGCGGATCGCATTCGGCTCGTGCAGGGTGGCGCTTCCACACCACCCGCCGTACACGCTGTCGAAGGACGACCACGAGCACGGCCGGGAGTTCGACGCGCTCTACACCCTCGCCCACGAGCTCTGGGGCACGCCGCGCTCCAGCTGGCCCGACTTGCTGCTGCTGCTCGGCGACCAGGTCTACGTCGACGAGGGATCGCCCCAGGCGCGTGAGTTCATCCGCGCGCGGCGCGACACCAGCAAGCCTCCGGGAGAGGAGGTCGCGGACTACGAGGAGTACACGCGGCTGTACTGGGAGTCCTGGGGGGACCCCGTGATCCGCTGGTTGCTGTCGACGATCTCGACGTCGATGGTGATCGACGATCACGATGTTCACGACGACTGGAACATCTCTCGCGCCTGGGTGGAGGAGATACGGCACGAGCCGTGGTGGGAGAGGCGGGAGGCGGCAGGTCTGGCCTCGTATTGGGTCTATCAGTTCATCGGCAACCTGTCACCGAGCAGCCTGGCGGAGAACGGGCTGTATCAGGAGGTGCGCGAGCTCGACGATGCCGCCGAGCGGCTGCGCGAATTCGGCGACCGCGAGCGACAGCTGAGCGACGGCGAGCGCTGGAGCTACTGCCGCGATCTCAACGGCAGCCGGCTGATCGTGATCGACGCCCGCTCGGGCCGTGTGCTCGAGGAGGGCCGGCGGGCGATCCTCGACGAGGCGGAATGGGAATGGCTCGAGCGCCACATCGAGGGCGAGTGGGACCACCTGCTGATCGGCAGCTCGGATCCCTTTCTGCTGGCACCCGGCCTGCATTTCATAGAGGCCTGGGGCGAGGCGCTCGTCGAGGGCGCCTGGGGAAGTGCGGCAGCGCGGCAGGGAGAGAAGCTGCGTCGGGCGCTCGACTTCGATCACTGGCCGGCGTTCCGTCGCTCCTTCGATCGCATGGTGAGGTTGCTGCGCGATCACGGATCCGGCGCTCACGGCCGTCCCCCAGCCTCGATCGGCCTGCTCTCGGGCGACGTGCATCACGCCTATCTCGCCGAGGTGGGCTTTCCGCGCTCGGCGAAGGTGTCAAGCGCCGTCTGGCAGGGAGTCTGCTCACCGTTTCGAAACGCGCTCAACCGCCACGAGCGGGCCACGATCCGGTTCGGGAACTCGGGTGCTGGGCGGGTCATCGGCCGGGCGCTGGCGCGCGCTGCGGGCGTGCGCGATCCCGAGATCCGCTGGCGCCTAGCCGAAGGCCCGTGTTACGACAACCAGATCGCGACGCTGACGCTGGACGGCCGCCGCGCATCTCTGAAGCTGGAGCGCACCACCGGCGATCCGACACTCGACAAGCGCCAGTTGGTGACGTCGTTCGAGCGCCGAATCGGAGCCTAGTCGGCGGCTTCGGGGGCTTCGACGGGATGGCCGGCTCGCTCCCAGGCCGCCACGCCACCGTTGGCGACGTGGATCACTCGCTCGAACCCTTCGCGCTGGAGAATCGAGGCGGCGAGCCCGCTGCGCTTGCCGCCGCTGCAGATCGCGGCGATCGGGCGGTCCCGGGGTAGTTCCGCGAGTCGGTCGGGCAGCTCCCCGTAGGGGATGTGGACCGAGCCCGGGATGTGCCCGGCCTCGAACTCGTCGGTGTCGCGCACGTCGAGGATCAGCGTCTCGTCCTCGGCCACGCGGTCGGCGAGGACTGCCGGGTCGAGCGCTGAGATGCGACTCACGGGCCGACCCTCCGACCGCCAGGCGGTCATCCCTCCCTCGAGGAAGCCGGTGACGCGCAGCCCGACCGCGGCGAGCAGCTCCGCGGCCTCGCGCTCGTAGCCGTCGGAGGCGGCGACGACCAGCAAGTCCGCGTGGGCTGGCACCACCTTCGCCACCTTGGTGGCAAAGCCGGTGTCGTTGGCCGAGACGCTGAGGGCGGCGGGAATGTGGGCCTCGTCGAACTGCTCGTTGGTTCGCGCGTCGACCAGGACCGCGCCCCCGGCGATGGCCGCCTCTACCCCGCGGGGAGAGAGCCCGGCGGGCGTTCCGAGCTCTTCGATCAGGGGACCGCGGTTGAGGCCCACAACGTGCTCGACGTTTGGCGGCCTGTCGCCCAGAGTCGCCACGGCGTCGGCCACGAACTCCTCGAGGTCGTCGAAGCGAAGGGCCAGATTGTGCTCGCGCTCGAAGCCGATCGTGGAGGAGGTCTTGTGGTCGAGGCCGGAGCCCCCGCACAGCGAGCCGCCCAGGTGGCCCGGCCACACCTCGACGTTCTCAGGGAGGCTGAACAAGCGCTCGTGCAGGGAGCGGTAGATGTCGGCGGCGCCGTCGTGGGGCTCGATCGCCAGGTCGGGGCGGCCGACGTCGCCGACGAAGAGCGAGTCGCCGGTGAGCGCAGCCCAAGGGTCGCCGCCCCGCCCGGAGTCGCGCAGCACGAACGACGTGTGCTCGGGCCGGTGACCCGGCGTGTGGACCGCCTCGATCTCGACGTCGCCGAGTCGGAGCGTCCAGCCGTCGGTGAACGACTCGTGGGGGTACTCGGCCTCCGCCAGCTCGTGGATGTGGATGGTGGCCCCGGTCGCTCGCGCCAGCCGGCCGTGGCCGGAGACGTGGTCGGCGTGGTTGTGGGTTTCGAGCACGTGCTGGATGCGGACGCCGTGCAGGCGAGACAGGCGCAGGTAGGGCTCGATGTCCCATTGGGGATCGATCACGGCTGAGATTCCCGCGCTCGCGTCGCCGACGAGGTACGAGGCACATCCCAGGTCCTCGTGGATGATCTGGCGGAAGAGCACGTCGGGGGGATTGTCGCTTATGGACGGCGTCCGGTCAGCCGCCGGCGCGGCGCGATCGCGCCCTCGGCATCTGCTACTCTGCCGCGCTTCGGGTATTGTCCACTAACTCAATCAAGAAAGGTGAGAAACGAATGGCTCGCTTCTCAACGAAGCTTCGCCGCGGCGGGACCGCGGGCCCCCCAAGCGCTGCTGCGGGGTCCCGCGGCGGCGACATTCGCGCGGCGCTGGTGGCCGGTGTCCTGGCGATCGGGCTCGGAATCGGCGTCGCGGCCTGTGGGGGGTCGAGCGACGCATCAGGGTCCGACGGCAGCGGGGGCACGATCGACCTGGTCGCGTACTCGACGCCCCAGGAGCTGTACGAGCAGCGCATCGAGCCCGCGTTCACCGAGACGCCTGACGGTGACGGTGTTGGCTTCAAGAACTCGTTCGGCTCGTCCGGTGATCAGTCGCGGGCGGTCGAGGCCGGCCTGCCGGCGGACTTCGTTCACCTGCCGCTCGAGCCGGACGTCGAGCGGCTGATTGACGCGGGCCTCGTTGCTGAGGACTACGACGCGGGCGGCAAGGGCTCCCCCCAGAACTCGGTCGTCGTGTTCGTCACCCGTCCAGGCAACCCCGAGGGGATCGACAGCTGGGACGACTTGGTCACGGGCGAGGTCGAGGTGATCACGCCCAACCCGTTCACGTCCGGCGGTGCGCGCTGGAACCTGATGGCCGCGTACGGCAGCCAGATCGCCCAGGGCAAGTCGGAGCAGGAGGCGCTCGACTTCGTCGCGCAGGTGCTGGAGAACACGCCGGTTCAGGACGCGAGCGCGCGCGACGCGCTGCAGACGTTCATCGGCGGCAAGGGCGACGTGCTGCTCTCCTACGAGAACGAGGCGATTCAGGCCCAGAACGCGGGCGAGGACGTGGAGTACGTCGTCCCCGACGAGACGATCCTGATCGAGACCAAGGCGGCCGTCACAGAGGAGGCGGACGATCCGGAGGCGGCGCAGGCGTTCCTGGACTTCCTCCTCTCCGATGAGGGTCAGCGCCTGTTCGCCGAGGGTGGGTACAGGCCGACCGACGAGAAGATCCTGGCGGAGTACGAGGAGGAGTTCCCGACTCCAAAGGACCTGTTCACGATCGAGGAGTTCGGCGGCTGGGAAACGGTCGCGACGGAGTTCTTCGATCCGGAGAACGGCTCGATCGCAAGGATCGAGGCTGATCTGGGGGTCGCTACCGAGTGAGCGACGGGGCGGTAGCGACACCCCAGGCGCCCCCGAGGCCGGCCCTCAGGCTCGGCTTCGGGGGCCCCGGCCTCACTCGGGGGCTGGTCGTCGGGTACCTGAGCGTGATGGTGCTGCTGCCGATCGCGGCGGTGGTGTCCACGTCGCTTGAGAACGGCATCGGCGCCTTCTGGGATGCGGTGAGTGCCCCGCAGGCGGTCGCCGCGCTGAAGCTGACGGTCGTCGCGTCCTTGATCGTCGTCGCGATCAACGTCGTCGCGGGAACGATCATCGCCTGGGTGCTGGTGAGAGACGAGTTCCCGGGGAAGAAGATCGTCAACTCACTGATCGATCTGCCGTTCGCGCTGCCGACGATCGTCGCCGGGTTGACCCTGCTGGCGCTCTACGGCGACAACGGCGTGCTCGGGATCTCGGGCGTGTCGTTCACCAGGGTGGGCGTGGTGATGGCCTTGCTGTTCGTCACCCTGCCGTTCGTGATCAGGGCCGTGCAGCCGGTGCTGCTCGAGCTCGATCGGGAGATGGAGGAGGCCGCGGCTTCGCTGGGTGCGGGGCCGCTGACGATCTTCCGGCGTGTGATCCTTCCCAACCTCACGCCCGCGATCATCGCGGGCGCGGCGCTCGCCTTCGCCCGGTCGGTGGGCGAGTTCGGGTCGCTGGTCCTGATCTCGGGCAACATCCCGTTCGACACCGAGGTCGCTTCGGTGTTCATCTTCGGGCAGATCGAGAGCGGCAACACCGAGAGCGCGGCCGCCGTGTCGGTGGTCCTGCTGATGATCTCGATCGGCGTTTTGTTCCTGATCAACCTGCTCGCTCGTCGGAGCATGCGCCATGAGCGTTAGCGCGGTCGACTCCGGGCAGAAGAACATCGTCCAGGGTGGGCGGCTGGCTCGCTACGGCCTCCGGTCGTTCGCCCTCGGATACCTGGGTCTGCTGCTGCTCGTCCCGGTTCTGATGATCTTCTACAAGGCGTTCGAGGACGGGTTCGTGCACGCCTGGGAGTCGGTGACGACGCCGGAGGCCCAGCATGCCTTCTGGCTCACGATCGTGATGGTCCTTGCGGCGATCCCGGTCACGACCGTCTTTGGAATCGCCTGCGCGATCGTGATCGTGCGCCACCGTTTCCGGGGCCGCGGCGCACTGAACGCGATCATCGACCTGCCGTTCGCGATGTCCCCGGTGGTGATCGGCTTGGCGCTCGTGCTCGTCTACGGCAGCCGCGATGGCTGGTTCGGCCAGGATCTCGCGGCGGCCGGGATCGAGGTCATCTTCACGCCGCTGGGGATGGCGATCGCGACCGCCTTCGTGGCCCTGCCGTTCGTGGTTCGCGAGGTGATCCCGGTGCTCCAGGAGATCGGTGACGACCAGGAGCAGGCGGCTGCCACGCTCGGCGCCGGTCCGTGGCAGACGTTCTGGCGGATCACGCTGCCGGCGATTCGCTGGGGGGTGACGTATGGCGTCATCCTGGCGACTGCCCGGGCCCTGGGAGAGTTCGGCGCGGTTGCCGTGGTCTCCGGCCGGATCTCGGGCTCCACCGAGACGCTGCCGCTCTACGTCCGCAAGCTCTTCGACACGTTCAACGTCGCCGGCGCCTACGCCGCCGCGGTGGTGCTCGCGCTGCTCGCGCTCGCGGTCCTGTTCGCGATGAACTGGATCCAGCGTCGCGATCGGGCGATCCTCGCCGGTCCGAGCGTCGCAGCCGAACCGGCCGCCGTCGTCCCACATATCGGTCTACCCGACGAGAAGGAGTCCCGTTCATGAGCATCACGGTCGAAAATGCGTGCAAGCAGTTCGGTGACTTCGTCGCTTTGGACGACGTCTCGATCGAGGTCAGGGATGGATCCCTTACCGCCCTACTGGGTCCCTCGGGAAGCGGCAAGTCGACGCTGTTGCGGGTGATCGCGGGCCTCGAGGAGCCCGACTCCGGCCGGGTGCTGATCTCCGGCGAGGACATGACCCGCGTTCCGGTGCAGAATCGCAACGTCGGGTTCTGCTTCCAGCACTACGCGGCGTTCAAGCACATGACAGTTCGCGACAACGTCGCGTTCGGGCTCAGCATCCGCAAGAAGCCGAAGCAGGAGATCGAGGAGCGGGTCCACGAGCTGCTGGGGTTGGTGCAGCTCGAGGGGTACAGCGATCGATATCCGTCACAGCTCTCGGGCGGTCAGCGCCAGCGCATGGCGCTCGCTCGGGCGCTGGCGGTGGAGCCGCAGGTGCTGCTGCTCGACGAGCCATTCGGTGCGCTTGACGCGCGGGTCCGCATGGAGCTGCGGCAGTGGCTGCGCCGGCTGCACGACGAGGTGCACGTGACGACGATCTTCGTCACCCACGACCAGGAGGAGGCGATGGACGTCGCCGAGCAGATCGTGGTCATGAACGAAGGCGCCGTCCAACAGGCGGGTTCGCCGACCGAGCTGTACGAGCATCCGCAGACGGAGTTCGTGATGAGCTTCGTGGGCTCGGCGAATCGGATCGGTCCGCTCCTCGTGCGACCGCACGACGTCGAGTTGCTGCACATGAAATCGAACGGCGCCGTGGAGGCGATGATCGATCGGATCGTGCGCCTCGGGTTCGAGGTGCGGGTCGAGATGACGCTGGCGGACGACTCGCCGCTGATCGCGCAGCTGACCAACACTCAGGTGGAGGAGCTGGAGCTGGTGGAAGGGCAGATCGTCTACGCGCGCCCGAGTCGGGCGAAGCGGTTCGACCAGAACGGGGCGCCGCAGACGGAGGAGCTCGCACTGGCGTGAGCGTCGCCGCGATTGTCGCCATCATCGTCTTCGCGCTGATCTTCACGTGGCTCGGGATGGTGCTCGGCGCCACGTGGCGGACGATGCAGGACGAGGCGCGCGAGGCGGGGTTGGCGCGCCGTCGGCCCGGCGGACACCTCAGCGCGGCTCGGCAGCCTCGGGATGTCCGGCCAGATCGCGAACCGGTGGAGGCAGATCACCCTCCACGACCGAGGCCAGGGTGACCGACTCCAGCACTTCTCGAATGCTGACCCGCAACGCCAGCCACACTTCCTTCAGCGAGGCGGCGTCACCGCTGTATTGAAGTTTCTCTGCGCGATCGCCGTGGACTGTCGCCAGCGGACCCTCGACCGCGCGGATGATGTCGGCGATCGAGATCTCCTCAGGAGGCCGGGCCAGCCGGTAGCCGCCCTCGGCTCCGCGCCGGCTCTGCACCAGGCCTGCGTGGCGTAGCTCGCCGAGGATGTTCTCGAGGAAGCGCAGCGGGATCTGCTGCGCATCGGCGATCGCCTCGCCCTTGACCGGCTCCTCGCCGGGTGCCGCGGCCAGTGCCACGGCCGCCCGCACGGCGTAGTCCGCCTTCGCCGAAACCCTCACGTGCTCATTCTGTATGAC
>DATAFO010000048.1:0-48740 GCA_036257465.1 Solirubrobacterales bacterium | reverse complement strand
GCGGCTGCGTCGGGTCGCCGTACGGGCAACCGGCCGTGTCGAACTCCTCGTCGTAGCCCGGGAAGCCCGGCGGCAGGAATGAGCAGCCGGGGGCCAGCTCGCCTGCGAACAGGCGGGCCAGGGCCGGCTTGTCGATCCCGTGGTTGACCGCCTCGCGAACCTTCGGATCGTCGAACGGGGCCGTGCGGGTGTTCGTGAAGAAGTAGTACGTCGAAGGGGTCACGACCTCCTCGTACCGGTCGCCGGCCTGCTCGAGCACGGTCGGCTTCAGGTCCGGAGCGGGCGGGTCCTGCATGTAGTCCAGCTCGCTGTCGAGCACCTCCTGCGTCTGCTGCGGGAGGCTCTTGATGATCACCGTGATGATCGTGTCGATGTTGCCCGTCGGGATGTCGGGGATGTCGAGCTGCTCGAAGGTCTTCGACTTCTCCATCACGAACTGCCGGTTCGGGACCGACTCGGTGATCTCGTATGGACCGACGCCGGGAGGAGGATCCTCGCTCAGGTTCCGGAACTCGGTGTCGCCCGGCACAAGGCCTGCGAACCACATCGCGAGCACGTTCGAGAACGACGAGTCGGCCTCGGTGAGCCGAATTGTGATCTCGCCGGTCTGATCGCTCGTCTCGATCCCCGAGATGTCGCCCTCGGGGTCTCCCTTCTCGAGGTACTCGGTTGCGCCTTCGATGACCTCGTAGAAGGCCGAGCCCCCGGACTCGAGGTTGAGCACGCGCTTGATCGTGTGCTCGAAGTCGCTCGCGACCACATCGGAGCCGTCGGAGTACTTCAGCCCCTCGCGCAGCCTCAGGGTGTAGGTCTTGCCGTCGGAGCTGATCTCGGGCAGGTCCTCTGCCAGGCCCGGAATCAGCTCAGTGCCGTCGAGCCCCTCGGCTCGACGGTAGGTGAGCAGCGGCGTGTAGACCAGCCACAACGGCTCGATCCCGTTCACCGTGTAGCTCAGCGCCGGGTCGAGGTAGTCGGGTTGGGAGGTCTGGGCGATCCTCACCTCGCCGCCCTGGGCGGTGGCTCCGTCGTCGTCGCTGTCGCCGCAGGCTGCAAGTCCGAGCACGGCTGCCGCCGCAAGCGCGCTAACTGTCAGCTTGATCACCATCTCGCGAACCTCCCGCTCGCTCCTCGATTGCCCCGGCCGCAATCAACGCAGACCGAGTCAAGACCCGAATCAGAGGCGGTTACGAATCGGGTAAGAGTGGCCGCTCAGGCGACGGGCGCCGGCTCGCGCCCCTTGATCCGAGGCAGCCGCATGCGCAGCACGGCGCCACCGTCGGAAGCGGTCTCGGCTTCGACGCTGCCGCCGTCGGCCTCGACAACCTGACGCACGATTGCCAGCCCGAGGCCCGACCCCGGCAGCGTCCGGGCCGCGGCCGACCGGTAGAAGCGATCGAACACGTAGGGCAGGTCCTCGGGATCGATCCCCGGGCCGTGGTCGCGCACTGAGACCTCGCCGTCGGCGGTGACGGTGATCTCGACCGGTCCTCCGGGCGGGCTCCACTTGACGGCGTTGTCGAGCAGATTCCCAATCGCTCGTTCGAGGCCCGCCTCGACGGCGCTCACCGTGCAGGGGCTGGCCTCGAGCACGAAGCGCGTGGAGGGCGAGCGCGCCTGCGCGCGCTCGACGGTTGTCTGCACGAGCCGGTCGAGGCGCAGTGGTGCCGGGGTCCCGTCGCGCGACTCGACGCCTCGCGCGAGGTCGACCAGGTCCCCGACGAGCCCGGTGAGCTCGCCGAGCTCGCCGACGACGTCGGCGAGCAACCGCTCACGCTGGTCGTCCTTCAGCCCCTTCGATCCGGCCAGCACCTCGATGTTGGTGCGCAGGCTGGTCAACGGTGTGCGCAGCTCGTGTGACGCGTCCGCCACGAGCTGCCGTTGCGCTGC
Source organism: Solirubrobacterales bacterium (assembly GCA_036257465.1). Taxonomy (GTDB): domain Bacteria; phylum Actinomycetota; class Thermoleophilia; order Solirubrobacterales; family 70-9; genus DATAFO01. The sequence continues at coordinate 46,853 of DATAFO010000048.1, read as the reverse complement.
CAGCGACGCCTCGAGTGCCTCGAGCATCGAGTTGAAGCTCTCGGCCAGGCGACCGAGCTCGTCGCCGCCGCCGGGATCGATGCGCTGACTCAGGTCGTGTGTGGCGCCCACCTGCTCGGCGGCGGCGCTGAGCCGGGCCACGGGAGCGAGAGCTGCCCTCGAGACGACGTACCCGAGACCGGCGGCCAAGGCGACGCCGGCCAGGGTGACGGCGGCGAGGATCAGCGCCAGCTCGTTCAGCGTCTCGTCAACGTCGTCCAGCGGGCGGGCCACCTGGATCGCGCCTCCGCTTTCGACGCCCGCGGTGTACACGCGAACGTGCGTCCCGTCGGGACGCGCGTCGGCGAAAAACGCCTCGTGCTCGCCGGCGGCAACCCCCCTCGCCTCCGGGCTGACCGGCAGGCGAATCGCCGGCTCGGATGGCCGCACGACCTCACCGTTGGCCTGCACGAGCTGCGCGTAAAGGGAGGGCCCGCCCAGGGCCCCCTTGGGGAGCACCAGGCTCTGTCTCGGCTTCTGCCCCGGGCTGTCGTCTACGACCGGCTCCTCGAAGGTGGCGCTGGCGTCGCGCATGAGCTCCGAGTCAACGCGGTCCCGCAGCTCAGAGCGAACGAGCAGGTACACGAACACCGCGACGACGGCGATCGCTACCGAGACCGCCGCGGCGATCATCAGGATCACCCGGCGGCGAAAGCTCACGGCTCGCGGAGGATGTAGCCCACGCCCCTGACCGTGTGGATCAGGCGGGGCTCACCACCCGCCTCGGTCTTGCGGCGCAGGTAACCGATGTAGACGTCGAGGCCCTTCGACCGGCGTCCGAAGTCATACCCCCAGACGCGATCGAAGATCAGTTCCCGGGACAGCACGCGGCGGGGGTTGGAGAGCAGGAGCTCGAGCAACAGGAACTCCGTCCGGGTCAGCTCCAGGCGGCGCTCCCCTCGATGCACCTCGTGGCTGGCCGGGTCGAGCACCAGATCCTCGAAGGTGAGCGGGGCCTCGCGCTCGGGGCTGCCGCTGCGACGAAGCAGCGCGTGCAACCGGGCCAGGAGCTCCTCCAGCGCAAACGGCTTGGTCAGGTAGTCGTCGGCGCCGGCCTCGAGTCCCTCCACGCGCCACGAGACCTCGCTCCTCGCCGTGAGCATCAGCACCGGCGTATGGTTGCCGCGCTCGCGCAGGATCCGGCAGGCGCGCACGCCGTCGAGGCCGGGCATCATCAGGTCGAGGACGACGACGTCGGGCGCGTCGCGCTCCACCAGGCCGAGTCCCTCCTCCCCGTTGGCCGCCAGCGCGACCTCGAAGCCGCCGAGCTCCAGGGCCCTTGCGAGGGCATCGCGAACCGCCCGCTCGTCGTCTACAACGAGGATCTGCGGCCGCGCCTCCTCCACGGTGGGTTTCATTGCCAGTCCCGGATTCTCGCCCCTAAGGGTAATAGCGGGGTTAGAAAACGCCCGTGTGGCGTCGTTCGCTGCCTCGGTACCCTCAGAAGCATCTACATGCACACGAATTCTTACGCGAGCAACTGATTCAGACGTGAGCGGCTGATGGCCAAGGGAATCATCGATCGCGCGCTGCGACTGGGCGAGGGGCGCAAGTTCAAGGACTTCGAGCGCCGGGTCGAGTCGATCAATCGCTTCGAGCCTGAGATGGAACTGCTCTCCGACTCGGAGATCCGCGAGGCGGCCGACGAGCTCCGCGAGCGAGCCCGCGGCGGCGAGTCGCTCGACGACCTGCTCCCAGAGGCCTTCGCGCTGTGTCGCGAGGCCGCGAAGCGCACGCTCGGCCAACGCCACTACGACGTGCAGCTGATCGGCGGGATGGTGCTGCACGACGGGTCGATCGCCGAGATGAAGACGGGCGAGGGCAAGACCCTGACCGCGACCCTGTCGGTGTTCCTGAACACGCTGGAGGGCGACTCCGTTCACCTGGTGACGGTCAACGATTACCTCGCTCGCCGCGATGCCGAGTGGATGAAGCCGATCTACGACGCGCTCGGTGTCTCCGTTGGCGTCATCCAGTCCCAAATGAGCTCGGCCGAGCGGCGGGCCATGTACGCGGCCGACGTCACCTACGGCACGAACTCGGAGTTCGGCTTCGACTACCTGCGCGACAACATGGCCTCGCGGCTCGAAGAGACGGTGCAGCCGAAGCACGTCTACGCGATCGTCGACGAGGTCGACAACATCCTCATCGACGAGGCGCGGACCCCGCTGATCATCTCGGGCGCGCCCGAGCAGGCGGCGGACCTCTATTACACCTTCGCGCGGCTGGCCAAGCAGCTGGTGGGCGAGGAGTCGAAGCCCAAGCTGAAGTCGCTTGGCGAGGACCGCGACACCTCTGGCGCTGACTACGACTACGAGTACGACGAGAAGCACAAGACCGTTGCGCCGACGGAGCGGGGCGTCGAGCGGGCGGAGAAGTTCCTCGGGGTCGACAACCTCTACGTCTCCGAGCACGGGACGCTGGTCAACCATCTGATCCAGGCGTTGAAGGCCGAGTCGCTGTTCAAGCGCGACACCGACTACGCGGTGATCGATGGCGAGGTGAAGATCATCGACGAGTTCACCGGCCGCATCCTCGAGGGTCGCCGCTGGTCGGAGGGGCTGCACCAGGCGGTTGAGGCGAAGGAGGGCGTTCGGATCCGCGAGGAGAACCAGACCCTGGCCACGATCACGCTGCAGAACTACTTCCGCCTCTACGACAAGCTCGCCGGAATGACCGGCACCGCCCTGACCGAGGCGACCGAGTTCATGAAGATCTACGAGATGCCGGTGGTCGAGATCCCGACCAACGTGCCGATGATCAGGGACGACCACAACGACCAGATCTATAAGACGAAGGGCGGCAAGTGGAAGGCTGTCGCCGACGAGATCGCCGCGCAGCACGAGCGCGGCCAGCCGGTCCTGGTGGGGACGATCTCGGTGGAGGTCTCGGAGATGCTCTCGGACGAGCTGCGCCGCGCCGGGGTCGAGCACGTGGTCCTGAACGCCAAGCCCGAGCACGCCCAGCGAGAGGGCGAGACCGTCGCGCAGGCGGGCCGCCTCGGCGCGGTCACGATCGCCACCAACATGGCCGGCCGTGGTGTCGACATCAAGCTCGGTGGCGACCCGGAGCAGATGGCCCGCCACGCGGTGCGCAAGACCGGGCTCGAGCCCGGGGCCGACGGTTGGGACGAGGCGGTCGCCGACCTGGTCCCCGAGCTCGCCGCCCGGACCGCCGCCGAGGGCGAGAAAATCAAGGAGCTCGGCGGGCTGTTCATCTGCGGCACCGAGCGCCACGAGTCGCGGCGCATCGACAACCAGCTGCGGGGACGCTCCGGGCGTCAGGGCGACCCCGGCGAATCGCGCTTCTTCCTCTCCGCCGAGGACGACCTGATCCGCCTATTCGCCGGTGAGCGCATCTATAAGATCCTCGATCGCCTGGGGCCGGTCGACGAGGAGGGGGAGGAGTACCCGCTCGAGGCGAAGATGCTGACGCGAACGATCGAGAACGCCCAGAAGAAGGTGGAGCAGCAGAACTTCCTGATCCGCAAGCGGGTGCTCGAGTACGACGACGTGATGAACGAGCAGCGCCGGGTGATCTACAAGTACCGGCGCGAGATCCTCGAGGGCCGCGACATGTCCGAGGCCGTCCAGGAGGAGCTGGAGCAGGTCGTCGGCCGGATGGTGGAGGAATACACGCCGGGCGAGGTGTTCGAGGACTGGGATCTCGGCGGTCTCGAGACCCAGGCCGCCCAGCTGTGGCCGCTCGGTGCCAGCCTCGGCGAGCTCGACCCCCAGACCTCCACCCGCGAGCAGATCTCCGAGATCCTCGCCTCAGACGCGCTCGCCGCCTATGACCGGCGCGAGGAGGAGCTGGGCTCCGAGCTGATGCGGTACCTCGAGCGCCAGATCCTGCTGCAGATCATCGACAACCGCTGGCGCGAGCACCTCTATGAGATGGACTACCTGCGCGAGGGGATCCACCTGCGCGGCTTCGCCCAGATCGACCCGCTGGTCGCATACAAGAACGAGGGCTTTCAGATGTTCAGCGAGTTGATGAACTCGATCTGGGAGGAGTTCGCCCGCATCGTCTTCCACGTCGAGGTGAACGTCGAGCCGGCGCAGGCGGAGGAGATGTTCGCGGCCGAGCGCAGCGGTCGCGGCCGCGAGATGCAGTACGCGGGCGGCGGTCCTGAGCAGCCCTCGGCGATGCAGCAGGCAGCGAGCGCCCCGCAGGGCGTTCCCGGCGTGACGCCCGGCGTGCATCCCTCGACGCCTGCCGGCGCCCCCCCGGCCCCCTCAGGCGGCGGCGCGGCGGCGACTGCGACCGGGGCCGCGGCACAGGCGGCCGGCACCGTGGTCAAGAGCGAGCGCGAGAAGCTCGGGCGCAACGATCCCTGCTGGTGCGGCTCAGGCAAGAAGTACAAGAAGTGCCACGGAGCCTGATCACGACTCCGCCGACATCCTCCGCCTCGCGTCCGGTCTCGGCGGGCTAGGGCGCGAACCTGATCCGGCAGGTTCACTCGCGTGTCCCTCATTGACGGGCCCGACGGGCGGCCGCGGTGTGAGTGGGGAACGTCGACGCCCGACTATCTCGCGTACCACGACACCGAGTGGGGGCGGCCGGTCACCGAGGATCGCGGCGTCTACGAGCGGCTCTGCCTGGAGGCGTTTCAGTCTGGGCTGTCGTGGCTGACGATCCTCCGCAAGCGCGAGACCTTCAGGGCCGCGTTTGCTGAGTTCGACTTCGACGCAGTGGCCCGCTTCTCCGACCGCGACGTCGCGCGTTTGCTCGGCGACGCCGGGATCGTCCGCAACCGAGCCAAGATCGAGGCGACGATCGCCAACGCCAAGGCGGCGGCGCAGCTGGTCGCAGAGGGCGGATCGCTCGCGCAGCTGATGTGGAGCTTCGTCCCTGAGCGCCAGAGTCCGCCGAAGTCCTTTGGGGATTTGGCCTCCACGACTCCCGAATCGAAGGCATTCGCGAAAGAGCTCAAGCGCCGCGGCTTTCGCTTCATCGGTCCGACCACCGCGTACGCGGCCATGCAGGCGTGCGGGGTCGTCAACGACCATCTCGTTGGATGCGCCGTTCGCGATCAGGTCGAAGGCGAGCGGGTGGCCGCGCTGGCCAGCATCCGATGAGCGCGGCGGCCGATACGGTCCGGGCGTTTGCGGACGCCTTCAACTCCGGTGACCTGGACGCGCTCACGTCGACGCTGACACCGGACATCGAGGTCCAGTCCAGCCGGGGACTCGTGGAGGGTCACGACGAGGTTCGCCGCTGGGCCGCGCGCAACCCGAGCGGTTACCTGCACCAGCGCTTGGTGCTCGACGACGTCTCCGAACAGGGCACCCACGCCGTCGCCACGATCCGACGCCAGTGGTATTGGCGGCACAGCGGCCAGGTAGCTGATGAGCAAGAGCTGTTCTACGTTGCCACGCTGCGCGACGGACTGATCTGCCGCTGGCAGCCGTTCGAGAATCGAGACCAGGCGCTGCAGGCCGCGGGAGTCGGCACGAGCGCCTGACGGTCGGCGGCTAAGCTCCGCTGTGTGCCGGTGAGGGGCATTCATGCCCCGAAAGAAGCAAGTGTCGTTGATGTGATGAGTGAAGTACCGTCGAGGGAGGCCGTGAGCGCGCGGATCGCGGAGATCCGCGACGGACTGAAGCTGCTCGCGGACTACCTTTGACCCCGCCGGGCTCGCCGCAGAAGTAGAGCGGCTCGAAGCAGAGATGCAGCGGCCGGGCTTCTGGGACGATCAGGAGTCGGCGTCGCGGACTGCCGCCGCGCACAAGCGAGCCCAAGAGCGCCTCCAGACTTTTCGCTCGCTTGCGTCCGACCTCGACGACCTCGCCGAGCTCGCCGAGCTGGCCGCGGACGACGACGAGCTCGCCGCCGAGCTCGACTCGCAGTTGCGGTCCGTAGAGGGTCGGCTCGCGACGCTCGAGGAGGGGCGGCTGTTCAGCGGCTCCTATGACTCTGGCGATGCGGTGGTGACGATCCGCAGCGGCGCCGGCGGCACCGACTCGCAGGACTGGGCCGAGATGCTGCTGCGCATGTACCTTCGCTGGGCCGAGCGCCGCGGCTTCGAGGTCGAGATGAAGGAGGCGTCCGAGGGTGAGGAGGCGGGGATCAAGTCGGCGACGTTCATCGCCAAGGGCGAGTACGCCTACGGGCTCTTCGCCGCCGAGCGGGGGGTTCACCGACTGGTGCGGATTTCGCCGTTCGACGCACAGAAGCGCCGCCACACCGCCTTCGCCCAGGTGGACGTCGCGCCGCTGGTCGACGAGGAGGTCGACGTTGACCTCGACGACGACGACCTGAGGGTCGACACCTACCGCGCCTCGGGCGCCGGCGGCCAGCACGTCAACAAGACCGACTCGGCCGTGCGCATCACCCACATCCCCACGGGGATCGTCGTCCAGTGCCAGAACGAGCGCTCGCAAACACAGAACAAGGCGACCGCCATGCGGCTGCTGCGAGCGCGTCTGCTGGAGGAGCAGGAGCGAGAGCGCGCCGAGGAGATGGCGGCTGAGCGCGGCGAACAGAAGGCCGCCGAATGGGGGTCGCAGATCCGCAGCTACACGCTGCATCCCTCGACTCGGGTGAAGGACCACCGCACGGGCTATGAGGTCGGAGACGCACAGCGCGTTCTCGACGGAGACCTGGACGGCTTTGTCCGGGAGTACCTCAACCAGGCGGCGGCCACGAACTAGCAGCTCGACGACTGCAGCGTTCTCGGACCCATTGGTCAGAAAAGGCTGCAATCGCGGGCAATGTCCGGGCCCCGAGCCGCAGCAGTACCGTTCGCGACATGGTTCAGGTCGCCGTCGGGATCTCCGAGAGCTTCGACGCCGTCGAGGCGTTCAGCGACGCCGCCGCAGAGGCGGCTGCGTGCCTCGACGGCTCCTGTGACCTGGCGCTCGTTTTCGCCGGCGCGCCCCACCTCGGGCGGGGCAAGTGGATCCTCTCCGCGGTTCACGAGCGCCTCGAACCCGGCAACCTGATCGGCTGCGGAGCCGGTGGAGTGCTGGGGGCGGGACGCGAGATCGAGGAGGGACCCGGCGCTGTGGTCTGGGCGCTGCACGCGCCAACGGCCGAGATCGCGACCCACCACTTCGAGGTCGAACGAGTCGACGCGGGAGGCCTGGAGGTGACCGGCCTCGACGAGCCCGCATCGCTGGGGGAGGCCATGATCGTGCTCTCCGACCCGCATACGTTCAGCCCCGAGGCGCTGCTGGACCGGCTCAACTCCGAGCGTCCGGGAATGCCCGTGCTCGGCGGGCTGGCGAGCGCCGCCGCTGCTGGCTCGGCGTCGCTGTTTCGGGACGGAGATGTGCTCGACGGGGGCGCGGTGGCGTGCTCGCTGAGCGGGCTCGGGATGGTGCCCTGCGTCTCTCAGGGCGCGACGCCGGTCGGCCCCGAGATGACGATCACCGCTGCCCGCGCGAACGTGATCCAGGAGCTGGCCTCCAAGCCAGCCATCGAGCGCCTGCGCGAGGCGATCGCGGAGCTGGAGCCAGACAAACAGAGCCTGGCGGCGGAGGGCCTGATGCTGGGACTCGTGATCGACGAGAACAAGCCGGATTACGAGCGCGGCGATTTTCTCGTACGCCCGATCCTGGGCGCCGACCCGGAGGCGGGGACGCTTGCCATCGGCGAGCGGGTACGCGTGGGACAAACCGTCCGCATGCACGTGCGCGATGGCACCTCGGCCGACGAGGACCTGCGCCAGGCGCTGCGCGCCCAGGCGGAGGCCCTGGGCGCCGAGGGCGCGGCCGGCGCGCTGCTGTTCACGTGCAACGGCCGCGGTTCGCATATGTTCGACGTGCCCGACCACGACGCGACCGCGATCGAGGACATGCTCGGGATCCCGACCGGCGGCTTCTTTTGCGCCGGCGAGATCGGACCGGTGGGCGGGCGCAACTTCCTGCATGGCTTCACGGCGACGATCGCCGTCTTCCGGCGCGAGGGCGACTGAGTGGAGGGTCTGCGCGAGCTTGTCGCCCGCGCGCTTGCGGAAGACCTCGGCTCCGGGGACATCACCTCGGAGGCCGTCGTCGCAGCCGCCGCCGGCGCGCGGGCGAGGATCATCCAGAAGCAGCCAGGGGTGATCTTCGGCCTCGACGTCGCCGCCGAGGTCTTCGAGCAGGCCGGGGCGGAGAGCTTCGAACGGCTGGCCGACGAGGGAGAGTGGCGCGAGACCCTTCCCGCGGACGTCGCGACCGCGAGCGGTCCGGCCCGCGCGCTGCTCGCCGCCGAGCGCACCGCGCTGAACTTCCTCTCCCACCTCTCGGGGGTGGCAACGCTTACCGCGCGCTTCGTGACTGCAGTTGAGGGCACCGGCGCGACGATTCTCGACACCCGAAAGACCATCCCGGGCCTGCGCGAGTTGGAGAAGGCTGCGGTCGCGGCCGGTGGGGGGCAGAACCATCGCATGGGCCTCTACGACGCGATCCTGATCAAGGAGAACCACGCCGCGATCGCGGGCGGAATCGGCGAGGCGGTGAGCCGGGCCCGCACCGCAGACCCCGAGCGCGAGATCGAGGTCGAATGCCGCGATCCGGACGAGGTTCGCGAGGCCATCGGGGCTGCGGCCGACAGGCTGCTTCTCGACAATATGAGTCCGGATGAGCTTCGCGCCGCCGTTTCTGAGCGGGCTGGCGGAACCTTCACCCTCGAGGCTTCGGGTCGGGTGTCGCTCGAGAGCGTGCGGGCGGTCGCGGAGTCCGGCGTCGATTTCATCTCTGTCGGGGCGCTCACGCACTCGGCACCTGCGCTCGACCTGAGCCTGAGGGTTGAAGCCGTCTGAGCGGAGGGTTAGGGTCGCGACGGGGTGGTCGACAACGTGGAGATGGTGCGCCGCTTTCTGGCGGCCGTACAGCACGAGAGCGTCGAGGAGGCTGTGCGGCTGTGCGATCCGCAGGTCGGGGTGACGACGATCATGGGGCGGCTCCAGGACGCTGATCACTCGGGCCACGACGGCCTCCGCGAGGTGTTCGACCGCCACAACAACTTCTGGGCGTTCCTTGAGGTGCGCGTCGACGAGATCGCCAACCACGAGGGCAACTGGGTGATCGCAAGCGGCTCCTCGCGCGGTCGCGCGCAGGGGAGCCCGTCGGAGCTCGACTACCCGTGGACGATGACGTTCGAGGTTCTCGGCGGCCGCATCTCGAAACTCGGGGCCTATCTCACCCGGGAGGAGGCTCTGGCGGCGATCGAGACCGCCTCGGAGGAACGGGGCCGTTAGCGATCGCAGGTGGCGCTGGCCGCGCCCACCCGGCGTTTCGGCTACTTCAACAGCCGCGACAACCGGCGGTCCTTGAGCACGCGGCCGCCGGTCTGCTCCTCCGGGCAGTAGTTGGTCTGATGCTCGGCAAAGTAGACGGCCTCGATCGTGGTGCCGCAGCGCTGACAGGGCTCCCCTTCGCGCTTGTGGACCTTCAGAGGCATGGGCAGCTTGTCGGGGACGTGGTCTGAGATGACCTTCTCGTAGTGCTCGATCGCGTCGCCGAGGACCGCCAGCGCGTCGTAGAGGCGCGCGACCTCCTCGCCTTCGAGCTCGTTGCCCTTCTTGAAGGGTGACAGCCTGGCCTCCCAGAGGATCTCGTCGACCCAGCTTCGGCCGATGCCGGCGATCGCGCGCTGGTCGCGCAGCAGGGGGTGCAGGTGGCGCGGCTGGTCGACGGCGCGCTCGAGTTCCGGCAGCGGCGGCGCCGGCCAGGCCTCGGGGCCGAGGGTCTTCACCATCTCGTCGCCCGAGACCGCTGACGACGGCATGAGCTTCGCCCACGCCCGCTGCTTGGTGCCGAACTCGCGCAGTCGCAGCTCACGGCCGTCGGCGATCCGGATCAGCACCCGGGAGCGCCGATCCTTGAGCGAGGCGCGCTTGTCGTAGAGCTGAAGCCTGCCGGCGGACATCAGATGAATCAGCAGGGCCAGGGACTCGCCGTCGCCCGAGAACTCGACCACGGGCATCTTTCCGACTCTCCAGATCCGGTCGATCGTCCGTCCCCCGAGCTCGGACAGCGGGGGCTTCACGCTCTTCATCGCAACCATCCCGGGCGCCAGCGCCGACTCGACCTCGGCGCCCGTCAGCGCCGCGCCCAATCGACGCGCGGTGATCTCAACTTCGGGTAGCTCAGGCACTAACCCGAGGTTAGGGTGCCGGCCCTAGCCGCTCGCTCGTTGCTCGGCCTCTGTCTTCAGATGGAAGAGGGCCGAGTCGAGCGTTCCTGGAACGTCTTCTGCATCCTGCTCCGCAGCAGTCGCACCACCAGGCCCTCTGCGGACTCCTCGGTTCGCACAGTGGTGCCGCCGGAGGTCGGCTCGAGCGTCCAGACGTGAACCGCGCTCGCCCCCAGCGACTTTCCGCTCCAGGCGATTCTACGCGGGGGCTCCACCTCGCGAAGCGTCGAGCGGATCGTCCCCGGCCCGGCTTTCCAGCGGAACTCCGATCCTGGGGCGAGCTCGCCGCTGAGGGACACCTCGCTGACGTCCGGGTTCCAGCGCGGCCAGGAATCGATGTCCGCGACCACGTTCCAGACGACGTCGCGCGGTGCGGTGACGTCGGCCGTCGCCGAAACCACGACCGGAGCCTCCCGGTTGATCTCCATCTCAACGAGATTAGCCGCGGCGTGCCGGGCGCTAGACTTGAACACGTTCATTCGTTCGGTTTGAGGCCGGTCACGGGACCGGCACGGGCCGGCGAACATCCGAGAGGAAGATCGATGGCAGTCGAGCTGCCCACCGTTCAACCAACCGGCCGACACATCCTCTCCCCCGAGGAGATCGACGGCCTGTCGCGTGAGGTCCGCGCGCTCGCCGCCGAGCGAAACGCGGTCATCCTCGCCCACAACTACCAGCTGCCCGAGGTACAGGACGTCGCCGATGTGATGGGCGACTCGCTCGGCCTCTCCCGCCAGGCCGCCAGCACCGATGCCGACGTGATCGTCTTCTGCGGCGTCCACTTCATGGCGGAGACGGCGTCGGTGCTGTCGCCTGACAAGGCCGTGCTCATCCCCGATCCCGATGCCGGTTGCTCACTCTCGGACTCGATCGATGCCGACCAGCTTCGAGCCTGGAAGGCCGAGCACCCGGGAGCGCAGGTGGTGATGTACGTCAACACCTCGGCCGAGGTCAAGGCCGAGACCGACTACTGCTGCACCTCCTCCAACGCCGTGCAGGTGGTCGAACACATCTGGCGCGAGCACGGGTCCCAAACCGAGATCCTCTTCGGCCCGGACATGTGGCTGGGCTCCTTTGTTGCCCGCGAGACCGGCCTGGTGGAGGACCCGGAGCGCTACGCGCGCTTCCACGTCTGGGACGGTGAGTGCCACGTGCACGCGGGCATTCGCCCCTCGGACATCACCCGAACCCGCGCCGAGCACCCGGGCGCCGAATTCCTGATCCACCCCGAGTGCGGCTGCTCGACCCAGGCGATGGAGTACGTGGCCTCGGGGGACGTCGAGGCAGAGGGCGTGCACATGCTCTCGACCTCGGGGATGCTCAAGCACGTTGAGCGGAACCCCGACGGCGAGTTCATCGTCGCCACCGAGACCGGAATGCTCTACCCGCTCCAGCAGGCGGCGCCGCAGGCGAACCTGATCGAGGCCAACCGGATGGCCTTCTGCAAGTACATGAAGATGATCACGCTGCCCAAGCTGCGCGACTCGCTGCGTGACTTGAAGTTCGAGGTCAAGGTGCCCTCGGAGATCGCCGAGCGCGCCCGCGTTCCTATCGAGCGCATGGTCGCGATCGGCTAGGGCTCGACCTCGCAGTCGGGGTCGGGGAAGAGCGGGGGGTCGGTGCTGCACTCCGAGAGCACGATCCGCACGCGTACGACATCCCTGATCCCGTTTCCCTGCACCCGGATCCGCAGGCGGACCTGACCGTTACCGTGGAGCTTGTCCACGACAGCTCGGACCAGTCGCTTGCCCGCCCCGTTTCTGACGGGCACCCATGGGTGCCTGGCCTCGCCCTGCAGGTCCGTGTCGCTGATGCGCTCATTGAGCTTCGCGTCGGCGACGATCCTGCGTCCGCCGCGGCGGACGCTGAACTTCAGGGCATCGGCGCGTAGCGCGTGGGCCTGGAGGTTGTAGCGGCGTCCGTCTTCGCGATCCTCGTAGTAGCTCACCTGCACGACCTTCGGAGGCCGCACGTGCCGCGCGTCGCTCGGGACGACGACGGTCGCACACCCAACCGCAAGCGCGAGCAGCGCGAGCGTCCGTGTCCTCGTGATCGTCATCGCCTCGTGCCTTGCCCCACCCTATTCGGCAGGCGCCCGCCTCGGCAACCCTTGCTAGCTTGAGCGCGTGCTCGAGGTAGCGGGACGGTTGATCCTCGGGGGGTTGTTGGCCGGGGCCGCACTGGCGAAGCTCGCCAGTCCTGCTTCAAGCCGTGCTGCGCTGGCGACGTTCGGGGTCGACGACGGTCGCGCACAGGCCTTTGTTTGGACGGCGCTGATCGCGACCGAGCTCGCGCTGGCGGCCGGGGTCATCGCTGGCCTCGACGGTGCCGCGTGGCTGGCCGCCGCGCTGATGGCCACCTTCGCGGCGACCATGGTCGGTGCGTTGATGCGGGGTCGCGCCGGGGCGCCGTGTGCCTGCTTCGGAGCCCGTTCGACCGTCGGCTGGCGCGGCGTGGCGCGCAACCTCGCGCTCGCGGCGGCCTTTGCGGCCCTGCCGTTCCTCCCCTCCGAGAGCCTCTCGACCGAAGACTGGTTGACACTTGGGCTCGCCGGCGCTCTGATCGCCTGCGCTGGCCTGGCAGTAGCGGTGCTCGCGCTGGCCCGCGAGGTCGGAATGCTTCGGCTTCGGCTCGGGCCCGCCTCCGCGCTGGAGATTCCCGAGGAGGGGCCGGAGCTCGGATCGCGTGCCGCCGTCGTCCCCGACTTCGACTTCGGCCCGGACGCGGAGCTGGCCCTGGCGGTGTTCGTCTCAGAGCACTGCCGGGTGTGCGCGGCGCTGGAGCCGGCCGTGGCCTCGCTCGCCCGTGACCCGCTGCTGGCCGTTGCCACGTTCGAGGAGTCCGAGCGCCGGGGTGTCTGGGACGAGTTCGGCGTGCCGGGAAGCCCCTACGCCGTGGCGCTCTCGCGCGACGGGACCGTGCTCGCCAAGGGGACTTTCAACAACCTCGCACAGCTGGAGAGCGTGGTCGCGGCCGCCGAACGCCGCCGCGACGAGAACGCCTTCGTGGAGTCGGTCGGTGGCGGCTGAGCAGCATCGAGTCGAGCGGGCTCTCGACGGCCTGGCAGGGAACACCTCCCGGAGGGGCTTCCTCGCCCGCGTCGGCGCGGCGCTGACCGCCGTGACCGCAGGCAGCGTCGTCGCCAGGGCGGTGAAGCCAGGCGAAGCCGACGCGTTCCACTTCTGCGGCCACATCTTCACCACCGGCTCCTGCCCGCACCCCCTCGGCCCGGCGCAGCCTCGGATCGACGGTCGCGGGTTCCCGCTGCATCCAAACGGCACCCCGATCGACAACATCGGCCGGCCGATCAACAGCAAGGGCCAGCCGCTCAGCGACGACGGCGAGCTGTTGCGCGACCCCGACGGACGGCCGCTGCCGCCGGCTCCACGAACGCGAGTCTGCGACGAGACCGCGCGCCAGTACGGGATCGACACCACGATCGACGGCTCCTGGTACCGGTGCTGCGACGGGCACGTGCGCAAGCTGGTCGACTGCTGTGCGTACTCGGACCGACGCATCAACGGAGACGCTGCCCTGGAGGGCTACTGCTTCCGAGGCCGCAAGGTGTTCTGCGTCATGTACTTCCAGACGAAGGTCCCATGCTGAAACGCCGAGGGGGACAGCTCTGATGTCCGGCCTCGAGCTCGCGCTCGGGTTCGCCGCCCTGCTCGCCGGGCTCACCGGCACCTGGTCGCCCTGCGGGTTCTCCATGATCGAGACGCTCGGCCCGACCGGTCACACCGGCGGGCGCACGACGACGATTGCCGCGTGCGTCACATTCACAATGGGAGCCCTGTTCGGCGGGCTGATGACGTTCGGCTCGCTGTCCGCCGTCGGCGCGCTCGTTCAGGGAGCGGACGATCGAGCCGCTTACATCGCCGCCGCAGTGATTGCCGTGGCCGCGGCGGTTGCCGAGGCGCGGGCGATTCCGATCGTCCCGCAGGTCCGCCGGCAGCTTCCCGAGCACTGGCGGCGGCTGATGCCGATGCCGCTCGCCGGCGGTCTCTACGGCGTCCTGCTCGGGTTGGGCTTCACGACCTTCGTGCTCACGCTCGGGGTCTGGGCCCTGGCCGGAATCGCGTTCGCGGTGGGTGAGCCGGCCGTCGGCCTCGTGCTGGGGCTCGCCTTCGGGGTCGGCCGGGCGCTGCCGATAGCGCTCGCGGCGCCCGTTGCCGATCGCCCCGCCGGGATCCGCGTCACCGAGCTGATGGCCGACCGGCCGGCGATCTACCGCGGCTTCCGGCTCGGCGACGGGGCGGCGCTGGTGCTGGTTGCCGCAGCCCTCGCCTCCACCGTCCCGGCCAGCGCGGCCCGGCTCGAGACCGCGCCGGCGGCCGACCCGTCGGCGTCCGGACAGGGGCTTGCTTTTCAGCGTCCCGATCGCTCCGGCGTGCTTCGGCGCGGCGGCGAGGAGATTGCGCTCGGCGGCCGCGACCCCGCGCTGGGCGGCGGGCGGGTCGCGGTTGCCAGCGGCGACGAGATCGTGATCCGCAGCGCCGCCGACCTCAGCGAGCTTGGCCGATTCGAGGCGGCGGGGGCTGATGCGCTAGCGGTCTCCCAGGGCTGGCTGGTGTGGCGGGACCGCGACTCGAGCGGAGATGTGATGCGGGCCCGCAGGATCGAGCGGCCCGGCGCGCCGGGCAAGCTGAAGACGTTGGCGTCGGTGTCCGGCAAGGCGCAGCTCGGACGCCCTAGCCTGGACGGCAATCGGGTCGTCTACGCCAAGGCGACTCCGCGCGTGAACCGGATCCTCAAGCAGGCGCTGGGAACCGGGCGCAAGACGACCCTCCGGCGCTCGGTCACCGTCGGCCTCTCCAATCCCTCGATCGGAGGCAAGCGGCTGCTCTACGTCCGGCACGAGCGGCGGGGCGACCTGCTCAAGCTCGCTCGACTGCAGGGCGGGGAGGGCCGGACGCTGATGCGCAAGCGACACGGCACGCTGTGGTCGACGGCGCTGACCAAGAAGCGCGCCTACGTGACCGCGATCCGCGGCATCGGTCCGTCGCAGAAGATCCTCTCCGTCAAGCGCTGACCTAACCGCTAAGGCGCCGCCAGCACAGAAGGCGGGACGTCGGCCACGCCGACCGCGCGGTACAGCGTCGAGCTCGGCTTGGCGATCAGCCACTCGCCGTCGGACCGGGCCAGGTAGACGACGTCGTCTTCAAGCGAGGGCTCGTCGCGGTCGGCGAACTCGGTGACCGTCGTGACCACGACCTTTGCCGAATCGCCGCTGACGTCGACCGATCGCAACTCGGCGACGCGAGCCGTCTTCCAGACCGGCAGCCCGCGCGGGTCGCGGTAGCCGATCGAGGCCTCGAGCGAGGCGGCGCAGTCTCCCCGGTCCTTCGGGAGCGTGACCGCGCCGATGGCACCGGGCGCGAGCAGCTCGCAGACGGCCTGGCCGTCGCGGCCTGCAAGTGCTCGCACGTATGCCCGAACGGCGCGCGCGGCCGCGCGTTCGTCGGGGCTCCGTGTCGGGCCCTCGGCTTCGTCGGTCTCTTCGGTTGGCTTCGGCTCAACAGCCTCGTCTTCTTGATTCGAACCGCCGTTCGCCGGCGTATCGGCGGCGGGGGCCTCGGCTGCTGGCGGTTGGGTAGGGGGCCTAGTGGCCTCGTCGGTGTCGTCGTCCCCGCACCCCACGAGCCCGAGCGGCATCGCAACACAGACCAGTAACACCGGTACCGACCCGCAGTTTGCGCGCTTTCGGGCGCGTGTTCCCGTCCGCATCCCCGCGTAGGTTGACGAGAAGTGTCCTCAGCTAACCTCGCCACCGTGAGCCACCTGAGGCCGGTGCCCGACCCGAAGCCGCCGCCCAAGGCCGGCGAGCGGGCCTCCGAGCAGCCATCGATCGCCGAGCTCGAGCGCTGGGCCACGGTGCTGCGGCTCGACTGCGTGCGCATGCTGGCGGTCGCGAAGTCGGGCCACCTGGATTCGTCGCTGTCGGCGGCCGACATCGTCGCCGCGCTGTACTACCGGGTGCTGCGCCACGAGCCCGCCAGGCCGGACTGGCCGGAGCGCGACCGCTTCGTCCTCTGCAAGGGCCACGCGGCCCCCATCCAGTACGCGGCGCTCGCCCAGCACGGCTACTTCGAGCTCGAGGACCTGATGGGGCTGCGCCAGATCGGCGCCACGCTCCAGGGCCATCCCGACATGACCCGCACCCCGGGGGTCGAGGTCTCAACGGGTTCGCTGGGCCAGGGCCTTTCGATGTGCGTCGGCATCTGCCTGGCGCTGCGCCTCGACGGGCTGGCCGAGACGTCGCACGTGTTCGGCGTGCTGTCCGACGGCGACTGTCAGGAGGGACAGACCTGGGAGGCCGCCACTGCCGCCACCCACTTCGGGGTCTCCAACCTGACCGCGATCGTCGACTACAACCACCTGCAGACCGACGGCACCACCGAAGAGGTGATGGACATCGGCGACGTGCGAGCCAAGTTCGAGGCCTTCGGTTGGGACGCGGTCGGGGTCGAGGGCCACGACATGACCCAGGTCGTCGAAGCGCTGGAGCGCAGCCGAACCCTCGACAGGCCGGCGGCGATTGTGGCCCAGACGATGAAGGGCAAGGGCGTCTCCTCGATGGAGGGGCGCTTCGGATTCCACGGGAAGCCGCCGAGCCCCGAGCAGGCGGCGGAGGCGCTGGACGAGCTCGAGGCCAGGCTCGACGTGCAGACGAAGGCGCTCCACGGGGAGGAGGCCTGATGGCTGCCGAGGCGGCAACCGAGCCGATCGCAACCCGCCACGCCTACGGCGACGCGCTGCTCGAGCTCGGCGAGCGGCATGAAGACGTGGTCGCGCTTGACGCGGACCTTGCCGTCTCCACCCAGTCGATGAAGTTCGGCAAGCGGTTTCCGGAGCGGTTCTTCAACGTGGGGGCTGCCGAGGCCAACATGATGTCGATGGCCTGCGGGCTGGCGGCCACGGGCAAGCGCCCCTATTGCTCGACCTTTGCGATCTTCGCCGCGGGGCGGGCGTACGACCAGGTCCGGCTGGGAATCGCGCACAACGAGCTGCCGGTGCGCATCGGCGCGTCACACGGCGGCGTCTCGCTGGGAGAAGATGGCGCGTCGCACCAGATGATCGAGGACATCGCGCTGATGCGAGCGATGCCCCGGATGCAGGTGATCGTTCCCGCCGACTACAACCAGGCCTACCGGGCGACGATGGAGTCGTACGAGCGCGACGAGCCGATGTACATGCGCTTCGGCCGGCCGTCCACGCCGATCGTCTACGACGAGATCCCGGAGACTCTGGGAGACGGAGTGGACGTGCTGCGGGAGGGCAAGGACATCACCCTCATCGCCACCGGCCACATGGTCTGGCGCGCGATCGAGGCCGCGGAGACCCTGGACAAGGAGGACGGGGTCGAGGCCGAGGTGATCAACGTCGCGGTCATCAAGCCGCTTCACTCCGAGCCGATCCTCGAGTCGCTGTCGAAGACCGGCGTGGCCGTGACCGCCGAGGAGCACCGGGTCGTCGGCGGGCTCGCGGACGCCGTCCGCCAGGTTGCTGCCGAACAGCATCCCGTCCCGATTTTCGCGGTTGGGATGGGCGACGAGTTCGGCATCTCGGGCACCGGCGAGGCCTGCATGGAGCACTTCGGGCTCACCGCCCGCGGGATCGTCGACCGGACCCGCGAGGCACTGGTGCTGAAGCCGATTGTCTCGCGCCCGCCCCTGTTTGGCCCCGAGTGGACCTGAGCCTGGGCCGCCGGCTTCGGCGGAGGCCGCGCAACGGCTCGTTGCAGAACCGCCGTGACCTTTAGCGTCCGTTAACAGACTCCGCTACCCTGTCCGGCCTCGCTCGCGCGTCCGTCGCGCTGCGGGACAGCCGTGCGCAGGATTGGCGCTGGCATCAGAGAAGGAAAGTTTCGGATGGGAAGCCTCGGATGGCTCTGATTGGGACACGCACACGGCGCGCTCGGCGCGCCGACCGGGATCCGCATCGCCGCGAGCGGATGGATGCCGCGCGCCCTGAGCGCGGCGCCCGCCCGCCGATCGTCGAGCTCCGCGACACCACCGTCGTCTACCCCGGAGGGCACGTCGGCCTCGAGCGCGTTTCGCTCGCCATCAACCGCGGCGAGTTCGCGTTTGTCGTCGGCCCCACCGGGTGCGGCAAGTCGACCCTGATCAAGATGCTGATCCGCGAGCTTCGGCCGGCCAGCGGCAAGGTGCTGATCGCCGGCCGCGACATCAACAAGCTTCCGGCTGACCGCGTGCCGATGCTGCGGCGCCGGATCGGCACCGTCTTCCAGGACTTCAAGCTGCTTCCCAACCGCACCGTCTACGACAACGTCGCCTACGCGCTGCAGGTGATCGGAGCGCCGCGGAGCGAGATCCGGCGCCAGGTTCCGGAGATCCTGCGGCTGGTCGGGCTTCAGGCCAAGATCCACAACTACCCCGACGAGCTCTCCGGGGGCGAGCAGCAGCGCGTCTCGATCGCCCGCGCGTTCGTCAACCACCCGCCGCTCCTGCTAGCCGACGAGCCGACCGGCAACCTCGACCCGGTCACCTCGATCGGGATCATGCAGCTGCTCTACCGAATCAACCGCACCGGGACCACGGTGCTCGTGGTCACCCACGATCGCGAGATGGTCGACAAGATGCGGCGGCGCGTGATCGCGCTGGACGAGGGCCGCCTCGTCCGCGACGAGGCCGTCGCCGGCTATCACGACGAGTCGACGACCGAGTTCGCCGTTCGCATGCGCCAGGAGATGGGCGTCGGCGACGAGGGCCACACCAACGGCGACCACTGAGATGGGCCGGATCACCTTCTTTCTCTCCGAGGCTTTCCGAGCGCTGAGGCGCAGCGCCGCGCCGAGTGTGGCCGCCATCGTCACCGTGGCGGTCACCACGCTGCTACTCGGGGTGCTCGTCCCCGTGCTCCGGGCGAGCGAGTCGAAGGCGACCGACGTGCAGGACCAGATCGGGCTCGAGGTCTTCCTCTACAAGGACGCCACCCATGCCGAGATCGACGCGCTGGAGAAGAAGCTGGTCGAGGTCCCGCACGTCACCGGAGTCGAGTTCATCTCGCCCGCGGCGGCCAAGGACGAGCTGGCCCGAGACCTCGAGGGCGACCTGGCGAAGTCGATCGGGCAGCTGAATCAGAACCCGCTTCCGCCCTCCTTCGACCTCGCGCTCGACGATCCGGACAACCTCGAGTCCGTGCGGGCGGCGCTTTCGCCTCCGAACTCGGCCGGCGAGTCGACGCCGATCAGTCCGATCATCGACCCGCCGATCGGCGAGGACCGTGAGCAGGCCAAGCAGATCCGTGAGGTCACCGGGGCGCTGAAGATCGTCCTGATCGTGATCGCCGCCCTGCTGCTTGTCGCATCGCTGCTGCTGATCGCGAACACGATCCGCCTCTCGATCTACGCGCGTCGGCGCGAGGTCGAGGTGATGCGTTTGGTCGGGGCGACCAACTGGTTCATCCGCTGGCCGTTCGTGATCGAGGGTGTGGTCGTCGGCGTGGTCGGCGCGGCGATCGCTGTCGCCATACTGTGGCTGGGCAAGGTCACGATCGTGGATCCCCTCGCGGACAACTTCGCATTGGTCGACAACCTCTCCACCACGGGCTTCCTCCCGCTGGTGGCGATGCTGCTTGCTTCCGCGGTGATGGTGTCCGCGCTGGGCAGCGGCATCACCCTGCGCCGCTTCCTGCGGATTTGAGCCGGTCGTCCTTCGTTGCCGGCGCTGCCGCCGGTGCCGTGCTCGGGCTCGCCCTGGCGGCTCTGGCCGGGGCGCTGTTCGGCAACGGCGAAGACGATGCGGCCGAGCAGGCCCGGGCGGTGATCGAGACCAACTACTTCGAGCCTGTGGACCCCTCGACCCTCGAGGGCGCGTCGATCAGGGAGATGGTCAGCGAGCTTCGCCAGCGCTACGACGACCGCTTCTCCCACTACTTCAGCCCTGACCAGCTGGAGGAGTTCGAGGCTGCGACCAGCGGCAAGTTCTCGGGTGTCGGGCTAACCGTCAGCGGGGCAAAGCGCGGGCTGAGGGTAGCGAGCGTTTTTCCGGACACCCCGGCCCAGCGCGCCGGACTCGAGGAGGGCGACGTGATCGTCGCTGTTGATGGGGAATCGATCGCCGGCGAGCCCGTGGAGGTCTCGAGGGCTCTGATCCTTGGCCCGCCCGGGACCGAGGTCGAGCTGCGGGTCGACCCGGCGACGGGCAAGCCGCGAGACGTCGCCGTCGAACGCGCCGAGGTGCGCATCCCGGCGGTTCAGGGTGCCCTACGGAGGGTTGACGGCAAACGCATCGCGTACGTGCGGCTGGCGACTTTCTCCAGCGGAGCGCACGGCGAGCTGCGCCACACGATCGAGCGTCTGTACCGGCGTGGCGCCGAGGGCCTCGTGCTGGATCTGAGCGGCAACGGTGGCGGTCTGCTGAACGAGGCGGTCCTGACGTCGAGTCTGTTCGTCGAGGACGGCACGGTCGTCAGCACCAAGAGCCGCAGCCAGGGCGAGCGCGACTACGAGGCGATGGGCGACGCCCTCGACCCTCGCCCAACCGTCGTGGTGACCGACGGCGACACCGCCTCGGCGGCCGAGATCCTCGCCTCGGCGTTGTCCGACTACGACCTCGCGACCCTGGTCGGCACGCGCACCTTCGGCAAGGGCACATTCCAGGAGGTGATCCACCTGCCGGCCGGGGGCGCGCTGGATCTCACCGTGGGCCAGTACCTCACCGCGGACGGCGTCTCGCTCGCGAACAAGGGCATCAAGCCGGACGTACGCGCCGCCGACGACCCCGACACCCGCCGCAACGAGACCGTGCAGGAGGCGCTGTCGGTGCTTGCCTCAGAGCTTTGAGCCCCAGGGGCGCCCCCGAGCGTCGATCGTTCGTCGGGGTCGTGGCGCGCCGGGGGCGCTTCCTGGTGGCCGAGCCTCTGTTCGAACGCGCCTCGCAGGTACCACTGAGGGGCGGCGTGCGCGTTCGGCCGGGCGAGATGGCGCTCGTCACCCTCGGCCGGGCCGGCGCCCGCGCGATCGCCGTGCTGGGGTCGCCCGACCGGGCGCTGGACGTAGCGTCGGCCGTGATCTCCGAACGGGGGCTCGAGCGAGGGTTCAGCGACCGGGTCGAGTCCGAGGCGGGCGATGCGGTTGTGGCCGCCCGCAAGATTCACGCGAACCGCCGCGATCTCACCCACATGCCGACCTTCACGGTGGATCCAGCAACCGCCCGCGACTTCGACGACGCCGTCTCGGCTGCCCCGGAGGGCGACGGGGTGCGGCTCTGGATCCACATCGCCGACGTCGCCGCGCACGTGCGTCCGGGCTCAGCGCTCGACGCCGAGGCGCTGCGGCGCGCGACCAGCACCTACGTGCCGGGAGCGGTGGAGCCGATGCTCCCCGAGGCGCTGAGTGCCGACGCGTGCAGCCTCGGGCCGGGAGTCGAGCGCCTGGCGGTGACGGTTGAGATGGTCGTATCTGCCGCCGGCGAGCCGGGCTCCGTGAGTTTCTACCGCAGCCTGGTGCGCTCGGACGCACGTCTTAACTACGAGCAGCTCGACGAGTTCTTCGCCGGCCGCGCCGAGCCGCCCGAGGCGATCGCCGAGCCGCTCACCCTCGCCCGCCGCGCGGCGGCGGCCCTTGCGGCCCGCAGGCCGGTTGCGGCGCTCGAGGTGGAGTCGTTCGAGCCGGAGTTCGAGTTCGACTCCGAGGGCCAGGTTCTGGGCGCCAAGTCGGTTCCCCAGACGGAGGCGCACAAGCTGATCGAGCACCTGATGATCACGACCAACGAGCAGGTCGCCGCGCTACTCGAGCGCCGCGGCACTCCGACCCTGTACCGCGTGCACGAGAAGCCTGACCCTGCGCGCATCGCGCATCTGATCGAGCAGCTTGCCGCGCTCGAGATCCCAACACCGCCGCTGCCCGAGACGCTCTCCCCGCAGGAGGCGGGGGAGCTGGCCGGCGAGGCGAGCCGCCTCGTCGCCCGCGAGGCGGAGCGTCGCGGACACGGGCGGGACGCGTATACATCGCTCGTGCTCCGCTCGCTCAAGCAGGCCATCTACAGCCCCAAGAACATCGGCCACGCCGGGCTCGGCAGTCCGGCCTACGTGCACTTCACCTCGCCGATCCGGCGCTATCCGGACCTGGTCGCACATCGTGCCCTCCTGTCAGTGATGGGAGCCGGAGAGGCCGAGCCGGATCCGCCTGCGGTGGGCGAGGCCGGCTGGCGGAGCTCGGACCGCGAGCGCTCCTCGGCAGCGATTGAGCGCGACGCCGACAAGGCCTGTGCGGCGTTCCTGCTGCGGCGCGAGCTGTTCGAGTGCGACCCGTCCCGGGAGTTCGAGGGCGAGGTCTCGGGAGTAGTTGGCGCCGGGGCGTTCGTGCGCTTCGGCGGTGAGGTGGCTGACGTCTACGAGGGATTTCTCCCGGCGCGTCGGCTGCGGGGCGAGCGCTTCGACCTCAACGAGACCGAAACCGCGCTGGTGGGCGGGCGCAGCGGCAAGACGATCCGCCTCGGGGATCCGGTCGGTGTGGTGGTCACCGACGTCGACGCTCCCCGGGGACGCGTCGACCTCGCACCGTCGAGGGAGCCGGACCATGGCTAAGCGAAAGCCGGCCTCGGGCGACGTGACCACCAATCGTCGCGCGCGGCACAAGTACGAGCTCCTCGAACGGTTCGAGTGCGGAATCCAGCTCTACGGGTCGGAGGTGAAGGCGCTGCGGGAAGGAAAGGCGCAGATCGGCGACGCGTACGCCGTGATCCAGGACGGGGAAGTCTGGTTGCGGGGGGCGTACATCCCGCCCTACGAGCCCGCGAGCATCCAGAATCACGATTCCGAGCGGCCCAGGAAGCTGCTCTTGCACCGATACGAGATCGAGCGGCTGATCGGGCGCTCGCAACGCAAGGGTCTCACCCTCGTTCCCACGCGCATCTACTTCAAGGGGCCGCACGCGAAGGTGGAGCTGGCGCTCGCGCGCGGCAAGGAACAGCGGGATCGCCGGCGCGAGATCCGCGAGCGCGACGTTCTGCGAGACGTCGAGCGCGAGCTCAGCGAACGGCAGCGCTCGCGGTAGAGCGGCGTGCGAGGATTACGCCTTGCGTTCCTTCAGGCTGACGCGTCGCAACAACGGGGAAGAGGCCGCTGGCGCTGCTGAGCCGGACGCGGCGCCGACCCCTCACAAGGAGCAGGAGAGCGAGGACCCCCCTCAGAGAGAGCCGGAGCGCACCGACGTTCCACAAGACGAGGACGAAGCCGCCGACCTCTCACCGCCGTCGAGCGCGCCTCCCCCGAGCGTGCCGCCGCCGCCCACGGCGGCTGAATCCCGGCGCGACCGCCGTAGGCGCGAGCGCGCCGAACGCAGCGCGCAGCGGGCGCAGAAGCGGGCCGAGCGAGAGCACGCCCGCGAGGTCCAAAATGAGCGCGAGGGAGCCGAGCGTGCGGAGCGGCGCGAGGCCACGCGGTCACGATCGTCGGCCGGTCCAGAGCCGGCGGCGCCGCAGCCGGCCGCCGCGGAGGAGTCGCGCTCTCAGCGGCGCAAGCGCGAGCGCGAGGAGCGCCGTGTCGCCAAGGCCGCTGAGAAGGCTCGGTCAACGGAGGAGCGCGAGCGGGCGATCGCCGAGCGACGCCAGCAGCGGGACGAGGCGCGGCGGGCGCGGGAGTTGCAGCGAGAGGCTAAGAAGGCCGGGCGCAAGGCCAAGAAGCAGCCAAAGCCCCAAACGCCCGAGGCGACCGAGGCGCCCGCGCCCAAGGAGACCGCGGTCACGGAGCCCGAGGCGGCCGAGGCGCCAGCGCCCGAGGAGGCCGTGGTCAAGGAGCCCGCACCCGTGGAGCCCGCCGTCGAGGCGCCGGTGGTTGAGGAGCCCGCTGCTGAGGCTTCGATCGCGCCAGCTGCCGCGTCGGCGATCGGCTCGGCGCGGGCCGCCGACGAGGTGAAGCTGCGGGAGTCGGTCGAACGCGACGCGCTGAACCGGCTCGCCGAGACCGAGCGCGAGTCCGACGACGAGCGGATGCGACTCTCAGAAGAGCGGATCCGGGCGGAGGCCGACCGGCGGATTCGCGAAGTCGAGGAACGGCAACGCGAGGCGCAACGCCGGCTGGAGGAGGCTCGAGCCGATGCCGAGATCCGCGCGCGAGAAGCGGCTGAAGCCGCCACTGAAGCCGCGGAGCGAAGGCTTCAGGCGGAGGGCGAGCACAAAGCCCAGCCCGAGTCCGACGCACTCGTGGGACGCCTCGCCGAGGCCGACCGCCAGCTCGAGATGCGTCAGGCGGACGAAAGGGACCTGGCCGCCGAGCTTCAGGAAACAGAGCAGCGGCTCCTGGAGAGTCAGGAGCGAACGGGGGAGGCGCTCGAGCAGGCGGCGCACCGACTGGAGGAGATCGAGGCGCAGGCAGCTGAAGCCGAGGAGCGAGCCGCGCGGGCCGAACGGCTGGCGGCGCTGCGCGCCGAAGAGGTGCAGCGCTCCGAGCGGCTGAGGGAGACGCTGGAGCGCATCGCCGAGGCCGAGCGCCGTGCCGCGGAGGCCGAGGAGCGGGCCCAGGCGGCGGTCGAGAGGCTCAGCGAGCAGATGCGCGAAACGGGCCCGGCTCAGCCATCAGCACCCGAGCCATCACCCGACCTGCCGCGGACGCCCCAGCCGGCACCGGAGCCTTCGCCACCCGAGCCCGATCCGGAACCGAAGCCGCCGCCCACGCCAGAACCGCGGCCCGCGCCAGAACCGCCCGGGCCCGAGCCGCCGCGCTGGGTGGCGTCCTCCGGCGAGGAGGGCCCCGTCGACCTCAACACGGCCGACTACAACCAGCTTCGAGACCTCGGCCTCTCGGTGACCCAGACGGGCCGAGTGCTCGCGTACCGCGAGCGATCTGGCAAGTTCGAGTCGGTGGACGAGCTCGAGTCGATCCCGGGCTTCCCGCGGGAGCTTCTAGAGGACCTGAAGAAACGCGTTCGGGTCTAACCCCTCGGGTCAGAGCCCGTACTCCTCGAGCAGGTACAGCCAGACCTCACTGCGGGTGGGAAACGAGGGCACGGCGTGCAAAAGCTGGTCGAGCGGGACCTCGCCGACCACGGCGACGGTCGCCGCGTGCAGCATGTCCGAGGTCTCAGGGCCGACGAAGGTGGCGCCCACGATCACCTTGCGCTCCTCGTCGACCACGATCCGGCTCGTGCCGGGCGCGTTGCGCCCGACGAAGCTGGCCCCCGCGTTGCCCGCCGTCTTGACGTCCACCGCCCTCGCGTCGATCCCCCGCTCCTGCGCCTTGGCCAGCGTGAGCCCGACGGCGGCGACCTGCGGATCGGAGAAGGTGACCCTGGGCGAGCCCCGACTCTCGGCTCCAGCGGTCACCTGCTTGCCGAGGATCGCGGTGGCGGCAAGCCGCGCCTGGTACTTGCCCATGTGGGTGAGCTGGGCCCGGCCGTTGACGTCGCCGATCGCGTACAGCCAATCCCGGCCGTTCACGCGGAGCTGATCGTCGGTGGCGAGGTAGCCGCCGGGGTCGATCCCGACCGACTCCAAGCCGATGTCGTCGGTGCGTGGACGCCGTCCCACCGCGACCAGGAGCTCGTCGCCGCGAAGCTCGTCCCCTCCCGCCAGCCGCAGCGACACCTGGCCGCTCTCTCCTCGGCTCGCGCCCTCGGCCCTCGCCCCGACCCGGACCTCGACCCCGGTGTCCTCGAGCCCCCGCGTAACCTCGGCGCTGGCAAACGGCTCCTCCGGGGCCAGGATGCGGTCCGCTGCCTCAACCAGCGCCACACTCGAACCCAGGCTGCCCCACGCCTGCGCGAGCTCAACTCCGACCGCTCCCCCACCGAGCACGAGCAGCCGTCCCGGAGCGCGCTCGGCCGTGGTGGCCTCGCGGCTGCCCCACGGCCGCGCCTCCGCGAGCCCCTCGATCGGGGGCATCGCGCTGGCGGTTCCGGTGGAGACGACGACCGCGCGCATAGCGGTGATCACATCGGGCCCAACGACCACACGCCGCTCCCCGTCCAGCGCGCCACGCCCGCGGACCAGCTCGACGGCCCGATCCTCCAGCCAGGGGAGCTGCGTGGAGTCGTCGCGGTGGTGGATCACCCCGTCGCGACGCCGCAACGTCGCCTGGACGTCGAGCGTGCCGGTCACCGCCTCACGCGCCCCGGGGACTCGCTGGACCTCGGCCAACAGCTCGCCGGGCCGCAGCAAGGCCTTCGATGGCATGCAGGCGTAGTACGAGCATTCGCCGCCGACCAGGTGCTGCTCCACGAGCGCGACCTCGAGGCCGCTTTGGCCCAATCGGCCGGCGCAGACCTCCCCGGCGGGCCCAGCGCCCAGGACCACGACGTCGCACTCGCGCTCGGCCATGTCTACGGGTGTCTATCGGATTGGGGGCTACGGCACCGCACGGTGGGGTAGACCTCCTGTCGTGAGCAAGTCCTCCGAGCGCCTCGAGCGTTACCGCGAGAAGCGGTCCTTCGACCGGACGCCCGAACCGGGTGCCGACGGCGGTGCCGACGAGGGCGAGGGCGGGCGCTTCGTGATCCAGGAGCATCACGCGCGGCGCCTGCACTGGGACTTCCGGTTGGAGCGCGACGGCGTCCTCGTGTCTTGGGCGCTCCCCCGAGGCGTTCCCCAGGACCCAAAGCAGAATCGCCTCGCCGTCCGCACCGAGGACCATCCGCTCGAATACCTCGACTTCGAGGGAGAGATACCGAAGGGCGAGTACGGCGCCGGCGAGGTGAAGATCTGGGATCGCGGGGCGTACCAGGCCGAGAAGTTCGAGCCGAAGAAGGTGGTCGTCAGTCTGGAGGGCGAGCGCGTGCGCGGACGCTACGCGCTGTTCCAAACACGCGGCGATGACTGGATGATCCATCGCATGGATCCGCCCGAGGAGGGCCGCGAGCCGATGCCGGAGCGAATCGAGCCGATGAAGGCGACGCTGGCCAACCTGCCTCCCGACGAAGAGAACTGGGGGTTCGAGATCAAGTGGGACGGCGTGCGCGCCATCGCCTACTGCGAGCCGGGCCACCTGCGGCTCGAGAGTCGCAACCTGCGGGAGATCACCGGCCAATACCCCGAAGTGCGCGGCCTGCTCGAGCAGCTCGGGGCGCGCCAGGCGGTGCTCGACGGCGAGCTGGCCACCTTCGACGAGCGAGGCAGGCCAAGCTTCCAGCGCCTGCAGACCCGCATGCACGT
Organism: Solirubrobacterales bacterium; assembly: GCA_036257465.1. GTDB lineage: Bacteria > Actinomycetota > Thermoleophilia > Solirubrobacterales > 70-9 > DATAFO01. Next base: position 19,575 of record DATAFO010000048.1, on the reverse strand, counting down.
CGCCTCAGACGCCGAGGTTCGCCGACGCATCCGGGATGTCCCGGTCACCTACGCGATCTTCGACTTGCTGTACCTCGATGGGAAGTCGCTCTTCGACGTCGCCTACGAGGACCGCCGCTGGGAGCTCGAGGCGCTCGGTCTCGACGGCGAGAGCTGGCAGACGCCGTCTTACCATCGCGGCGAGGGGTCGAAGCTTCAGGCCGCGAGCCGGGAGCGCGGCCTGGAGGGGATCATCGCCAAGCGCCTCGGCAGTCGCTACGTGCCCGGCAAACGCAGTCGCGATTGGCTCAAGGTCAAGAACGTTCGCGAGCAGGAGATCGTGATCGGCGGCTGGGTGCCCGGCAAGGGACGCCGTGAGGGGGAGATCGGGGCGCTGCTGGTCGGTTACTACGAGGGAGAGGGGTCGGAGCGGCGGCTGCGCTACGCGGGCAAGGTCGGGACGGGATTCGATGCTGCCGCGCTGCGTCTTCTGTCCGAACGGCTCAAGCCGCTGCGTCGCTCCGACAGCCCGTTCGAAGGGCGCCAGCCGCAGAAGGACGCAATCTTCGTCGAGCCGAAGCTGGTCGCCGAGGTCGTGTTCTCCGAGTGGACCAACGCCGGCACCCTCCGACACCCGAGCTACAAGGGATTGCGCGACGACAAGCCGGCGACCGAGGTCGTGCGCGAGGTGCCGGAGATTCCGTGAGCCGCTTCAGCGGCTAAAGCGGCTTGTGTCGTTAGTTGGTTTAGACGTCGCCGAAGTCCTTTTCGAGGAACGTCTCAGCGACGCCGACCGCCAGCACCGCGGCGAGGCCGAGGTACGTCACCGCCACCAGGGCTCGCGTCCGGCCCGGGATCGCGTGATAGGCGCGGCTCTCCGGTGTGTTGCGCGCCTTCCAGCGACGCCAGCTCTCGACGCCGCCGAAGATGAGCACCAGGATCAGGATCGGGTTCGGGAAGGCGATCGTGAGCCCGACGAGGCCGGCGTAACCAACGAACCACACCCAGGGGCTGAGCGCCGCCATCGCTCGCCCGCCGTCCAGCGGCAGCACGGGGAGCAGGTTGAGCAGGTTGAGGAAGAAGCCGACGTACGCCAGCGCCTGCCAGAACTCGTTGTCGGTAGCAAGCCAGATGCCCAGCGGCACCAGGGTCGCGATGCTGCCGAGAATCGGCCCGGCGAGGCCGACCCGAGCCTCCGCGGCAGCGTCGTCGCCCATCGACTTCGCGGCGATCACCGCACCCAGGAAGGGGATGAACATCGGCGCGGAGGCCTCGACGCCCTCGCGCCGTAGCTGGATCACGTGCCCGAGCTCGTGCAGGAGCAGGAGCAGCACGAAGCCCACCGCGAACGCCCAGCCCCAGATCAGCGCATAGGCGGCGATCGAGACCAGCATCGAGGCCGAGGTCGTGAAGATCTTCAGCTTCGGGAGCAGGAGCAGGATCGCCTTGCCCTTGGTCGCCAGCAGCACGAGGAAGGCAGCGATGGGCCCGCCCGCCTTGCGCAGGCGCTCGCGCCACGAAGACCCGCGCCCCGATCCGGGCTGGATGGGTTCGTAGTCGGGCTCGGCCGGCTCGGTTGCCGGCGCGGGCCATCTGGTGCTCGGGTGGTCTGTCATCTCCCCCTGAGGATAGGCCGGTGCTCTATGGAGCTTCTATGGAGGCGGTGGGAATCGCACCCACGTCCGCGGAGCTGTCCTGATGCCTTCTACGAGCGTACCCGCGGAGTCCGATCTCGGCGTCCGGGTCGGTCGATCCGCGGGGCACGTCCCCGGCGCCACAACCCTCCTGCAAATGTCCCCGTCAGTCGAGGGTCTTACCTCAGGGCCAGCCCGTTGTTGACGCCGGAACCCCTCCCCACGGGCCGAGGGAGGACCGACGCTCACTGCTTAGGTTCTAGCTAAGCGGCGAGGGCGAACTCGTGGTCCGCAATTATGGTTTTCCGGGGTTATTTAACGAGGCCAACCCGGATCCTCGACTCGCAACATCGGGACGATCGACTCCACGTCGAATCTGATTCGCCCCCGTATGTGGGTTCAATTGTAGCCCTGCGGGCTAGGACTGAATGACGCCGACCAGGTGACCCTCGGGGTCGCTGAAGTGCCCCAGCACCAGACCCATGCCGGGGACCTCGTCGGGTCCCATGAGCCGCTTCCCGCCCAGGCTCTCCGCCTTCGCCAGCGCGGCCTCGACGTCCGGGACTTCGACGTAGAAGGTGAGGTGCCCGTCGTAGCCCTCCGGCCCCGCCCCGATGCCCCCGCCGATCCCGACGCCGCCGGCGTTCAGGTTGTCCTCCCGGGCGACGATGCCGTAGTTCATCGGGTTGTCCGCCGAGATCTCCCACCCGAACAAGTCCGAGTAGTAGTTCTGCAGGTTCACGCCGTCCTTGCCGATCACCTCGAAGTGGACCACCGGCTGTCCCATCCTTGCTCCTTCCGCAGTTTTCGCGCTTCAGGCGCGCTTGAGGTCCGGTTGCGAGAGTACGCGCTATGAGCGCGCTGTGGTCGATATCTGGTTCTGCGACGCGCTTGGCCCGGAGCTCTCCATGGCACTTCAGTTAGGCCACCGACCGAGAGCGCCAAGCACCCGAAGCGGATACCTGCCGCGCTGATCCCCCGCTAGCGTGGCGGGATGCGCCGTCTCTTCGCGCTCGTCGCCACCGTTGTCCTCGTCGACACCATGTTCTACGCGGCGATCGCGCCGCTGCTGCCCGCGTACGCCGACGACCTGGACCTCTCGAAGACGGCGGCCGGCGTTCTCAGTGCTGCCTATCCGGCAGGGACGCTGATCGGGTCACTCCCTAGCGGCTGGCTGGCGGCGAGGATCGGGGTCAAACGCACGCTGCTCGTCGGCCTCACGCTGCTCGGCAGCTCCAGCCTGGCGTTTGCGTTCGGAGACTCCGTCGCGGTGCTCGACACGGCGCGCTTTGCGCAGGGCCTGGGCGGAGCCTGCGCTTGGACCGGCGGATTGGCTTGGCTGATGGCGGCCTCGTCGCGCGACCGTCGCGGTGAGCTGATCGGCTCGGCGCTTGCGGCTGCGATCGCTGGCGTCCTGCTCGGCCCGGTGCTTGGCGGCGCCGCAACCGTCGCGGGACCGGAGCCCGTCTTCGGCGCCGTGGCGATCGTGGCGATCGTGCTCGCCGCGTGGGCGGCGTCGCTGCCCGCACCGCCGCCGTCGGAGGCGCCTGGGCTGCGTCACATCACAACCGCGCTGGTCAGCGTCCCGGTGCTCGCAGCCGTCTGGCTCGTCGCGCTTCCGTCGCTGTTCGCCGGTGTCCTCGACGTACTCGCGCCGCTGCGACTCGACGAGCTCGGGGCAAGCGGCGTCGCAATCGGGGCGGTGTTCTTGGTCGCGGCCGCAGTTGAGGCCGTCTCGAGTCGCGCTGCCGGCGCCCTCTCGGACAGGCGTGGCCGGGAGCTTCCGATCCGGGCCGGTCTCGCCGCGTGCGGAGCCGCCGCCCTGCTGTTGCCGCTTCCCGATCTCGTGGTCCTGCTGGCCCTTGCTGTCGTCGGGGCAGCGCTGGCCCTATCCCTGCTGTGGGCACCCTCGATGGCGCTGCTGTCGGACGCCGCCGAGGCGGAGGGGGTCGACCAGGCGTTTGCGTTTGCCCTCGTCAACCTCGCCTGGGCCGGAGGACAGGTCGTCGGCGGGTCGGCCGGCGCCGCACTCGCGGACGCGTATTCGGATGCCGTGCCCTACGCGATCTGCGCCGCGCTGTTCGCGGTCAGCTTCGCGGTTCTGGCGGGTCGCGTGCGAGTGCGCGCCTGAACCGGCCGCTCAGGCCGCCGGTCCCGGATCGAGTGTTCGCGCGGTCTGGGAGCGCACGACCTCGCTCTGCTCCGGGTTCGTGCCAAGCACGCGGTCGCTGACGTTGTTGGTGATCCCGTGCCAGTAGTGCTCGTTCTTGAAGTGGTGCAGGCGGTGGTTGCGCCAGATCGCGCGGTAGTAGCGGGAGCGCGGGCGATGCGCGGTGTGGATCACAAAGTGCGTCCACTCGTAGACGAAGATCGCGCAGTAGCCCGCCAGCACCGCGCTCAGCCACACCGCAACGCGAACGGGCCCTGCGAAGGCGCCCACGGCCAGGGCGCCGACCGCCACCACGACTGGAACCGCCAGCCCCAGGAGCTGGCCCAGCTCCTTGGGTCCGAGCAGGATCAGGCCCAGGTCGTTGGGCTGTAAATGGTGTTCGCGATGGTCTCGGGCCGCCGGGGGCTCGACTCTGCGACCCGCAATCTCGAACGGCTTCATGTGCAGGAGGTAGACGTGGATCGCCCACTCGCCGAACGGATAGACGACCAGCATCGCGGCCGCGGCGACGGCGTCGCGCCAGCTGAACTCTCCGAGCGCCAGTCTGAGTCCGGCTACGGCGACAATCGCGCCCGCGAGAATCCAGGGCGAACGCTTGCGGAGAAACTCGCGCCGCGCTGCGCTGAGGGTCTTCACGTCGCGACCCCATCGCGCACTCTGCTGAGCCTCACCCGTCGCCGTGGCCATGGCCTCCACGAAAGGTACCCAGCCTAGATCTCCAGCCGGGACTCCTCGAGGTCGAGCTCGCGCTCGATCCGATGCATGACGTCGTTGGAGATCCGACCCTCGTTGCGAAGGCGCAGGAGCATCTGGCGCTGCGCGTCGTACAGGTTGTGCATCAGGCGCTGGTAGCCGACCGCTCGGTCCTCGAAGCCCTCGTCCTCGACCTCACCGGTGCGGGCGGCGAAGCGTCGCCGGCGGTAGTCGTACAAACGCGTGACGCGGTCGATCGTGCCGGGCTGCACCCAGTCGGCATCTGCAAGCTCTTCGAGCCGCTCCAGGGCCGCCTGCGCCGCCTCGATCCGCGCCCGCACCTCCTCTTCCTCTTCGTTTCCGGTGTCTCGAATCCCGAGGCGGCGGATCAGCGCTGGCAGCGTCAGGCCCTGGCCCACGACCGTGATCACGATTACCCCGAACGTGATCAGCAGGATCACATCCCTGCCGGGGAACGGGGCGCCGGCGTCCGTCTCCAATGGGATCGCCAGCGCGGCAGCGAGCGAGACGGCTCCGCGCATCCCGCTCCAGCCGATGATCACGCGCTCCCGCGCGCTCGACCGGCGCTCGACCTGCGACGGGCGCCGATCGAGCGCGCGGATCACGTACGGCGTGGTGAACAACCACACAAAGCGGGTCGCGATCACGATTGCGCTGACCACCGCCGCGTATCCGGCCGCCTCCAACGTCGACTCGCCCGAGAGCTCGTCGAGAATCGGGGCAAGCTGCAGCCCGATCAGCACGAACAGGCCGGTGTTGAGCAGGAACGCCAAGATCTCCCAGAACGCGAAGCCCTGAAGGCGCACGTCCGGCGACGCGATCGTCGGGGCGTGCCAGCCGACGTAGATGCCCGCCGTCACTGCGGCCAGAATCCCCGAGAGACCGAGCGCGTCAGCTGGCAAGAACGCGGCGTAACCGGTGAAGAGCGAGACGGCGATCTCGACCGGCGGGTCCTTCAGTCGGCGGCGCACCTCGGCGCTGAGCCAGCCGACCGCAAGACCGATCACGACGCCGCCGACGCCCGCCAGGACGAACTCACCTGCCGCCTCCATCAACGAGAAGCTGCCGCCGACCGCCGCGGCCACGGCTACCCGATACGCGACCAGCGCGCTGGCGTCGTTCACGAGGCTCTCGCCCTCGACTGCAATCACGACTCGTCGCGGCGCTCCGAGCCGGCGCATGATGGTCGTGGCCGCGATCGGATCCGTGGGCGAAACGATTGCCCCAAGCGCGAAGGCGCCGGCCCAGCTGAGTTCGTCGATCATCGCGTGGGCCACCACGGCAACGGCCACGGTGGTCAGCAGCACGAGCCCGATCGCCGTGAGCGAGATAGCCCGCGCGTAGCTCCGGAGTGCTCGGAGGTCGGCGAAGAATGCCGCCGAGTACAGCAGCGGCGGCAGGACTCCGAGCAGGACCAAATCCGGGTCCAGCTCGACCTCCGGGATGCCCGGGATGAAGCCCAGCGCGAGCCCCCCGAGCACGAGCAGGATCGGGTAGGGGATCTGTAGCCAGCCTGCGGCGGCGCTGAGCGCCGCGACCGCGACGAGCAGGGCGGGGATCAGGATCTCGGTCGAGTCCATGTCGAGCCTGGATCATGAACACGCAGCTGTGCCTGTCGCCGTAACGAATCGACGCGAGGCGGTGGCCGGGACCACCGCAAAGGCGGGCGAGCCGGCGACGACGTCCGCCGCCAAGCGCACCAAGGTTCGTCTGAAGCGGACCCGCTTCGGCCGGGTTCTGTTCGCCAGCGACGGCTACGCCCTCTACCTGTTCACGCGCGACGGTCGCGGGAGCAGGTGCAACGACGACCCGCTCGGGATCGTGCTCTGTCAGGACGTGCGGGAGTTCGGCGGCGTGTGGTACGCGGTCAAGCGCTCCGAGGAGCCGGTTCGCTAGACCTCGACCCAGGTCCCGGAGGGACCGAGGTTGAGCACTCGGGTCTCGGCAATCTGGGACTCGGTGCCCCAGCTCTCGTGAATGTGGCCGCAGACCGCGACCGGGGGTCGCCTCAACTCGATCGCCTCCAGGATGGCGGTGCTGCCGAGGTGATCGCCGCTGCCTGCCACGTCGCAGTGGCCGTACGGCGGCGAGTGGACGGCGAGAACAGCCCCCTCCGGACAGGCCCGGAGCAGCTCGGCGGCGTCATTGTCGGACAGGTCGTAGCTCCAGTCCCAGGGGGTGATCGGCACGCCGGCGCCGAGGCCGAAGAACTCCACGCCGTCGAGCCGGGCCGTCTCTCCGTGTAGCACCGTCGCCGTCTCCCAGCCGGCGCAGGCCGCCCGCAGGGCGTCGGCCGTCTCGTTGTTGCCGGGAATCACGATCGTCGGCGCGGTGATCGCGCTGAGCGCGTCGATGGTCTCGGGGAGACCCTCGTGAATCGAGGCGTAGTCGCCGGCCGCGATCACGGCGTCGGCGTCGGCGCTCATCTCCACCAGGCGGGCGGCCTGGTCGAGATCGCGATGCAGATCGCTGAAGCAGAGCAGCCGCATGGCACCAGGCTAGTGCTGGTGTGCCGCGGCGCGAATCTCGGCGCGCCGTTCCCTCAGCACCGCCGCCTCGTAGGCAACCAACGCGACGAGCACTGCGGCGACGGTGAGCACGGCGACCACGGCATCGACCTCGGTCGCGTACGGGATCAGGGCCAGGCACAGGAACGCTGTCAGGAGACGGGGTCGGTTCAACGTGCCGATGGTCCGCAACCTGATCGCGATGTGGCCGAGGAAGTACAGCCCGGCTCCGCCGCACAGCGCCGCCGCGGGGACAGTCTTCAGCGGATCGTCAACATCGCCCAGCGTCTTCTTGATTCCGAGTGCGACGAGGACGATGCCCGCGATCAGCAGCCCGTGCATGACACCCCAGGAGTCGCGGGCGAGCCGGTTGCGCTCCAGACCGGTGGCCTCTCGCAGCTTCCGCTCAGCCACGATTGCCACCACGTCGAAGTAGGCCCACCACTGGGCGCCCGCGATCGCGATCCCGCCAAGCGCGGCAACGATCACGCCGGCGGTCAGCGCGTCGCCGCCGAGGCCGGCGCCGACCGCGACGATCGACTCGCCGAGCGCGATGATGACGATCAGCCCGAAGCGTTCCGCGAAATGCGACGGCGACACGCGAAAGCCGGTCACGTCGAGGACGTACGGGGTGCCATAGTCGAGCAGCAGGGCGACGATCCAGAGTCCTGCCTGGGCCCCGCCGTCGAGGAACCCCGCGACGATCAACAGGGCCGGGGCGCCGAGCAGGCCGGGCGCGAGGTTGACGATCGCGCCCCGCGCGTCGACGTCGGGCGCGCCGTACGTGTACACCGCGATGTGGATCAGGCGGACGGCGAAGTACGCACAGCCGAAGACCACCGCGTCGTCGCCGAACGCCTGGGGCACGGCCAAAGCCGCGATCAGCATCGCCGCCATCGCCGACAGCAGTCCCACGCGCGCGATCCCGTCGTCGGAGGCAAGCGTGTCGGTGAGCCACGCGTAGCCACCCCACGACCACCAGATCGCGGCCAACACCAGCATGCCCTGGCCGACGCCCTCCCAGGTCGGGTTATCCGACATCAGGGTCGTGACCTGGGTGAAAGCGAAGACGAAGACGAGGTCGAAGAACAGCTCCAGGGGCGTGACGCGGGGCTCGTTGGCCTCCTCGCGCTCCGCCTCCGTTACACCGATCCCAGCCGTCGTCGCCTCGATGGCTGGATGATGGCAGCCCGAGGTCAGCTCTCAGTGGGCCGGTGCGCTGCCTCGAGCCGCTCCGCCAACTCGAGGGTCTCCGGGTCGAGCTCTGCGTCGATCAGCTCGTACCGCGCGCTCAGCTCTGCCAGCAGGGCCGCCTCGGCATCGTCGGGCCCCACGCCGGGCGCCTCGTCCTCGACGCTGCCGGCGGTCGCCGGGTCCCACTCGAGGTCCAGGGCGGCGTAGACGGGCTCCAGCCCTGAGCGCAACAGCGCCGTGTCGGAGACCACGAGCACGCAGCCCAGGTGCGCGGCGCCGGCGATCAGTCGCTGCCCGATGCCGGCCAGCTTCACCCGCCCGCGCGCGTTGACGCTCCAGGCACCGGGGCAGTACTCGCCGGGGACCTCGCCAACGCGCACGTCGTCGACGCCAAGCCGGCTCAGCGCCGCCGCCACGATTCCCGCGAGTTCCTCGAAGCGCTCTCGGGTGCCGGCGACCGGTCGTGCCTCGGGGCGCGACCAGGCGAGCGCCAGCGTGCCCTCGTGAAAGACGGCGGCTCGGCCCCCGGCGAGGCGAATGACGGGGTCGAAGCCGGCCGCGCGAGCGACAGCGACCGCGGAGGGAAAGCCCGTAGCGGCCGCGTCGTGCTTGGAGAAGGCGAGCTCCCGCGCGGGACGGTGGAGGCGCAGGGTGGGCCCGAGCTCACCCGCGGCCACCCGCCGCATGATCGCTTCCGAGACGGCCGTGCCGAACGCTGGGCGGTGAGCGAAGGACTGGCGCGCCACCCGCAGGCCTGAATTGTGAGCGTTTTGTGGCATCTGTGACCGTCGTCACACATAAAGCCCGATTCCGCTGCCACCCTGCCGCGTTCGCACCGACGTCCCTCGGGCACGCGCCGCCGATCGGCGCCCAACGAGCCTAACGACGCCCAGGGGGTTAGGAGCCGCCCGCGCCACGGATGCGCGGGCACATGAACGGAGGTGGTTCTTCCGTGTTCGCAGGACGGCAAGTCGCCGCGGTCGCATGCGTGGCGGGCATCGCATTGACGGGTGTTGCGACGGCATCCGCCGCAAAGCTGGAACTGATCGACCGGCCCGCGCACCGCTTCGAGCGTGCGATCGACGCCCACGTGGAGCGCGTCGAGAAGCGCGCCGAGAGGGAGCAGCGGAACGCGACCGCGACCCCGAGCGTTGAAGATCTCGGCGTCTCGCAGGCGACCCTCGACAGCATCGCGGCGTGTGAATCGGGCGGCGATCCGACCGCGGTCAATGCCGCCGGCCATTACGGCAAGTATCAGTTCGACCTCGGCACCTGGCAGTCCCTCGGCGGGTCGGGCAACCCCGCCGAGGCGCCCGAGCCCGAACAGGACTACCGCGCCGCGCTTCTCTACAGCCGCGCCGGCTCCAGTCCGTGGCCCGTCTGCGGCAGCTAGTCGGACCTCACGTCTGAGGAGCTGCCCGCCGATCTCAGGTAGGTGAGCGTCAACGACTTCGTGCTCGTGCGGGGGCTCCGCGACACGCGCGGAGCGCTGGCGCGTTGGAACGCCCAACCCGGGCCCGTGCTGGGCGATTGGTTCGTGGGGGCCCTCGCGGTGGCGTGCGCCCTGCTGCTTTCGGTGCTTGTGGTGGCGTCGGTCGCGCAGCCGGACCTCACGCCCCTTGCGGTTCCCGGAGTCAACGCCACGGTCTCAGCCGACGACCTGGCTTCGATCCTGCTGCGCAACTCGCTCGTGCTGGCTCTTCACGCTACCGCGTGCGTCGCGGGATTCATCGCCGGCAGCCCGCTGGCGCTCAGCGCCGAACGCCGGTCCGGCTTTAAGCGCTGGATCCACGAACGCGCGCGGCCGGTGGCGATCGCATGGGTCGTCGTGGTCACCTGCTTCTCGCTCGTTACGCAGGCCTATGCGCTCGGCCTGATGGGGTCGCAGCTCGCCAACCAGCTCGAGATCTCACCGGCGATGCTCGTGCTCACCGTGCTGCCACATGCGCTCCCGGAGCTCGTGGCGCTGTTCCTGCCGCTTGCCGCGTGGACGATCGCCAGCCGCAGGGGCGAGTGCCACGACCTGCTCGCGGCGACGTTCGTCACCGTGGCGATCGCGATCCCCATCCTTATAGTGGCGGCGAGCTGGGAGGTCTACGTCTGGCGACACCTGCTCGTGGCCGCGTCGCCCGCGAGCTAGGCCCGGGCTAGCGACATCGTCGCGGCGCAGGCGCTTACGAGCTGCCGGGTCAGGTAACGAGCCCTAACCCGAGGACCTCTCTTGGAGGTCCCCGGCGTTGGTCCGCTCCTCGCCGAGCAGCGCGCGGCGGAAGACCCGCGCCTCCTCTTCGAACAAGAAGCCCCACAGGTGCCGGCGCTCGAGCAGGGTCCGGCGCTTGGTCTCGAGGATCGCCTTGCGCGGGAGGGCAGCCACTCGCTCGGCCAGCGCCAGGGCGCGTGGCACCACATCGCCCCGGACGACCTCGCGGACGACGCCCAGCTTCTGCGCCTCTGGGGCACGCACCAGGCGGCCGGTGAGGCAAAGCTCCTGCGCCACCGTGGCCGGCAGCACCGCGCGGGCGGCGGCGTAGCTCGGAGGGATGCCACGCGGCAGCTCCGGGTACCCGAAGACCGCCGTCTCGGAGGCGACCCGCAGATCGCAGAGGAGGGCGAGAGAGAAGCCACCCGCAAGCGCCGGGCCGTTGACGGCGCCCACGATCGGCCGACGGCAGTTTCCAACCGCCTCGAAGGCGACCGTGCTGGTCTCGACCAGACGCTCGCGATTCGCGCGGTCGCCACCGAACTGAGACGTGTCCATTCCGGAGCAGAACGCACTTCCGGCGCCGGTGAGGACCAGACAGCCGACGTTGTCGTCGGCGGAGAGCGCGCCGAACGCGTCGGCGAGCTGCTGACGCAGCTCGATCGAGAGGGCATTTCGCTTCTCGGGGCGCCGCAGGGTCACGATCGCGACCTCGTCACGGCGCTCGATCGACAGCAGGTCGGGCACGGCCTGCCCGATGCTAGTCGGCCGGTGCGCGAGAGTCCAGGGCCGCCTGGCCCGGGGGCACGGAGCGCCTAGCCCGAGGCCTCTCTTGCAGGTCCTCGGATCTTGTCTCGGTGCGCGTGATCCGAATCTCGTCCGGCAGCAGCGCCGGCTGGAACCGGCGGAGCATCGCCTCGACGCACGCCGGGCAACAGCACTCGGGCACCGCGAGACCGGTGCGCCAGCAGGTATCGATCGCCGGCCTCTCCATCGGCAGGACCGCGGCCACAGTAACCGCGCCAACGGGCGGAAAAATCGTCGGGCTCTGCGAGGATGGCCGGAGCGTGGGTGACCAGGAGAACTCAGTCGCCGGCGAGGCCGAAGCCGAGGCCCAGGCACCGGCTGGACCGGGCGAGCGCGGACGCCCCCCGTCAGAGGTGATCGAAGCGGTGCAGGTGCGGGCGCCGACCCGCGGCAACCGCAAGCTCGACGCCCTGATCGAGGGGGTCAACGGCGACCCCGAGGTGCGGGGCTGGTGGCACATGGCGCAGGTGAACTCCGAGCGCCTCGGGATGTCCGACCACTCGTGGGTGCACGTGCAGATCGTGCTCAACATCGCCCTGCGGCTCCTGCGGCTGCTGGTCAAGGATGGGATCCAGCCCTCGATGGTCGCCGACCACGGCATGCGCGACCGCGATGCGGAGGTCGTGGTTGCCGCCGGAGCCCTGCTGCACGACGTCGGCATGTCGATCCACCGCTCGGACCACGAGGCCTTCAGCCTCTTTCTCGCCGAGCGCAAGCTGCGAGCCCTGCTCGCGGGCGTCTACGAGGATCCAGAGCTCACCGTCGTCGTGGCGGAGTCGCTGCACGCGATCATCGGCCACCGACGCCGCGGAGAGCCCTTCACCGTCGAGGCCGGGGTGGTGCGAGTCGCCGACGCGCTGGACATGGCGCACGGCCGGTCGCGGCTGCCCGTGTCCTCGGGCCAGGTTGGGATCCACTCGATCTCGGCGGCTGCGATCGACGAGGTCAACATCTCGGCCGGATCCGAGCGCGCTGTTCGAATCGAGGTCCAGATGAACAACTCCGCCGGGATCTTCCAGGTCGACGATCTCCTCGCGACGAAGCTGCGCGGCACCCCGCTGGAGGGCCACGTCGAAGTCGTCGCCTCGGTCGAGGGCGAGTCGGAGAAACGCCTCCTACCGGAGTTCCGAATCGAGACCTGAATGGAGCGATACCTCGCTCTGCGAGTGCTCCTAGCGGCCGCGTAAGCCACTCGCTGCAGCATTCACTGGCCTATGGGTCCCTAAAGGATGCAGTCGTGGGCTTAAGACCCCGGCGCAGTCGTGCGCTCAGACGCCGGCACCCTCCGCGCCGCGGCCCTCACCGGAGGCGAAGCGCGCGGCGCCGGCGATACCGGTGATCACCGAGTCGCGGCCCAGCTCGGCCTCCAGCGCGAGCCCGTCCGCAAACGGCAGCCCGATTCCCTCAATCGCAGCTCGCCGGTCGGAGAGCATCGTCTGCTGCGGGTAGGCGGCGAGTCCCTCGGCGATCTGGAGCGCCCGGTCGAGGTGAGCGCCCTCGGCCATGACCTCGTTGACGAGCCCCCAATCCAGCGCCTCCTCCGCCTCGACGATCCTGCCGGTGAGGATCATCTCCAGCGCTCGCCCGAGCCCGACGACACGCGGGAGCCGCTGCGTGCCGCCGTCGATCAACGGCACGCCGAAGCGCCGCTCGGTGAAGCCGAGTCGGGCGGTCGAGCTCACGATCCGCAGGTCGCACCACAGCGCCAGCTCGAAGCCGCCGGCCAGGCACCAGCCGGAGATCGCGGCGATTGCCGGCTTTGAGGGGGTCAGACGGGTGAACCCGAGCGGGCCATCGGGGCGTTGGTCGAGCCAGGCGCCCACCTCCGCCTCGGGATCGTCGCCGGCGAACGCGGCGGCTCGCTCCGCGAACGCCTTCAGGTCGGCCCCGGCACAGAACGCCTCCGTGCCCTCGCCGGTCAAGACCAGCGCTCGCGCGTCGTCGTCGGCCTCGAACTCTTCGAAGGCGTTCCGGAGCAGGCCGGCGGTCTCGTCGTCGACGGCGTTGCGCCGCTCGGGGCGGGTGATGGTCAGCAGCGCGGCGGCGCCGACGCGCTCGTAAGCGACCTTGCTCAGGGTCGCCGCAGGCGCTCGAGCTCCTCGCGCGCCCGCTCCTTGCGGTTCTCGAGCCGAATTTGGATCAGCGAGAGGACCGTCACCAGCACGGCGAAGAACCCGATCACCATGAAGCTCGCAAAGGTGACGACCTTGTCGTCGGTGCGGCCGTAGATCCCCTCGCCGTCGGCGGCCATCGCGCCTGAGGCCAGCAACAGCGAACCGAGTGCAGTGGCGATCACCAGGAGGGTGATGCTCCAAGCGCGGCTCACGCTCCGGAACCTACCATCCCGCGCTCATGTCGATCTTGGAGGCGATCCTGCTCGGGATCGTGCAGGGGCTGACCGAGTTCTTGCCGATCTCCTCGTCCGGGCACCTGATCCTGGTCCCGTGGCTGCAGGACTATACGTTCCTGCGCGAGAACCCGGACTTCAACAAGACCTTCGACGTCGCCCTGCACATCGGCACCCTGGTGGCCGTCGTCTGGTACTTCCGAGCAGACCTCGCCGGCATGGTGCGCGGCTTCTTCTCCACCCTGAGGACGCGCACGATCTCCGGACACGACGAGCATCTGGCCTGGGTCGTCATCGTGGGCACGATCCCTGCCGTGATTGTCGGCGGTTTGGGCGAGGAGACGATCGACGAGAACCTGGGCGAGCCGTGGATGATCGCCCTCCAGCTGATCTTCTTCGGGCTTTTGCTCGGCGTCGCGGATCGGATGCCCGAACGACTCGACGTCGATCACGTGAAGATCCATCACGGGCTCTACATCGGCGTCGCCCAAGCGCTGTCGCTGGCTCCCGGGACCTCGCGCTCGGGGATCACGATCACTGCCGGGCGCTTCTTGGGGTTCACGCGGGACGCCGCCGCGCGGATCTCGTTCCTGTTGCTCGTTCCCGCCACCGCGGGAGCGATCGCCGTCAAGGGCTATGGGGCGATCACCGACGGCCTGCCGGACGGTGTCACCGGCCCGATCATCGCCGGGATCGTCGCCTCTGCCATCTCCGGCTACCTGGCGATCTTCGGGCTGCTGCGCTACGTCCGCACCCACAACTACGACGTCTTCGTCGTGTACCGCGTGCTGGTGGGCGTCGGGCTGCTGGTGCTGATCGCCACCGGCGTGCGCTCGGCCACCTTCTGACCGAGCTACCGCGCCGTTCCTGAAATAGGTAGCGCGCGGCCCGGGGCAGGGAGTGAGGCCGCGCGCTGCACGAGAGAGGATCTCGTCGTGCGGCAGTGTGTTGGCGAAAGCCCGCTAATAGGTAAAGATTCCGAGAAGTGACCTGTGAAAGTCCTGTGAACGGGCCCAGGTGGCGCCCCAGCGGCATCTACCATGGGCGCGAATGAGAGGATCGGGGGCACGCTCGTACCTGCCGGCAAGCCCCACAGGCCAAGAATGAACCTGCAGCCAGCAACAGTGCGGCTCGCCGTCATCGACACGGATAGCGGCTTCCTGCGCGTGCTCGCCCGCCGTTTCGACGCCGCCGGCTGGGAGTACCGGATCGTGTCGTCGAGCATTCCGCCCGACGAGCTCGTGTCCATGAAGCTAAACGCAATCCTCGTCGACATCTCGGTGCTCGGCCCGCTCGGCTGGGAGTTCCTGGAGCGCGTCTGCGGAATGCTTCCGGGACTCGGCGTCGTCGTCTGCACCCAGGGCTCGACCGTCGCCCAGCGGGTCCGCGGGCTCCGGCTCGGCGCCGACGACTGGATCGCCAAGCCGTCGCATCCGGAGGAGGTGATGGCTCGGATCGAGGCCGTCGTCCGGCGGCGCAGGCGCGGCCAGCCGCAGCCCGACGCCGGCCCGATGGTCGCCGGTGAGCTGGAGATCCGCGCCGACCAGTACCAGGCCTTCGTCGCCAACCACAGCCTCGGGCTGACGCGCAGGGAGTTCGAGCTGCTCCAGGTTTTGGCGGAGGCGAACGGACGCGTGATCGAGCGCGAGGAGATCTATCAGCGGGTCTGGGGCTACGCCATGGCCCACGGCGATCGCTCGGTTGACGTGTTCGTGCGCAAGCTTCGCTCCAAGCTCCAGAAGGCGTCGCCGGGGTGGCAGTACATCCACACGCACTTCGGCGTCGGCTATCGCTTCGAGCCCGAGCCGGCGACTCCCGAGGCCGCCGAGGTCCCGGCCGCGGTTGTGGCACGGGATAGCGCCGACGCGGATGCGGTCGGGGCGCAAGAACCCGCCCAAACGGGTTAGCGCCAGGCCCGAGTTCACATCTTTTTCACAACTCGGCCACCTGGGGGTAACAACCCGCTCGGGCACGACTGGGAGTGTGCCGCCGTCCAACCCAATCGAAGGAGACGAATCCACGTGATCAGCAAGAAGTGGATCGTCGCCGTCTGCACGGCAGGAGTGCTCGCGTTCGGCGTGGCAGCGTGTGGCGACGACGACGACGATGACGGCGGCAGCAGCGGCGACACCCCAAGCGGCCTCTCCGGCTCGATTTCGATCGACGGCTCGAGCACCGTCCAGCCTTTCGCCGAGGCGGCCGCCGAGCTGTTCAACGAGGAGAACCCGGACGTGGAGATCACCGTCGGAGCTTCCGGGACCAGCGGCGGCTTCGAGAAGTTCTGCGCCGGTGAGACCGACATCTCCGATGCATCCAGGCCGATCGACAAAAAGGAAGAGGTCCCCGTGTGCGAGGAGAACGGCGTCGAGTGGACCGAGGTCCAGGTCGCAAACGACGGGATCTCGATCGTGACGAATCCCGGGCTGGAGATCAGCTGCCTGTCCACGGACCAACTGGCACAGCTCTGGGAGAAGGACTCGCAGATCGGCAACTACAGCGACCTGGGCGAGGACGCCGACAGCGGCGAGCCGATCCCCGACGCCGAAGTGAGCCTGTACGGCCCGGGCACCGACTCCGGGACGTTCGAGTTCTTCACCGAGGAGGTCGTCGGCGAAGAGGGCAACAGCCGCGACGACTACCAGGCGTCAGAGGACGACAACGTGCTCGTCCAGGGTGTCGCCGGTGACGACAGCGGCCTGGCCTACTTCGGGTTCTCCTACTACGAGCAGAACGCCGACCAGCTCAACCTGGTTTCCGTCGACGGCGGCGAAGGGTGTGTCGCGCCGAGTGCGGAGACGATCTCCGACGGCTCCTACGCCCCGCTCGCGCGGCCGCTGTTCATGTATCCCTCGAACGAGGCGATCCAGCGCGAGGAGGTTGCCGGGTTCATGCAGTACGTGGCCGACAACTACAGCGAGATCGCCGAGGCTGCGCTGATCGTCCCGATGGACGAGACGCAGGCCTCAGAGGCACAGTCGGCCGTCGAGGGGGCGACGTCCGGCTAGCCGCCGCTCCGGCCGGCTGACTCGAACGCACGGTGGAAGCCGGCACACAAGCAGCGAGCGCGACGCCGGGGGCAAGGCCCCTCGGCGTCGCGCGTCGTCGCTGGGGCGAGGACATCATCCGCGCCGTGCTGTTCCTCGCTGCGGCGATCTCGGTCCTGACCACGATCGGGATCTTGTTCGCGCTCCTCGAGGAGTCGCTGTCGTTCTTCGAGGAGGTCGGGACCAAGTTCTTCACCCAGACCGAGTGGTCGCCGCTATTTGCCGACCCGCAGTTCGGCATCTGGCCCTTGCTGAACGGCACCTTCCTGATCACGGGCATCGCGATTCTTGCCGCGGTTCCGATCGGGCTCGGGTCCGCGATCTACCTGTCGGAGTACGCGACGCCCCGCGCGCGGCGAACGATCAAGCCGGTGCTCGAGGTGCTCGTTGGGGTGCCGACGGTGGTCTTCGGCTACTTCGCGCTCACCTTCGTCACTCCGACGCTGCTCCAGGACATCCTCAGCCTCAACGTCACGGTCTTCAACGCCCTCGCCGCCGGCTTGGTGATGGGAATAATGATCATGCCGACGATCGCGTCGATCTCCGAGGACGCGATGTCGGCCGTTCCCGGCGCGCTGCGCGAGGGCGCCTATGGCCTCGGCGCCACCAAGCGCCAGGTGGCCACCCGGGTGGTCTTCCCGGCGGCGATCTCGGGCATCGTCGCGTCGATCGTGCTCGGCATCTCGCGCGGTGTCGGCGAAACGATGATCGTGCTCGTCGCCGCCGGCCTGCAGCCGAACACCGGCCTCAACCCAACGGAGGGATACGCGACGATCACGACCTTCATGGGCGCGACCGCCAAGGGCGATAACCCGGCGGGGACGATCGGGTACGAGTCGATCTTCGCCTGCGGACTGACCTTATTCGTGCTCACGCTGCTGATGAACATGGTCGCGATCCGGTTCGTGCGCAAGTACCGGGAGGTGTACGAGTGAAGCCACCCCAGGACGCCGCCGCGGCCGCAGTGCGCAACCAGCTTGCCACCGGACGTCGCTCGCAGGGGCTTGAGATCGGCTTTCGGCTGGTGCTGATCGCCTGCCTGGCGGTGGGTTTGATCACCCTGATGGTGCTGCTCGTCGACATCTTCGTCGACGGGGTGGGGAGCCTCAGCCTCTCCTTCCTCACCGACACCCCGTCTCGAATCGATCCCTCCAGCTCCGGCATCGGTCCGGCGCTGGTGGGAACGCTGTGGCTCATGGCGGTTTGTGCAGCTTTCATCATCCCGGTCGGGGTGGCCACCGCGATCTATCTCGAGGAGTATGCGACCCAGGAGCGCTGGTTCAACCGCTTCATCGAGGTCAACATCCAGAACCTGGCGGCGGTCCCGTCGATCGTCTACGGCGTGCTCGGACTCGCGTTTCTGGTCCGGGGCCCCCTGAGCCTGGAGAACGTGCTGTTGGCCGGTGGCCTCACCCTGGGGCTGCTGGTGCTTCCCGTCGTGATCGTCGCCGGCCGGGAGGCGATCCGCGCCGTCCCGCCGTCGATCCGCGAGGGTTCCCTGGCGCTGGGCGCGACCCAGTGGCAGACGATCTGGAAGCAGGTGTTGCCGGCAGCCGTGCCCGGCATCGCGACCGGCGTGATCCTCTCGCTGTCGCGTGCGATCGGCGAGACGGCGCCGTTGATCGTCATC
Source organism: Solirubrobacterales bacterium (assembly GCA_036257465.1). Taxonomy (GTDB): domain Bacteria; phylum Actinomycetota; class Thermoleophilia; order Solirubrobacterales; family 70-9; genus DATAFO01. The sequence continues at coordinate 1,349 of DATAFO010000048.1, read as the reverse complement.
GGGGCCGCGTTGTTTGCGACCTCGGTCCCGAGCGGCGTCTTCTCCGACGTAACCGCCCTACCGATCCAGATCTTCGGCTGGGTGTCTGACCCGCAGCCGGAGTTCAAGTCGCTCGCGGCCGCCGCGATCATCGTCCTGATGGTGATCCTCCTCGGGATGAACGCGATCGCAATCTGGTTGCGAAATAAGTACGAGCAGAAGTGGTAGGTGGTTAGCCTTGGAGAGAACGGTGACTGATCCGGAGGAGATTCGCGAGCAAGAGGCGGGCGTGGGTGTGGATATCCACGGCACGGCGCAGGAGGCGCGCCGCGAACACAAACCGACGACATCCGTGCGCGAGCCGATCTTCGAGCTCGAGGACGTCAGTGTCTTCTACAGCGGCAAGAAGGCGGTCGACGGCGTCAGCGCCGACTTCTATCGCAACTACATCACGGCCCTTATCGGCCCGTCCGGCTGTGGCAAGAGCACGCTGATCCGCTGCCTCAACCGGATGAACGACCTGATCCCGGGCGCCACGGTCGAGGGGCGGATCGGCTACCACGGCCAGGACCTGTACGGGCCCGAAGTCGACCCGGTGGAAGTTCGCAAGCGGATCGGGATGGTGTTCCAGAAGCCGAACCCGTTTCCGAAGTCGGTCTACGACAACATCGCCTTCGGGCCCAGGATCCTGGGGATGAAGGACGTCGAGGAGCGGGTCGAGCGCGCCCTCACCAGAGCGGCGCTTTGGGACGAGGCGAAGGACCGTCTCGAGGACAACGCTTTCGGGATGTCCGGCGGCCAGCAGCAGCGTCTCTGCATCGCCCGCTGCCTCGCTGTCGATCCCGATGTGATCCTGATGGACGAGCCCTGTTCGGCACTGGACCCGATCTCCACGGGGAAGATCGAGGACCTGATGATCGAGCTGAAGGAGAACTACTCGATCGTCATTGTCACCCACAACATGCAGCAGGCGGCCCGCGTCTCCGACATGACCGCGTTCCTGATCGTCGAGCTCGACTCCGAGGAGCAGAACCGCTGGGGCCGGATCATCGAGTACGACGACACGGAGAAGATCTTCACCAACCCCTCGGACAAGCGGACGGAGTACTATGTGACCGGGAAGGTCGGCTGATGCCCGACCAGGCGCGGATTCACTATCAGGAGGAGCTGGAGAAGCTCGAGGCACGGGCGCTGGAGGGGCTCGACCTCGTCGCCAGGGCCTTGGGGCGGACGGTGGAGGCGGTCGAGCACCAGGACACCGAGCTGGCGGAGCTGGTGATCGCCGACGACGATGTGATCGACGGCCGCTACCTGGAGCTGCACCAGTCGATCCTCACCCTGCTCGCCACGCAGGCACCCGTCGCGACGGA
>DATAFO010000032.1:0-2373 GCA_036257465.1 Solirubrobacterales bacterium | reverse complement strand
GCCGCGGCTTCGCTGCGCGACTAGCCCGCCGCGGCCGCTCGTTGTCGAGCGACCACCCTGTCCACCTTGCCGTCCTGACCACCCATATGGTGGGCAAAGCGGAGAGGTGACGGTTTTCGCCCCCGACCCCTGGCCGGCGTTACATGTGAACTACTCGCTGATGCGCTCGACGAGGAACGAGATGCGCACGAGTGCGCGCCACTCGTCGAGGTTCTCGCCGCGCAGGCCGGTCGACACCACGTCAAGCGCCTTGATGTTCCGCAGCGACACGCTGGCGTCCGCGAGCGCCGCCTTGACCGCGCCGTCCGAGCTGTCGGGGGAACTGCCGACCACCTCGATGATCTTGGTGACTGACACCGTCGTCTCCTCTCGTCGCTTGGCGGGCGCAGCCTATCCTCTGTAGCCTCCGCCGTGATGGAAGCCTCCAGGGCTGAGGGGAGGAGCGGCTACCTCGACTTCTCGCGCCTGACCCCGGGCGAGTACTTCGGAATGGGATGCGCGCTCGTGCTGTTCGGGTCCCTCTGGCTGCCGTGGTTCACCACGAGCGAGGACAACCCGAACTCGGTGCTCGCCGGGGCGAGCGGCGGCGACGGAGCGAACGCCTGGCAGGTGTTCTCGACGCTCGACTGGCTGTTGGTGGGCGCCTGCACGGCTCCCTTCGTGCTCTCCTGGATCATCGCCCGCGGCCACCGGCTCACCTGGAAGCCCGGCGAGGTCACGATGATCGTCGGAATCACCGCGCTCGGGCTGATCCTCTGCAACGGGATCATCCTGGGGCGACCGGGCGACAGCGTCGACATCGGCCTCGGGATCGGCTACTTCGTCGCGCTGGTCGCGTCCGCCGGGCTCCTCGTGGCCGGCTACCTCCGCCAGGCGATCTACGGGGACCCGAAGAAGCCTCCCGGAGTGATCTGATGGATGCCCGCACCAAGCCCGCGGCGCCGCCAAAAGGACCACGCGAGGTGCGCCCCGACCGCAACCTCGCGCTGGAGCTGGTGCGGACCACCGAGGCCGCGGCGCTCGCTTGCGCGCGCTGGATCGGGCGCGGCGACAAGGAGGGTGCCGACGGCGCGGCCGTTGACGCCATGCGCCTGTTGCTCGACACCGTGTCGATGGACGGGGTCGTCGTGATCGGCGAGGGCGAGAAGGACGAGGCGCCGATGCTCTACAACGGCGAGAGCATCGGCGACGGCTCTCCTCCCCAGGTGGACATAGCGGTCGACCCGCTCGAGGGCACGGAGCTGTGTGCCAAGGGCCTGCCGAACGCAATCGCCACGATCGCCCTGTCCGGGCGAGGGACGATGTTCGACCCCGGCCCCTGCGTGTACATGATGAAGATGGCCACCTCGCGCGACATGGCCCATCTGCTCGACCTCGACCGTCCGCTCCCCGAGACCCTGCAGCTGATGGCGCGAGAGAAGGGCGCGTCGGTGGGCGACCTCGTCGTGATCATGCTCGACCGGCCGCGCCACGAGGAGGCGATGCGGGAGATCCGTGAGGTGGGGGCGCGCATCCGGTTGATCCCGCACGGCGACGTGTCCGCGGCGCTCGTGGCGGCCACCGACGGCTCGCCCGTCGACCTGCTCTACGGCATCGGGGGCACGCCCGAGGGCGTGCTCGCGGCTGCCGCCATCAAGTGCAGCGGCGGCCAGATCCTCGGCCGGCTGTGGCCGCGTTCCGACGAGGAGCGCAGCGCCGCCCTCGACGCCGGCTATGACCTCGACGAGGTGCTCGACCGAGACCGGCTCGTGGCCGGCAACGACATCTTCTTCGCGGCGACCGGCGTCACCGACGGCGAGACGCTCGAGGGCGTCCACTACAGCGGCCCGCAGGGGGCCACCACCGAGTCGGTGTCGATGCGCTCGCGCTCGGGCACGGTGCGCAGGATCACGGCTCGTCACGACCGCGCGAAGCTACGCGAGATAGCGGGCGAGCGGCTGGGTTAAAAGCCAGCGCCCCGACCTCGGAGCGCTCCAGCTCCAGGTTCGCGAGCGAGCGCATGAACGCGTGGGTCACGATCACGTGGATGCGCAGCTGGGTCTGGTTGTAGATGAAGCGCCCAATCGTCGAGAACCAGCCCCAGCCCGCAAGCAGCGGGTAGAAGTTGACCACCTCCGAGGTGATCGTCGCGGTGACCTCGTCGCCCGCCTCGTGCTCGGGCCCGCGGCGCACCGACAGGCGCAGATACCCGCGCCCGCGCCCCGCGGGCGCCACCAGCAGTCCCCTGTCGATCGGCCAGCTGACCTCGCCCCCGTCCCGGTCCGTCTTGTAGCGAGGCTTCTGGAAGCGGAGCAGCACGAACGGCTTCGTCAGCACCACGACCTCGCGGGCATCCTCGCTGTAGAGAACGCGCAGGATCCCGAGCGAGAACTT
>DATAFO010000078.1:0-26827 GCA_036257465.1 Solirubrobacterales bacterium | reverse complement strand
GCGCTCGCGGACTCGCCTCCGGCTTCGTCGAAAATTGGGGCCACCCCTGACCGAAAACGGTGGATAGGGTGCTGCGAGCTGTCAACGGCCGGAGGGGAGAGCAGCAATGCCCGAACGCGACGAACACATGCCCGGCCTGGTGCCCGAACGAAACGGATACATCCCCGGCGTCCCCTGCTGGGCCTCCGCGAGCGAGCCCGACCCGGAGGCCGCGGTCGACTTCTACAGCGCCCTCTTCGGCTGGGAGTTCGAAGACTTGATGCCGCCGGGGTCGGAGGGCAAGTACCTCATCGCCCGGATGCGCGGCCGCGATGTGACCGCGGTTGGGTCGATCCCCGAGGCGCCGACGGCGATGTGGAACACCTACATCTGGGTCGATAGCGCCGACGAGACCGCGTCCACGGTGCGCGATGCCGGCGGAGGCGTCGTGATGGAGCCCTTCGACCTCATGGACGCCGGCCGGACGGCCGTCTTGAGCGATCCCGAGGGCGCGGCGTTCTGCGTCTGGGAGGCGAAGGAGAACAAGGGCGCGCGAATCGTCAACGCGCCGGGCTCAATGAACTTCAACGGCCTCAACACCCGCAACGCGGAAGGGGTGAAGTCGTTCTACGGCTCGGTGTTCGGCTGGCGGCCTTCGCTCGAGGTCGGTGGGGCCGAGATGTGGACGCTGCCCGGCTACGGCGACTTTCTCGAGCGCGACAACCCCGACCTCCGCAAGCAGATGGCGGAGGCGGACGCGCCAGAGGGCTTCGAGGACGTCGTCGCGACCATCAATCCAATCGTGGACGACCAGCCCGACACTCCGGCACATTGGAGCGTGACCTTCGCGGTCGACGAGGCCGACGGCACGGCCGCGAAGGCCACCGAACTCGGCGGAAAGGTGATCGTCCCGCCGTTCGACGCCCCCTGGGTCCGGATGACGGTCATCGGCGACCCCCAAGGCGCGACGTTCATCGCGAGCAAGTTCGTGCCGGAGAACAAGGACCTCGGCAGCGGGGCAGACGCGGCCGTCGGGGGCCGCTAGGGAGAGGGTCGGCGAAGACCAGCCCCCGCCTTACGGCCGGCCTCCGCACGCTCACACGGCGCATTCACGAAGAAGTCGGCGTACCAGGGGCCCACTCCTCGTCGCGCACTCCCCCCAGCTCCTCCGTCTCGTACTTGCCGTGCGCCGCCACCGCCTCGCGCAGAAGCCGTGTAGCTCTTCCTTCGTCAGCTCGGTGCCAGCCACTGCGGTGAGGCTAACCGGTGCAGTTGCTCCCGCCTAGACCGCGGCCGGGACCTTCGACTCAAGGTCGGTGAGCGCGAGCAGGAAGATCTCCGAGAAGCTGGGAAACGGCTGGATGACGTCGTTCATCACCGCGAACGGGACGCCCGCGCGGATGGCGACCGTTGCCTGCTGGAGCCATTCGCCTGCCTCAGGGCCAAGCGCGTACGCCCCGGTCAGACGCTCGCCATCCGACACTAGCGTGAGAAACCCGTTCTTCTGCGCGTATGCGCGGGTGTAGGTGGACGTGCGAGGCACCGCCGAAATTGGCGCCGTCGCGGTGATCTCGCCGTCCGCCGCGCCGACCGACGCCGCCTGGGGATCTGTGAACACAACGCGCGGCACCGCCTCATAGTTCGCTTCCCATCGGCGCCCGAGGATGTTCGCCGCGGCCACGCGCCCCTGGTACTTGCCGACGTATGTGAGCGGCCAGACGCCGGTCACGTCGCCGATCGCCCAGACGCCGTCTGTCACGTTCATGCGCTCGTCGACGGGAATCCCGCCCTGCTCAGGCGAGACGTCCACGTTCTCGAGACCGAGGCCGTCCGTGCGCGGACGGCGACCCGTGGCAACCAGCAGACGGTCGCCCCGCAGTTCCTTACCGTCGGGGAACTCGAGCGCGTAGCCATCGTCGTCGCGGCGCGCGGATGAGGCGTGCTGGCCGAAGTGCAGCTCGATGCCCTCGGCGGCAAGCGCCACACCGAGGGCGTCGCCGAGCGGCTTCGGCTCGCGTGGCAGCAGGTGGTCCATGCCTTCCACCAGCGCCACCGAGGCACCGAAGCGGAACACGGCCTGCGCCATCTCCACCCCAACCGGACCGCCCCCGAGCACCAACATCCGCTCGGGGACCTCGCGCAGCTCGGTCACCTCGCGGTTGGTCCAGATGCCATCCAGCTCGTGAAGCCCCGGGACGGGAGGCACAATCGCTTCGGACCCGGTGGCGATGACGACGTGCTCACAGGAGTGCTCGCGGTTGTCCACCATCACGCCGCCCGCCCCGGCGATCGAGCCCGAGCCGCGCAGGACGTCGATCCCCTTCGAGCGCAGCCACTCCTCCTTCGCGGCGTCCTCCCAGTTCGAGGTCATGAAGTCTCGCCACTCGAAGGCGGCCGCAGCGTCGAGCTCGCCGCTCACGGCCTGTGCGGCTCCGGGTGCCTCGCGCGCGGCCTGGAGCGCCTCGCCGGGGCGAAGCAGAGTCTTGGACGGACTGCACGCCCAGTAGTCGCACTCGCCGCCGATCAAGCCGCTCTCGACGACTGCCACCTTCAACCCTCCGCCCGCCAGGCGGTCGGCGCAGTGCTCGCCGGCGGGCCCCGCGCCGATGATGATGACGTCGTAGTCGCTCACCGCCGACCCGTCACCGACCGGGAGCCCGCGTCGTGACCTCTTGGAGCACCCAGCCGTTGCCGTCCGGATCGCTGAAGCTGGCAAACGAGCCGTAGTCGCCGCGTTCCGGATCCGGGCCGCATTCCTGCCAGTCGGTTCCGAGGTGGTGGAAGATCCCGCCCCTGTCGTGGAACACCTCCCCCATGTCGACGCCGCGGTCGACGAGCGCGGCGGGGGCCTGCTCGACGTCGGTGGCGACGAGTTGCAGACCCTCGAGTGAGCCCGGCGCGGCCGACGTGATCCCATAGAACTGCTTCGCCCGGTCGACATCCGAAACGGGCACCACCACGACCTCGAGCTTCAGATCCACGTTGCTCCTCCTCTGCTGGTCCGCGCCAGTCTCGCACGCTTGCGCACGCGGGCCGCGCGACGAGCTCGGCGGCCCACTTCATGCCGGAGGCAAGCTTGCGCCGGCTGACGTACTTACCCATCATCGGCCGACTAGCACGAGGCGAGTCAGCGAAATCTCCGACCGAAGCCGGGACGTGGAGAACTGTGCAAAGTTTTCGACGAGCAAGAGCTGCCCTCCCGCGTGGGTCGCGCGACCGCGGCGACGCTAGGCGGGCGCCGCCTCACGGGTGAGATCGGCGTAGACCTCCGCCGTTCGCTCGGCGACGTCGGCCCAGTCGAATCGCAACACGTGCTCTGCGGCCTCGTCGACGAGGCGCCGGCGCAGGTCGTGGTCGCTGAACACGCGCTCGATCATCTCGAGCAGCGAGTCGGGATCGCGCGCCCTGAACCGCAGCCCAACCTCGTCGTGGGGAACGACCTCGCGCAGGCCGCCGGTGTCGGCGGCGATGCATGGGCACCCGGAGGCCATTGCCTCCAGCGCCACGAGGCCGAAGGGCTCGTAGATCGAGGGCACCACGCACACGTCCGCGATCCGGTACAGCGAGTGCAGGACGTCGTCTCCGATCCAGCCGAGGAAGGTCCCGTGCTCCATCAGGCCAAGGTCTGCTGCCTGGGCCAGCAGCGCCTCCTCGTGCGTGCCTGAGCCCGCGACCAAGAAGCGGGTCCCCGGCATCCGCTCGATCAGCGTCGGCATCGCCTCGAGCGCGAGCTGAAATCCCTTCTCGTAGACCAGTCGCCCGATCAACAGCACGAGCTTCTCGTTTGGCGCGGCGAACTGCGCCCGCAACCGCTCGAGCTCGGGATCGGGGTGCGGCTGAAGCTCGTCGGGGTCGATGCCGTTCCAGATCACCGAGACCTGCTCGTGCGGAACGCCGAAGATGTCGGCGACCTGCTCGCGCATGTAGAACGAGCAGACGATCACCCGGTCGGCTCGGTTGGTGATCCAGCGCTCGACACCGTGGATGTGCGCCTGGGGGTGCTTGTCCACCCAGCCCTGATGGCGGCCGTATTCGGTCGCGTGGATCGTGGTGATCAGCGGCGCGCCGAATCGACGAGCGAGGTGGTCGCATGCCGTGGCGACGAGCCAGTCGTGCCCGTGGACGAGGTTGAAGTCGTAGCGGTCGCCCAGCTCCACTCCGGCGGCGAGCATGTCCAAGTTCATGCGCTCTACCCATGCGACGAACTCGCCCAGATCGGCGGGGCGTTTGGGCTCGCGGACCCGGTGGATCTGCACCCCGGCGACCTGCTCGTCCTCCGGCGACTCCTCCCCCCCGCGCGTCAGCACGTGAACCTCCGCGCCGAGCTCGACCAGTGCCTCGGAGAGCTTGCGCACGTGCCGGGCCAGGCCACCCTCGATCAGCGGCGGGTACTCCCAGGACAGGATCAGAATTCGGCTCAAGTCGCGGCCGGCCGGCTAGGGCTCCAGAAGGGGCGCCACGACCAGGTCAGGCGCGAGGCTTCGCAGTCGCGGGTCCGGCGGATCGGCGGAGTCTATGGCCTCGTACATCGCGCGGGCGTGCCCGCTGGCGCGCTCGTACGGGTAGTCCGCCGCCTGGCCTCGCTGGTCGAGGAACGCCCAATCGCTCGCCTGCGCAGCGAGCAGCTCGCGTGCGGCACGCACGGCCGCGGCGCCGGCAACCCGCCCCTGGACCAGCGCTCGCAGAAGCCGGAGCTCGAGACGCCGGGCGGCCCAGGCGAGGTCGGCCACCGGCGGCGAGTCCCAGGTGCGCAGGTCCTTACCGTCTCCCCAACTCGAGCGTCGCAACGGTCGCGCCTCGGGCTCGTGGCGCTCGACCGCCTGGCTGAGCGTCACCGGCTCGATCCCGTGCTCAGGCACGAGGCGCAGAACCTCCTCGAGCCACGCTGGACCCTCCCACCACCAGTGTCCGAGCAGCTCCGTATCGATCGCGAAGGTGAGCAGCCCGGGCCGGCCGTGGCGCTCGCGGAACGAGGACAGGCGCTGGGCCGCCGAGGCAACGAACGATGCGCCCTGGCCGCGGGCCACGGCCTCAGCGGCGGCGGGGTCGTAGGCGTCACCGGCGATCGACCAGAGGCGCGCGCCACGCATCGACTGGCGGTGAAAGTCGGCGTGGACCGGATCCGACGGGTACCCGTCGAGCGACCACAGCCACGAGATCGCCTCCCAGTCGATCGGCAGCGCCACCGGGCCCGCCGGCGTCGCCACCGGCACCAGGGGCTCCAGCCCCTCCTCGTGGGCGCTTTGGTCGACACAGAAGAAGCTCACCCCGCGCTCGGCCAGCAGCGCGTCGAGCCCGGCCTCATAAGCGCATTCCGGAAGCCACAGGCCCGCGGACCGTCCGAATCGGCGCCGGTGTGAGCGCAGCCCGGCGTCGACCTGCAGCCGACGCCCGGGCAGGGTCGCCACGAGCGGCAGCACGGCGTGGGTTGCCGCCGAGCCGATTAGCTCCACGCTGCCGGCCTCGAGCGGCCGGCGAAAGACGCCCACGAGGTCATCGCCCAACTCGTCCAGCCGTGCGATGCCATGGCGATAGCGCTCGGCCTCCGCGAAACACGCGTGTGCCAGGGGCTCGGGGACCTGGTCCGCCTCGGCCTCGCACGCCTCGAGCCGGTAGCGGCGGGCGAAGTCTTCGAGCCGCTGGGCTACGCCTTCGGCCTCCAGCTGGTCGGCCAGCACCGGGGTCACCGTCATCGTGAGCCCATCCGCCACCTCGGTCACGGGCAGGTACGAGCGCAGGACGGCGTCGAACAGCCACTCCTCCCCGAAGGGGTAGGTCCCGAAGCCTTCGACGTAGGGCATGTGCGAGTGCAGGACGATCGCCACGTCGCCCAGCCGCGCGGCGCTCACCGGTGGCACACGGCGACGAAGTCGAGCGCCCGCTCGTTGGCGTCGGCGAGCTTGAAGTCCGACGCTCTGATCGCCGGGACGAAGCGATCGTAGAAGCGCTTGGTGAGCCCCACCGCCGGGTGCAGCCGATCCCAGCCCAGCCTCAGCGCCAACTCATGCGCCCTCAGCTTGCGGGCGTGGACGACCCCCACGATCTCGACGCGAGCAAAGCACCGCTGCAGTAGCTCTCGGTACTCCTCGAGCGTGTACTCGCGCCGGTGCCATGGGTTGTCGGACCTCTCGGCGCCCGGCGGCGCAAGCGTGAGGCGGTTCGGAGTGGACACGTAGCTCACCGGCGCCACCGCCGCGAAGTGATCGAGCAGGCCGCCGGGCTCGCTGACGTGCTCGATCGTCTGCAGGAACACGATCGCGTCGCAGGGCTCCTCGAATGCCTCCACGAGGCCGCGCTCGAAGCGCAGGTTCGGCCGCCGGTAGCGAAGCCGGGCGTGCTCGTGCGCTGCGGGGTTGGCGTCGACACCCACCACCTGTGCGGCGGAGCGGGCCAGCACGTCCGAGCCGTAGCCCTCGCCGCAGGCGAGATCGGCCACCCGGAGGCCGCGCACGCGCTCGGCGACCCACTCGTAGACGACGAGGTGCCGTCGGTACCAGTAGTTCTCCTCGGGCAGGTCGGGAAGCGTCCGCTCGCCCGTGAGCTCGAGCGGGGGCACGCCGGTCGGCTGGTCGCGCTGGACGTGGTGCACGGGCGGCACGGTAGCGGCGAGGTGACGTCTACAGTTCGCCGCCGTGCCAGCCACCCCTGACCAAATCAAGAACGCGAACATCCGCTACCACGACGTCGCGGCGCCGGACTACGACGCCAAGTGGGCCATCGACTTCGGCCCCGTCGGCCAGGAGCAGGTGCGGGCCAAGCTGGTGAAGGCGCTGGGCGTCGAACCACGGCGCCCGTTCGGCGACGCGCTCGAGATCGGGGCAGGCACTGGCTACTTCAGCCTCAACCTGCTGCAGCTCGAGCTGATCGAGCGAGCGACGGCGTCGGATATCTCCCAGGGCATGCTCGACACGCTTGGCGACTCGGCGCGAAGGCTCGGCGTCTCGGTTGATCGCATGCGAGCGGAGGCCGAGGACCTGCCGTGGGCGGACGAGAGCTTCGATGTCGTGTTCGGCCACGCCGTGCTCCACCACGTTCCCGACCTCGAGCGAGCGTTCGCTGAGTTTCGTCGCGTGCTGCGGCCCGGCGGCGTGCTCGCCTTCTGCGGCGAGCCGTCGCGCTACGGAGACCGGATTGCCGCCCTGCCCAAGCGCGGCGGCGCCCTGGTGGCGCCGCTGTGGCGCCGCCTCGTCGGAGCCGACGCGCGCGCCGACGATGACCCCGCCGCAGCCCGCAACGGCCACCAGCTCGAGTCCGAGGTTGACGTGCACGCCTTCGCTCCGGGCGACCTCCGGGGCGCCCTCGGGCGGGCTGGGTTCGAGAGTTCCCGGGTGCGAGGTGAGGAGCTGATCGCCAACGCGTACGGCTGGCTGCTTCGCTCGCTCGAGGGCAGCGCCGAGCCCGACCAGGTGTCGATGCGCTGGCGCCGCTTTGCGTTTCGCAGCTACCTGCGGCTGCAGCGCCTGGACGCTCGGGTTCTGGAGCCGCGCCTGCCTCCGCAGGTCTTCTACAACCTCGTGCTCTCGGCCCGCAGGCCGGGCTAGCCGAACGTGAACGCGTAGCCGGCGATCCCCGGCTCAAAGCGCAGGGTCAGCGTGTGGTCTCCCGCGTCCGGGAGGTCGACGAGGCGGTAGAGGCGCTGGCCGAAGATCGTGGCAGCGGCACCGCTGACGTCCTCGCCCGCAAAGCGATCGTCGATCGGCTCGCCGTCGAGCTCGACGCCCAGCCGGCGAGGCTCGCCGGGCGATCCGAGGACCAGGAACACGCGCCGGGCTTGGAAGCGCAGCGTGATCGTGGCGTCGTCCAGCGCAGTCGCCGATTCCGGCCCGACGCGCCACCCGCCGCCGAACGCAAACTCGTTCGGGTCGAGCTCGGAGGCCTCCGGGGCCTCATACCGCGTGGCGCCGGCCAGCGGCCCCTCTACCCACCCCTGCGCGCGCTCGTAGCCCAGGTAGGTCTCGGGCGTGCGCAGGTCGGGGTCGGCGGTATCAGCGGTGGCCTCGGCGGGGTTGCCCAGGCGTGCATCGCCCGCCTCGGCCAGCAGAGAGCGGATCGCCTCCTCGGTGACGTCGTACGCCCCCTCGCCGAAGTGCGCGTAGCGAACGTGACCGTCGGCGTCGATCAGGTACTTCGCCGGCCAGTATTGGTTGCCGAAGGCGTTCCAGGTGCCGAACTCGTTGTCCTGAACGACCGGGTAGTCGATGCCGTAGTCGGCGATCGCCTCCTCGACGTTGCCGGCCTCCTTCTCGAACGCGAACTCCGGGCTGTGGACGCCGACGACCTCAAGACCGTCGTCGCGGTACTCGGCGTCCCAGGCGCGCAGATAGGGCAGCGTGCGAATGCAGTTGATGCACGTGTAGGTCCAGAAGTCGATCAGCACGACCCGATCCCAATCCGCGAGGCGAGCGATCTCCAGCGGCCTGCCGCCGGGGGTGTTGAACCATTCCTGGGTGTCGGTGAAGTCCGGTGCCGCACCGTAGTCGGGCAACTCGCTCCCCCGCTCGGCCTCGGCGGCGCCCCCTTCGGTGGCGCCGTGGCCGCCCCGCACAGCCGCGAGGTCATCCGAGACCGCGCCGCTCTCCTCGAGCTCCCCGGTGGGATTGACAAGCACCGCGGGCAGGTCGTCGGCGATGGCGTTCTGGAACTCCAGGTCGAGGTCTGCCGTCATCGCCACTGCTACCGCCACCATCGCGGCTCCCGTCGCCGCCTGGATCCAGGCGCGATAAGGGTTCAAGCGATCGACGATCCGGCGGCCGCCGAGCATGAGCACGTAAAGCACAGCGCCCGACCCGACCGCGTAGGCGAGGGCAACCGCGAGCTTGCCCGCGGTGAAGACCTGCGCTGCGGAGACCGTGATCACGCCCGCCAGGATGGGGCCCGCGCAGGGCGTGTACACGAAGCCGAGGCTGGCGCCAAGCAAGAGCCCCGAACCGAACCCTTCGCCGCCGACGCGGGCCGGCCCGGGGGCCAGCCGCGAGCCGAAGGCCTCGATGCGCTCCCCGAGGCTCGGAATCAACAGCGAGATCCCGAACGCGAGCAGGGTGACGATCGCAACCGTGCGCACGGAGTCGTTGGGGAGCCCCAGCGCGTCGATGACGTAGACCAGCGCCACCGTGGCGAATGTGAACGCGAGCACGAGGCCACTGACCACCCCCAGCGGGCGTCGCCGCCCGCCGGTGACGCCCGCGCCGAGCACCGCCGGCAGCACTGGGAGCACGCAGGGCGACAGCGCCGTGCCGACGCCCGCCAGCAGCGCGAACACCATCAGCAAGACCACGGCCTAACTGTCGCGGATCCGCCCCAAACGTTTCTCTGGCCCGTCCACGACGAACGGGCGGATACGGTCCCCGCGTGGGCTCGACGGACATCGAGGCGGACGTTGTCGTGGTCGGCGCGGGGCTGGCTGGCCTCGCGGCCGCGCGGGCCCTCGTTCGATCCGGGGCCTCGGTGGTCGTGCTCGAGGCGCGCGATCGGGTCGGCGGCCGAACTCTCAACGAGGACCTGGGCGAGGGCAAGGTGGTCGAGGTCGGCGGGGAGTGGATTGGGCCCACGCAGGACCGCCTGGCTGCCTTGGCCGCTGAGCTCGGGGTCGAGACCTTTCCGACCTACATCGAGGGCGAGAACACGCTCGAGTTGAACGGGCGGTTGACGCGGTACGAGGGCACGATTCCCAAGCTCAACCCGGCGGCGCTGGTCGAGGTCGAGCTGGCGAGCCGCAAGCTAAATCGGATGGCGCGTCGGGTGCGCCTCGAGGCGCCCTGGGAGACTCGCGACGCAGCGAAGCTCGACGGCACCACGCTCGCCACCTGGCTCGACCGCCGGATCCGAACCGCCACGGCCAGGAAGCTGATCGAGACCGCCGTTCGCACCGTCTGGGGGGCCGATTCGCGCGACCTCTCCCTGCTCTACGCGCTCTCCTACATCGGAGCCGCAGGAGGCTTCTACGCGCTGCTGGACACCGAGGGCGGCGCCCAGCAGGACCGCTTCGTCGGAGGCTCACAGCTGATCTCGCTGCGGATGGCCGAAGCGCTGGGCGATCGGGTGGTGCCCTCGGCGCCGGTTCAGCGCGTTGAGCACGCCACCGGAGTCACCGTCTGGGCCGGCAACCTCCGCGCGCGGGGACTGCGGGCGATCGTCACCTGTCCCCCGCCGGCCTGCGCCCGGATCGACTGGCAGCCGCCACTGCCCATGGCGCGGGCTCAGCTCATGCAGCGGATGCCCGGTGGCTCATACCTGAAGTGCCAGGCGATCTACGAGCAGCCGTTCTGGCGCGGAGACGGGCTGTCCGGCGAGGGCGTCAGCGACGCGGGGCCCGCGACCACCACGTTCGACAACTCCCCGCCGGAAGGATCGCCAGGGGTACTGCTCGGTTTCGTCAGCGGCTCCGACGCGAGGACGCAGTCGCGCCTGGGCGCCAGCGAGCGGCGCCGCGCGGTCCTGGAGGGCTTCGAGCGCCTGTACGGCCCGCGCGCCCGCCACCCGGAGCGCTACATCGAGCAGGATTGGTCGCGCGACCCGTGGACCGGGGGCGCACCGATCTTCTACATGCCGCCGGGCACCTGGACCGGCTTCGGGCCAGCGCTGCGCGAGCCCGTTGGCCCCGTCCACTGGGCTGGGAGCGAGACCGCGACGCGCTGGGCGGGCTACATGGACGGCGCGGTGCGCTCGGGCGAGCGCGCCGCAGCCGACGTTCTCGCCTCGCTCTAGCGTCCTCCTACAATGGCGGGCATGGCAGGCGATGGCGCCGAGCTGCCGATCTTCGAGCTCCCGGTGGTGCTGCTGCCCGGTGAGCTGCTGCCGCTCCACATCTTCGAGGAGCGCTACAAGCGCATGGTCTCGCACTGCCTGGAGGCCGAGGAGCCCTTCGGAGTCGTGTTCCACGACGAGGAGGGCGGAGCGCGGCGGATCGGCTGCGAGGCCCGGGTGGCCGAGGTGCTGGAGCGCTTCGACGACGGGCGCATGAACATTGTCGTCGCGGGCGAGCGCCCGTTCCGGGTGCTGGACCGCTTCGAGGCGCCCGAGTATCCGGCTGGCGAGGTCGAGCCCATCGACGCCGGCTCGGCCGAGCACGACCCAGATGCCGCGGATCGCGCTCGCGGCGCCTTCGCCGAGCTGGTCGAGCGCGTGTCCGGAGAGCCTCCCGAGGACGCTGAGCTCGCCACCCAGGACTCCTACGACCTCGCGGCCCGCGTGGAGCTGCCCGTGGAGACCAAGCAGAAGCTGCTGGAGCTGCGGTCGGAGCCTGAGCGCATGCGGGTGCTGGGCGATGCGCTGCGTGCGCTCGCCGATGCCGTCACCCGTTCGCGTGAGATCGCCGAGCGGGCGCGGATGAACGGCAAGCTGATCATCGGGGACGCCGGCAGCGAGTAGTGCGCGGCATCGCGGCGAGCATGGCGATGGTTCGCGACCGGACTGGATTTGTGACTGAGACGGGGCGGGCGTAGACTCGGCGCCGCCATGCGCGAGCTCCCGCTCCCGGCGCACTTCGATCCGGGCCGTGTCGGTGATGTCTGGCGGGTCTCGTACGAGGACCGCGCCCGAGAGGCGCCCGAGTGGGCGCGCGAGCACGACCTGCGCCCTGCCGCCGAGGACTCCTTCCGGATCTGCCTCCTGGCGGTCGACGTCCAGAACACGTTCTGCATCCCGGGCTTCGAGCTGTTCGTGGCCGGGCGCTCGGGCACCGGCGCCGTCGACGACAACCGCCGTCTGTGCGAGTTCGTCTACCGCAACCTCGACGCGATCACGCAGGTCTTTCCGAGTCTCGACACACACGGCGCGATGCAGGTGTTTCATGCGATCTGGCTCGTCGACGAGGATGGCAGCCACCCCGCCCCCTACACGCTCGTCTCGGCAGAGGACGTCGAGGCCGGTCGCTGGCGGGTGAACACGGCCGTCGCCGAGGCGCTCGGGATCGACGCCGACTACGCCGCTCGCCACCTCAGCCACTACGCCCGGCGGCTGGCGGAGGGAGGCAAGTACGACCTCACGATCTGGCCCTACCACGCCGTGTTGGGTGGCGTCGGGCATGCCCTCGTCTCGGCGGTCGAAGAGGCGTTCTTCTTCCACGGGATCGCTCGGCTCAGCCACCCGGAGTTCCAGGTCAAAGGAGACAACCCGCTCACCGAGCACTACTCGATGCTCGGCCCGGAGGTGACCGAAGGGCCGGACGGCGACTCGCTCGACGGGAGGAACACGGACCTGATCGACAAGCTGCTGACCTTCGACGCCGTGGTCGTGGCGGGCCAGGCCAAGAGCCACTGCCTGGCCTGGACGATCGACGACCTGCTCTCAGACGACGACGTGCGCGAGCGCCGCCTGGCCGAACGCACCTACCTGCTCGAGGACTGCACCTCCCCGGTCGTGGTGCCCGGCGTCGTCGACTACACCGACGAGGCCGACGCCGCCTTCGAGCGCTACGCCGAAGCCGGCATGCACGTCGTGCGCTCGACGAACCCGATCTTGGGCTGGCCTGGCCTTGCCGACCAAATGACCGCGGGGAGCGACGCGTCCCGGACCTAGGTCCGATCATTCGCTACGCGACCGCGACCGCCCCGCCCCGCCGGGGGTCGCCGCCACCCCGCAGCTCGCCCGTGGCGGGATCGCGCGCGACTGCGTGCACGCCGCCGAAGAACACGTTGCGCTCGCGCCAGCGAAAGACCTCGTAGCCCCGTTGCTCGAGGCGCACGAGCGCTTCCTCGTCCACGCCTGGCTCGGCCTGCACGGTTCCCGCCTCGAAATGAACGCGCGGTGCGCGCACCGCGTCGGCAACCTCCAAGCCGTCGGTGACCACGCCCAACACCGTTTGCAGGACCGCGGAGCGGATCCGGTTGGAGCCGCCGCTGCCCAGACCGAGCTCCAGCTCGCCGGCGCGCAGGACCACGGTCGGCGACATCATCGACGGCAGGCGGCGACCCGGCTGGTGGCGATGGAAGCCGTGCGGATTGAGGTCCTCCTCGCCCAGCATGTTGTTGACGTGAACGCCGGTGCTGGGGACGATCAGGCCCGACCCGGTCCCGTTCGAGCAGGTGACGGTTGCGCAGTCGCCGTCGGCGTCGACTGCGGTGATGTGCGTCGTGGAACCGAGGCCGTCCTCGGGGGCGAGAGGCCCCTCCGCCGCGCGCATCCGCGCCGCCAGGTGCCCGGCGGCGTCCTCGAGACGCTCGGGATCGAGGAACCTGTCGACGAACCCATCTTCGTGCAGTCCCGAGAGGAAGTCCTCGGTTCGCGCCGCCTGGGCCGCCTCCATCGCTCCCACGACCTCCTCGACCCCGACGGCGCCGAGACGCTCCAGCAGGTCGAGGGCGAAGGCGATCAGGATTCCGCCCGACGACGGCGGCGGATTGGTAAGGATCTCGCGGCCACGAAAGGCGGCCGCCGCCGGTTCGCGGGCCACCGCCTCGTACGCGGCGAGATCCGCCCTGCCCAACGTCCCTCCGCGCTCCAGCACCCAGTCGGAGATCGCCGCGGCGACATCACCGCGGTAGAACGGCTCGGAGCCGTCTGAGCCGAACCGCTCCAACGCGTCGCCGAGCTCGGGAAAGCGAAATCTCTCCCCTGCGGCCAGGATCTTCCCCGAGGGCGCGTATATGGCTGCGCCCTCGCGGGTGTGGGTGAGGATCGGGTCGAGGATGCTGAGGAAGTACGCCTGCTCGGGGTTGACCTCGACGCCCTCGCGGGCCAAGCGCGCCGGCTCGGCGGCCAGCTCCACGAGCGGCACCGTCCCGAACCGACCCAGGGCCAGCTCGAGCCCCGCCGGCGTCCCGGGCACCCCGCACGAGGCCGCGCCGACGTTGAATATCTGGGGCGACTCCGGCGTGAAGTAGACGGGGATCGGGACAAGCTCGGCGCCGCGCTCGGCGCCATCCCGGCCCGGCGCGGCCACGAAGAAATCCAGCAGCACGGACTCCCGCGGCGTGTGGACGAGCATGAATCCCCCTGCCCCCATGCCGGTGAGCGGGCTCTCGGTGACAAATGAGGTCAGCACCGCTGCCACGGCCGCGTCGACGGCGTTGCCCCCCTCACGGAGCACGCGCGCCCCCGCCTCCGCGGTGAGCGGATGCCCTGCTGCGACCACGCCGCCCGAACTCATGGCGCAGAGCCTAAGGCGACTGTAGGCCCCGGAAACCGCTGGTTTGCAGGCGCCCGTTACCGACCGGGAACGAATTCCGGGACTTCAATGGAGAGGTCCCGCGGCCGGGACTCGAAGCTCTTGGCAGTGCCCGCGCGGCGATCCTCGGGGCGCCTTGTGGAGGTGGTGGTGGTTCCGGCAGGGCGACGTTCGCCCGCAGTCCCGTCCGCGCGGCGAGCGCGCCCGTCGAAGCGGGTCGCGATCACCGTCACCCAGACCTGGTCGTCGAGCGACTCGTCGATGTTGGCGCCGAAGATGATGTTGGCGTCGGGGTGCGCCGCCTCCTGTACGGTCTTTGCCGCCTCGCTGACCTCGAGCAGCGAGAGATCCTCACCCCCCGTGATCGAGAGCAGGATCGAGCGCGCGCCGTTGACGGACGTCTCGAGCAGCGGCGACGAGACCGCGCCCTCGGCGGCGAACGTGGCGCGGTTTTCGCCCGTGCCCATGCCGATCCCAAGCAGCGCCTGGCCGGCGTCGCGCATCGTCGTGCGCACGTCGGCGAAGTCGAGGTTGATGAGGCCCGGAAGCGTGATCAGCTCGGAGATCCCCTGCACGCCCTGGCGCAGGACGTCGTCTGCAACCTGGAAGGCCTCGATCATCGTCGTGGTCTTCGCGAGCACGTTGAGAAGACGCTCGTTGGGTACCACGATCAGGGTGTCGACCTCGGCCCCCAGTGCCTCGATCCCTTCCTCGGCCTGCTTGGCGCGGCGCGTGCCCTCGAACCGGAACGGTCGCGTGACGATGCTGACCGTGAGCGACCCGACGTCGCGGGCGAGCCGTGCGACCACGGGCGCGGCGCCGGTGCCGGTGCCGCCGCCCGCACCGGCGGTGACGAAGACCATGTCGGAGCCCTTCAGCAGGCGCTTGATCTTGTCCTGCTCCTCGAAGGCCGCCTTGTAGCCGAGCTCCGGGTCCGAGCCGGTGCCGAGGCCCCGCGAGACACCGCTGCCGAGGTGAACGGTGACATCGGCGGACGACTGCTGGAGCGACTGAAGATCGGTGTTGATCGCCATGAACTCGACGCCGGGGATCTGCGCCTCCACCATCCGGTTGACGGCGTTGACTCCTGCGCCGCCGACCCCGACCACACGGATCACGGGCGCGTGCGGGCGCGGCTCGCCAACGGACACGTCGCCACCGTAGCCCGGTTCCTCGCGACCGAAGGCCGGGCCCTCGACGTCGGGCATGTCGTCGCCGAAGATCTGGCTCAGCCGCTCCTTCGCGGGCGGTGGGGAGGTCGAAGCCTCCGGCTCGTCGACCCGGTATGCGCGCACCCGCTCGGGGTCGGGCATCGACGGCTCACGTTCAGCGGGCGGCGGTGCCGGCGCGCGAGGCTCGGGGTCTGAGTACGGCCGGTCGGGTTCGCGACCGGAGCGCACGGGCTCCTCTGAGCGAGACGGCGCCTCCGCGGCGCCCTCATCCATGACCCTGGTGTCCTCCTCGGGGCGCCCGGACTGCGGCGCGTCCGGCGCCTCCGGGGGATCGTCGGGCTCGATGGTCGAACGGAAGAGGTCGGCGAGCGGACCCTCGCGCATGCTGGCCCGCCTACGACGCGCCATTCGTCAGAACCTCCTTCGCCAGCTCGCGGTAGTAGTTGGCGGCGTTTCCGTTTGGATCGTACTTGAGCACGCTGCTGCCCCGGACGGGCGCCTCGGCGAACTTGATCGCCTTGCGAATCCTCGACTTGAAGACGAGGTCGCCGAAGTTCTCCTCGAGGATCTCGACCGCCTCCTTGGCGTGCACGGTGCGCGAGTCGAGCATCGTGGGCAGGATGCCCTCGATCTTCACCCGGGGGTTGAGGTTCTCGCGGATCATCTCGAGTGTGTTCTGCAGCTGCACCAGACCCCGCATGGACAAATACTCGCATTGCACGGGGACGATGACTTTGTCCGATGCCGTGAGCGCGTTCACCGTCAGCAGGCCGAGGCTCGGCGGCGTGTCGATGCAGACGAAGTCGTAGTCGTCGGCCACGGCCGAAAGCGCCTTCTCGAGCGAGCGCTCGCGGCCGATCTGCGTCGACATCGCGATCTCGGCGCCCGCCAGGTCGATCGACGCCACCGCGATGTCGATCTCGCGCTCGGCGATCACCTCCCGGATCGGGATGTGGTGGACGAGCACGTCGAACATCGACTTGGAGACCTTGTCGGGGTCGATCCCCTGGCTCATGGTCAGGTTGCCCTGCGGGTCCAGATCCACGCACAGCACGTCGTGGCCCGACTCCGCGAAGGCAACGGCGAGATTCAGGGTCGAAGTTGTCTTGGCCACCCCGCCCTTCTGGTTCGCGAAGGAGATCACCTGCGCGCGGCGGCCAGACTCCTCGGCGCCCTCGCTGCCGGGCGTGGGTGTTTGTCCGACCCGCGAGGGGCCCAGCGCCTGGCTGGCCGTGATCCGGCCCTCCTCGTCGGGCTCGGGCATGACGACGTTCGCCGGAGGCGGGGTCGGAGCGCGCTCGGCACCGTCGCCGTTCCCAGGCACGCCGTTCCGCTTTGCGCCGGCATCGTCGGCGCTGGATCCGCGATTGAAGAACCCCATCACTTCGCGCTTATTCGCACGCGGTCACGCCTTTCCTGCTCGTGCAAGCTGAAATGATCCGCCCGTGCCGGACCTGCTCGACAAGCGGCTGGTGATCGTCACGGGAAAGGGCGGGGTCGGTAAGTCCACGGTGGCGCTCGCAACCGCACTCGCCGCGGCCCGCCGCGGCAAGCGAACGATCCTCTGTGAGGTCGGAGCGCAGGAGCGCCTGTCGCGCGTCTTTCACCGGGCGGAGGTCGGATTCCACGAAGTTGAGATGGCCGAGAATCTCTGGGTGATCTCGATCGACCCGGACGAATCGATGCGCGAGTACCTCCTGATCCAACTCAAGGTGAGAGCGATGCGCGACCTGCTCGTGCGCTCGCGGATCTTCTCCTACCTGGCCGCCGCCACGCCGGGGCTGAAGGAGCTGGTCACGATCGGGAAGATCTGGGAGCTGGCGCAGCCGGAGCGCAGGATCAAGGGCGGCCGCCAGTACGACCTCGTGGTCGTGGACGCGCCTGCCACCGGACACGGCGTCGGCTTCCTGCAGACGCCGCGCACGTTCGCTGGGATCGCGCGGGTGGGACCGATCCGCTCGCAGGCAGAGACCCTCGACAAGTTCATCCGCAGCAAGCGCAAGACCGGGGTCGAGATCGTCTCGGCGCCCGAGGAGATGCCAGTGAACGAGACCCTAGCCCTGGAGCGCGACCTCGCCGACGAGGTCGGCGTCGCCGTCGATCGCATCGTCATGAACGGGCTCTACGAGGAGCGCTTCTCCGACGATGAGGCCGATCACCTGGCCAAGGTGGCCGCCGAGCGGGACGGCGTGGTGCGAGCCGCTTGCAGGGCCGCCGTGCGGGAGTGTCGGCGCGCGCGGTTGCACCGGGAGCAGCTGGCGCGGCTGTCCGAGGGAACCCGCGCGCCCGTGACGACGCTGCCGTTCCTGTTCGAGCCCGAACTCGGCGTGAAGGAGATCGGCGTCCTCGCTGAGGAGCTCGCGTAGTGGCGTCCATCGTCGAGCTGCTCGAGGGCAAGCGGGTCTGCATCTGCGCCGGTTCGGGCGGAGTGGGCAAGACGACGACCTCGGCCGCGATCGCGGCCGGGATGGCCGCGCGCGGGTTGAAGGTCGCCGTCCTGACCATCGACCCGGCGAAGCGCCTGGCGGACTCGCTCGGCCTGCCGGAGCTGGGCAACACAGAGCGCCAGGTCGACCCGTCGCTGTTCACCGAGCTCGGCGAGGACACCAGCGGCGGCGAGCTGTGGGCGATGATGCTCGACGCCAAGCAGACCTTCGACGAGGTGGTCCGCAAGCACGCTCCGGACGCTGAGACGCGCGACCGCATCCTCTCGAACCGCATCTACCAGCAGCTCTCGAACGCGCTCGCCGGGTCGCAGGAGTACATGGCGATGGAGAAGCTGTTCGAGATCCACGCGGAGGACCGATACGACCTGTTGGTGCTCGACACGCCGCCGAGCCGCAACGCCCTCGACTTCCTCGACGCTCCGCGACGGCTGACCCAGTTCATCGAGGGGCGCGCGCTGCAAATCTTCATCAAGCCGACGGGTCTCGGGATGAAGGTGTTCGGCCGGGGCGCGGGGATGGCATTCGGAGTCTTGAAGCGGATCACCGGCGTGGACCTGCTTCAGGACCTTGCCGAGTTCTTCCAGGCGATGAGCGGCATGGTCGGAGGCTTTCAGGAGCGCGCCAAGCGGGTCACCGAGCTCCTCGCCGACGACGAGACGACGTTCCTGGTGGTCTGCGGCCCCCAGGGGGAGCCGATCGACGAGGCCGTCTACTTTCACCGCAAGCTGGTCGAGGCGAAGCTCCCCTTCGGTGGGGTGATCGTCAACAAGGTCCATTACGAGGACGAGATGCCGGTTGAGCGCGCCGAGCTGGGACCCGAGCTCACCGAGGCGGTGGGAGACGAGGAGCTGGCCCAGAGGGTGCGCGAGAACTTCGAGGACTTTCGCACGCTCTCGGAGCGAGACCGCCGCAACGTCGAGCACCTGGCCGCCGAGATGCGAACGCGCGCAGTGATCCGCGTGCCCTACCTGGACGAGGACGTCCACGACCTGCGCGGGCTGATGGAGATGAACAGGTACCTCTTCGCCTCCGGCAGCGAAGAGCGCGCGGAGATCGCCGCCTCGGTCTGACGCCCCGTGAGCTGGGCGAAGCCGCCGGGTGTCCCGCCCGGCGGCTCGCGCCCGCTCTTCCTGGGGGTGATCGGAGGAAGTCTTGGCCTACGGAACCGTGGCCCGGCCGCGACGCCTGTCGTAGCCCAGCTCGCGCACGTTCCAATCGCAGTCGTCAGGGCGAGGAAAGAGGTTCGCCATGCGGTCAGCGCGCGCTCGGCGCTCGGCGCGCGTCTGGGCGATCAGCTGCAGCACCGGGCTGGACTCCGCACCGGAGGGTGCGACGTCTCCCAGCTCGTCGGCCGGGTCCATAGGGGGCACGACGTCGAGTGTTGTGGTGGGCCGCTCGTCGGCGGGTGGCTCGCTTGGCTGGGCTCGTGGAATCACGGTGTGCTCCTCGTGCTGGCGATGCGCCTCCACCATGATTCGACCGGCGCGCCCGAAGACCTGCTCCTCCTCCGGCTCATCCTCCAGCGGTTCCTCCTCGTCCGCTGGCTCGGCTTCCTCGAACGGCTCCGCTTCCTCGACGGGCTGCTCGTCGACCCCCTCGTGCTCGGCATCCGGATCCTCGTAGTCGCCGTCGGCGACCTCCCACTCGGCGGTTGCGCCCCGCTGCTCGATCGCACCCTCGCCGACCGCGAAGCCGTCGGCGAGCAGGATCTCGTCGGCGGTCGCGCGCAGCTCGGACCCGAGGTGGCCGCAGGCGGCGTCCCTGAGGATCGCCCTGGCAAGGTTCTCCAGCTCGATCGCCGTTTTGGCGGGGGGCGGGCCGGCCACACCGGGCTCCCCGCTCCACAGCTCGCGCTCGAGCGCGACGGCGCGGTCGACGACCGCCTTGACCGCGTCGCGCTGCTCGGGCTCGGCGCAAAGCGCCGCGACCCGCATCGGCAACCCGAGGTCGGCTGGCCCTCCGCCCTCGAGCAGGAAGCGCAGGCAGAGCAGGTAGTCGTTCAGCGCCTCGAGGACGACGTGGCGCTCCAGCCCCGCCTCGAAGCGCGAGATCGCCCGACCCAGCGCCGCCGGAAGTCCGGGCCGGTCGGCCAGATGGCGGCCGAAGGGCGTTGAGGGCCCGACGAGCGCGCGCGACAGCCCTGCGAGCTCACCCAGCTCGGCTTCCGTCAGGCGGTAGCCCCCCGGGCGGGGCCTGCCCGCGCCGGTGGCGATCCGCCGCCAGCGATCCCCGGCGACCTTGGTCCAGGCGTGCGGGCCCAGGCTCACGCCGCCCGCCTTGAACAGGCGCAGGGTCGTGATCAGCCTCAGAAACGCTTCGTTGGCCAGCGTGCCTACGTCGGGAACGTCCGCAGCGTCCGGGTCGGGCTCGGCCAGGCGCGTGACGGCGAGAAAGGTCGGCTCCCACCCGGCCGCGCCCATTCCCTCGGTGGCGCGGGCCTCGGCGGGCACGTCGACCGTGTCGGCGCGCACGATGGAGGCGGTCGCGAGATCCAGCCGCACGACAGGCATCTGCAGGCCGCGGAGGGGGACGATGACCTCGATCTCGCCCTCTGCCGCCTCGCCTCCGGCCTCGAGTTCGTCGATCGCGGCCTCCAGCCGGTCGCGGTCCAGTGAGAAGTCGGTGCTGTCCATCCACAGGCGGCACAGGAACGCGGTACCCGCCAGCTCCGCCCGGGCCTTGGCGTCGACCGGCACGTTGACGCCCATCTCCTCCAGATACTTGCCCGCGAGGTCGGTCGCCTCGATCGCGGCGCACGCGGCGCCAAAGGAGTCCAGCTCCCGAAGCGCGCCGACGTGCTCGCGCACGAAGCGCCCGGTGAGCGGCTCGTACTGGCACAGCGGCGAGCCGTTTCCCGGCTCGCGAACCTCGTAGGGGATCTCCGCACCGGCGGCGATCAGCTGCTTGAACAGGCGCGCCGCGTCGCGCGCCATCGTCGCCAGCCCCTCGCGCACCACCAGGTCTCGCATGCGGGGTGATTTCGCGCCCACCCACGCACGCTCCTGCCGTGCAACTGCGCTTGCACGGCCGGGGCTGGCGACGAAAAGTCGCGGTGCGGCCGCCTACGGCCTGCAGGGTCAGGTAAAGGGGCCGTAGCCGCCTCAGGGAGCCGAAGGCGACCGGTGGTGCGGCGAAGCCGAACGCGGACGCGCAGCGGAGGATGTCGGCGGAGTTGTTCCGGGCTAGGCGGTGACCCGGGAGCGAGAGCTGTCGGCGGTTGCACCGACGAGCCAGCGGCGGCCGTACTCACGCATGTCCTCGATCAGGGGGACGAGGTCACGGCCCTTCTCGGTCAGCGCGTACTCGACCCGAGGCGGCACCTCGGGATAGGTCTGGCGCTCGACGATGCCGCACTCCTCGAGCGCGCGCAAACGCAGCGACAGCGTGCGGGGACTGATTCCCTCCAGGGAGCGCTCGAGCTCACAGAATCGCCGGCTTTCCTCCGCGAGGTCGCGGATTACGAGGAGAGTCCACTTGCCCGAGATGATCTCGGCACAGGATCCGACTGGACAGGAGGACTCGGCCATCGTGTTCGTTCGCCGGGGCTGATCCGCTCTCCTCGAAGCCCGGCTCGCAAGCCGAGTATAGCCAATGCTTTACGAACTGAAGTAGGGGTCGGCGTCGCCGTTTTCCT
The DNA here is from genome assembly GCA_036257465.1 of Solirubrobacterales bacterium. GTDB lineage: Bacteria > Actinomycetota > Thermoleophilia > Solirubrobacterales > 70-9 > DATAFO01. The sequence continues at coordinate 5,491 of DATAFO010000078.1, read as the reverse complement.
CGCCCGGCGCGGCGGCCATCACCTGCTCTATGCCGCTCGCCCGCTGGCCCTCGGCGTCGAGCATGAGCTTGAAGTCGTGCGGGCTCGAGGCCGTCTCGAGCGCGACCTCCTCGGTCAGGTTGCCCTCCATGACGTGTCCGAGCAGCGCCTGATCGAATGTCTGCATGCCGTAGTAGGAGCCCTCGGCGATCACCTCAGTCATGCGCCCGGTCTCCTGCGGGTTCAGGATCAGGTCCTGGACGCGTCCGGTGACGACGAGCACCTCGCACACCGCGACGCGCCCGTCGCCACCAGCGCGTTGGACGAGACGCTGGCCAACCACGCCTCTCAGTGTGGAGGCGAGCATCACCCGGGCCTGCTGCTGCAGGTGCGGAGGAAAGAAGTCGATGATGCGGTTCACAGTCTCGGTTGCGTCGAGCGTGTGCAGGGTCGAGAGCACTAGGTGGCCCGTCTCGGCCGCCGACAGCGCCGTGCGCACGGTCTCCTCGTCGCGCATCTCGCCGATCAGGATCACGTCGGGGTCCTGGCGCAGGACTCGGCGCATCGCGCGCGCGAAGCTTTCGGTGTCCTGGCCGACCTCGCGCTGATTGATGATCGAGAGCCTGTCGCGGTGCAGGTACTCGATCGGGTCCTCGAGCGTGACCATGTGTCGGGCGCGGGTGGAGTTGATGTGATCGATCATCGCGGCAAGCGTTGTCGACTTGCCCGACCCGGTCGTGCCGGTCAGCAGGACGATCCCGCGGGGCTCCTCGGCGAGTTCCCGGATCACCGGCGGGAGACCGAGGTCCGCGATGGTTCGGACCTGGAAGGGAATCGCACGCAACGCGATCGAGACGTGCCCGCGCTGGCGGAAGGCGTTGACGCGAAACCGCGACAGCCCCCGCACCTCGTAGGAGAAGTCGGCCTCCCCTACCTTCGCGTACTCCTCAAGCAGCACCGGGTCGCGCAGGATGTGTTCCAGCGCCTGCTCGGTGTCCTCCGGCGTCAGCGGGTCGGCGCCCTGGATCGGCCGCAGCTCGCCGTGGATGCGCGCCATCGGCGGTGACGGCACCTTGACGTGGAGGTCCGAGCCCTCACGCTCGACCACGTAGCGCAGCGCAGCGTCGATATCGAACGCCATCGGACCCTCTATCGGGCGTTGGGCGCAAAGGCTTGAAGGGACCGGGTGTAGGGTGGCGCCGTGGGCGCTGCGACGCTGACCGAGGCTGATAGTCCGGGAGGCCCTCGACGCCTATCTGAGCCTGTTGCAGACCCACCCGAGCGCCGAGCAGATGATCGGCGTCGTCCTGACCGAGGACTTCGAGACGGGGTTCGCGGGCGGGCACCTGTGGAAGGGGAGGGATGGCCTGGCCGATTTCCTGTCTCAGCGCGACGGCTTTTTCGACGAGCGCCACACGCTCAAGGAGATCACCGAGTGGCGCGAGACGTCAGACGACGAAGCCGAGGCCAAGAGCAGGCTCGAGTTCTTCCTTCGGAGCTGGGAGGCGCCAGCGGCCTGGAGCAGGGAGTACACCGGTAACGCCCTGCACAGCTGGCGACTGCGACACGAGGGCGACCGCTGGCTGGTCGCGGCTCAGATCGTGGACGGGTTCGAGAACCTCAACGACAACGCGCAGACGCTCTTCGCCACGCCGGGCGCGGGCCTGAACCGCTGAGTCGCAGGTCAGCGCTCGACGTCGACGAGCAACGACTCCGCCCGCGCCAGAAGCGCGCCGTCACGGCTGTGGATCGCGGCGCCGGTGACATGCTTGCGCCCGTCGCGGGAGATCGGCCAGGCGGTGACGATCGCCGGCTCGCCCGTCGGAACCGAGCCCAGCAACTCCACGCGTTGGCGGGCCAGCACCGAGAAGTAACCTCGTGGGAAACGGAGCTCGCCGTCATCCCCGAACCACGCCGCCCAGATCGTCGGGCAGTCGAGCGCAGCCCAGACGAACTCGCCCGGGAGGGTCTGCTGCGGCGTGAGCTGGGGGTCGGGAGTCCAAGCCGCGGCGAGGAAGCGCTCGCGTTCCGGGATCCGGCCCATGAACAGGCGCAGGCCGTCGCCCTGGGAGCGATCGGGTCCGCACGTGAAGCAACCGGGGTAGAGGTGCCCGGCGTCGTGAACGAGGTCCTCCCCGGCGGCTCGCGCCTCATCGAACGTCGGCGCCTGAGGAATGTCGAGCTCGAAGTCGGCCGGGTGGGCCTGAAGCACCAGGGTCTCGCCGTCGCGCAACTCGACCCCGTCGCCCGCGGACTCGACGATCAGGTCGCGCTCGAGCCGAGGCAACGCACGCAGATTGGCCTCGGCGGGCCCGTCGATCCCCCGCGCGGCTACCCCGGCCGCATAGCCGCCGAGCGCGCCGTCCTCAAAGCCCTGAAAGCGGCGCTCGAAGACGACGGTGTCGGTCAGGCGACTTCTCTCAGCTTCTGCGCCTCAGCCAGCGACTGGAGCTTCTTCAGCGACTGGTTCTCGATCTGGCGGATGCGCTCGCGGGTGACGTTGAACGTCCGCCCGACCTCGTCGAGCGTCCGCGGGTGCTCGCCGCCGAGCCCGTAGCGCAGCTCGAGCACACGCCGCTCACGGTAGGAGAGGTTCTCAAGCGCCTCGCGCAGCGCCTCCTTGGTCAGGAGGTCCGCGGCGCGCTCGAACGGCGACTCGGCCTTCTCGTCGGCGATGAACTGGCCGAACTCCGACTCCTCCTCGTCGCCGACCGGCTTCTCCAGCGACACCGGCGCCTGCGCCGAGCGCTTGATCTGGTCGACCTCCTCGGGGTCGATGCCCGTCACCTCGGCGATCTCGTCCGGCGTGGGCTCGCGGCCCAGCTCGGTGACCAGCTTGCGCTCCGCACGGCCGATCTTGTTGAGCTTCTCGACCACGTGCACCGGGATCCGGATCGTGCGGGCCTTGTCGGCGAGCGCCCGGGCGATCGCCTGGCGGATCCACCAGGTGGCATAGGTCGAGAACTTGAAGCCCTTGCGGTAGTCGAACTTCTCGGCCGCCCGCACGAGCCCCAGGGTGCCCTCCTGGATCAGGTCGAGGAAGGGCAGGCCCTGGTTGCGGTAGTTCTTGGCGATCGAGACGACGAGCCGGAGGTTCGACTCGACCATCTTCTGCTTGGCGTCGAGGTCGCCGCGCTCAATGCGCTTGGCGAGGTCGACCTCCTCCTGGGCTGTCAGCAGCCGGACCTTGCCGATGTCCTTCAGGAACAGCTGCAACGAGTCGGTGGTCATGTCCGGCTTGAGGTCCAGCGCCGCCTGCTTGCGACGCTTGCCGCGCTTCGCGTCGGCGGGCTCGGCCGTTGCGGCCGAGGCCTGCGCCGGGTCGACGTCCTCGACCAGCTCGACGCCCTGTCCCTCGAAGTAGCCGTACAGCTCCTCGATGTCTCCTTCGTCGACGTCGACCTCGGCCAGCGCAGTGGCGACCTCGCCGTAGGCGATCACCCCCTCCTGCTGGCCCTTGGTGAGGAGGCTCTTGACTTCCTCGAGCTCCTGAAGCTCTGCGATCAGCATCAGCCGGAAATGACCTTTCTTCGTCGTTCCTTCGGTGTCATGTGAGTACTACGTCTCCGCGTCTCGCATCGGCTCGTGAGGGCTCTTGGCGGAGTAGTTACCCCCCACAGCCGACAAAAACGCGGACCCGGCACGGTCCGCATCGCCCCTGCCAGGCTGACGTGCCTGGCGTGAAAGCTGAAACGCCTGCTCGAATGGTAACCGCTTTGTTCTTGTAGTCAATCGAGCTTTGGCTGCACCGAGGGCGAGTTCCCAGCGGCGCTCGGCGGCAGGGCGCGAGCGTGCCGGACACTCCTTGAACACCCCTCGTGGCCGCGGGTTACGCAGGCACAACGCGGCCGTCCGCGATTCGCGCTGGAATACCTCCCGTGAGCGACCCTTCCGGAAGCGAGGACTCAGCGCCGGAGACGAGCGGGGTGTTCGGGAACCTGCCGCGGTCGCGGCCGGGCACGCGTAGCCCCCGCCGCGACGAAGGCCACCGCTCGTCCGCCCCACGGACGGCGGCTACCCCCGAGCCGGCCTCAGACCCGGCGAGCGAGCAGCGGATCGCGGGCGAACAGGCCGAGGGCGCGCCCGAACCGCACGCGCCTGCTGCGGAGGGCGGTCAGTCGGGCGGCCTCGAGGACCTTGCCTGGGCGGGAATCGCCGTGGCGGCCGAGGCCGCAACGATCGGCGTTCGCCTCGCCAGTCGCGCGATGGAAGCGGTGAAAGACGCGGGCAAGCGGAGTTGATGCCGTTTCGGTCCGGAGAGCCCGGGCCTCGGCGCGTACGAACCAACCGGTACCTGCGCGCCTTCTGGGACCGCGCGTACCGCGAGAACATCACCGGGCTGGCGGCCATGGTCGCCTTCAACCTCGTTCTGGCCCTGTTCCCGTTCGCCCTGCTCTGCCTCTTCATCTTCGGCCAGGTCCTGCAGAGCACCAACATCGAGACCAGCGTGATCGAGGACGTCCAGCGGCTGTTTCCGGCCATCGAGCAGGACTCGGTGGAGCGGGCGCTGGACCGCATCCGCGACAGCTCGGCCACGATCGGAGTTGCCGCCGCGATCGGCGCGATCTGGATCGGCGCCTCGTTCTGGGGCGCGATGGACACCGCGTTCTGCCGGATCTACCACGTCGAGTGCCGCGGCTGGGTGCAGCAGAAGCGCTGGTCCCTGGTGATGCTGCTCGCCCTCACCCTCCTCCTAGGGGCGAGCGTGATCATCCCCTCGATCGAGGGCGCGGCCGTCTCGAGCGCGGAGGATCTCCCGCTCGGCCTCTCCGACATCGGGCCGACCCGGACGATCGTGCTGATCGTCGGCGGCTTCGCGGTCACCTTCGCGATCATCTCCGCGATCTACTGGGCCGTGCCCAAGGGGCACATGCCATGGCGCTCGGTCTGGCCCGGCGCTCTCTTCTTCGCGATCGTCGCCGCGTTCGGCAACTACATCTTCCCGCTCTACCTCGACTACATCTCCGACCTGAATCGGGTCGGCGGGACGCTCGGCTTCATCCTCGTCGGCCTGCTCTGGTTCTACCTGATCAGCCTCGCGCTGCTCGCGGGCGCGGTGATCAACTCGCTCAGGCATGAGCTGGATGACACCGGAACATTGCCGGTGGATGGCTGAGGGCTTCGCCATCAACGGCCAGCATCAGCGTCAGCCACAAACACCGCCGACGAACCTACCGCCGCCGAATCGACGGCTAGCGGCGCAGCCGTCGGTTCGGCTAGGGCGCCTTGCGCGTTGTGATGTCCGCGGCGCACCGGTGGCGGTGCTTACGGTTCTTCTTCAGCACCTTCTTCGGGGTGAACGCGGTGACGTCGTCGTGCTTCGGCGGCCTCGGCCCCACCACCGTCCAGTTGCCGGCCAGGTCGGTGGTCGCCGTCGCGATTGTGACGCCCGCATGCGTCACGATGATGGAGCGGCCGCGCTCACAGGCGTCCCGCTGGCTCTCGATCTTCCCCGAGAAGGTGTCCTGGGTGTCGTTGAGCGCCTCGATCCTGAGCTGCAGATTCGTGTCGT
>DATAFO010000073.1:0-3731 GCA_036257465.1 Solirubrobacterales bacterium | reverse complement strand
GTGCGGAGCACGTTCACTCCGGGCGTGTCCTTGTCGACCAGGAAGAGCGTCGGGGTGCGCTCGGGCAGCACCAGGGCGAGCACGATGAGAAAGTCGGCGACGTCGCCGACCGTCACGAACCACTTCTCGCCGTTGATCCGGTAGCCGCCGTTCGCGCGCTCGGCGGTCGTCTCGATCAGCGACGGGTCGGAGCCCGCGCCCGCCTCGGTCACCGCGAAGCAATCCCGCCGCTCACCCCGGATCGCGGGCTCGAGATACTCCTCCCGCTGCGCCTGCGTGCAGACGCGGAGCGCGTTCGCGGGGCGCCAGACCGTGTCCCAGAGGGCGTTGGTGAGGCGGCCGAGCTCCTCCTGCACCAGCACCTGGTCGAGCACGCCGAGGCCCTGGCCGCCCCAGTCCGCCGGCATGTTGATCGCGTTCAGGTGCAGCTCGCGCACGCGGGCGGCGATCTGCGCGTGGACGTCATCCGGGAGCCCGTTCTGCTCCTCGCAGGCCTCCTCGTGCTCCATGATCGCGTCCGCGAGGGCACGGGCGCGGCTGCGAAGGTCCTCCTGTTCGGTACTCAGCGCGAGATCCACGGGGACATCCTCCTGGTTCGGGTGCTACCTCGAGTCCGTTGCTGTGAGGTCGGCCGCCCGGCCGGCCTCGGTCACGCGCTTGAGGAAGACCTGGGTGCGTTCCTCCCGGGGGGATCCGAAGAGCCGCTCCGGCGGGCCCTGTTCGAGGATCACGCCCTCGTAGAGGAAGCACACGCGGTCGGCGATCTGCCGGGCGAAGCCCATCTCGTGCGTGGCGATCACCATGGTCATGCCCGCCTCTGCCAGCTCGCGTATGACGGTGAGCACCTCGCCGACGAGCTCCGGGTCGAGGGCGCTCGTGACCTCGTCGAGCAGCAGCAGCCGCGGCTGCATCGCGAGCGCACGTGCGATGGCGGCGCGCTGCTGCTGGCCGCCCGAGAGGCGGTCGGGATACTCGCCCTCCTTCTCCGCCAGCCCGAAGCGATCGAGCAGGTCGCGCGCCCGCTCCTCCGCCGCTCGCTGCGGCATGCCGAGCACGCGGCGCGGCGCGAGTGTCACGTTGGAGATCACGTCCATGTGCGGGAACAGGTTGAAGGCCTGGAAGACCATCCCGATGTGGCGGCGCACCCGGTCCGGGTCGGTCTGCTCGGAGGTGATCTCCTCTCCCTCGAGCAGAATCCGCCCTCCGCTGACCGGCTCGATCAGATTCGAGCACTTGAGCAGCGTCGACTTGCCGCAGCCGGAGGCACCGATCAGGCAGACGACATCGCCCTCGGCTACGTCCAGGTCCACGCCGCGCAGGACTTCCACCTCGCCGAAGCGCTTGTACACCTCCTCGAGGCGCAACAGCGGGGCGGCCGCGTTCATCCGGCCGTCGATGCCATCCGCCGGCGGTCGCGTTCGATCAGCCAGTCGGTGGTCCGCGCGAGCGGAATCGTGATCGCAATGAACAGCAGCGCGGCCATCGTGTAGCCGGTGAAGTTGAATGTCTCGGCGGCATAGTTCTCAGCGGCGCGGGCGACCTCGACCAGGCCGAGCAACCCGATCAGCGCGGTGTCCTTCTGGAGCCCGATGAAGTCGTTGAGCAGCGGGGGGATCACGCGCCGGATCGCCTGGGGGAGGATCACGAAGCGCATCGACTGGAACTGGGTCAGCCCGAGCGAGCGGGCACCCGCCGACTGGCTCGGATGGACCGACTCGATGCCCGCCCGATAGACCTCAGCCACGTAAGCCGAGTAGACGAGTACGAGCGAGATCACTCCGAAGGTGAACACCGACAGGTCGGAGAAAAAATCGAGGCGCAGCGCGGGCAGCCCGAGGCCGACCATGAAGATCACGAGGATGAGCGGGATGCCCCGGAAGACGTCCGTGTAGATCAGCGCGACCAGGCGCAACGGCGCCAGCACGGGCCCGGGAATGCTGCGGATCACCGCCACGAGCAGGCCGAGCACCAGCACGAAGGCCTCGGACACCAGCATCAGCTTCACGTTCAGCCAAAAACCGTTGACGATCGGCTCGAAGCTGTCCTCGAAGCCGCTGGTCGAGAAGAACGCGTCGACGACCTTGCTGGCGCCCGGCGAAGCCGCGATCGCCCCGATCACGAGGGCGAAGAAGACCACCGTGCTCACAGTCGAGATCAGCAGGTTGCGGCGCTGGGAGCCCCGGCGAGCCGTGTCGAGCGCGCCGGTCCGAGAGGTCCCCTCGGGCTCTATCGGGGTGCCGTAGCCGATCCCGGACATGTGAAGCTCGGCACGCTACTCCAAGACCGGCAGATCCTCCGTGCCGGGGAACCACTTGGCCTGGAGCCGCTCGAGCGTGCCGTCCGCCTTGATCGCCCTGATCGCCTTGTTCACCTCGGCCCTGAGCGGGTTGCCCTTCTCGAACACGACGCCGTACTGCTCGTCGGTCTTGAACTGCCCGGGCATGGCGATCTCCTCGCCGCGCTCCTTGACGATCTGCGCCCCGATCGCCACGTCCATCAGGAACGCGTCGATCTGCCCGTTGGCGAGCGCCTGGCTGGCGGCGCCGAGCGTGGTGAACTCGCGCGGCTGCTCGTTGGGCTGGATGATGTCGTTGATGTAGTCGCCGCCCGTGGTCGCCGCCTGGAACCCGAACAGGAGGTCCTTCATCTCGGCGATCGACGTGACGCCCTCGGCGGGGCCGCCCTTCTTGATCAGGAAGCCCTGGTTGGCGTCGAAGTAGGGAACGCTGAAGTCGACGACCTCGGCGCGGTCGTCCGTGATCGTGACCTCCTGGATCGACATGTCGAACTTCTTCGGCGCCGGCGAGAAGAGGCCGGCGAAGGGCGTCGAGACCCACTGCACCTTCGGCACCCCCATCTCCTTGGCCAGCGCGTCGGCGAAGTCGACCTCGAAGCCCTTCGGGTCGTCGATCGGAAGCTCGATGAAGCCCTTGACGGGGAACTCTGCCCCGACCGTCAGCTGACCGTCCTCGTAGAGGTCGAGCTCGGCGGCCTGCCCGGTGGCAGCGCCGCCGCCTCCGTTGCCGCCGCCCCCGTCGTCGTCATCGTCGCCGCATGCCGCGAGTGCGAGCGCGGCCAGCAGCACCGCGGCCGTCCAAAGCGCCCACCTCAGTCCAGCCCCTCCCATTCCTTGCCGGCGCACCAGATCCCCCTCCCGAAGGTTGACTCGAAAATCAGACCGCCTGATTGCTGCGTCAGTTATAAGTGCTTGCGCCGATGACTGTCAAACAACGGGCCCGTGGCGGCGACGTGGTGGTTGGCGCGCTCGAGGAGCTCGGCGCGGGCGCCGTCTTCGGCGTGCCCGGAACCCACGCGCTCGCCATCTGGGAGGGCCTCCGCGAGAGCCCGATCGCCACGCTCGGGATGCGGACCGAGCTCTGCGCCGGCTTCGCCGCCGACGGCTACGCGCGGGCGAGCGGCCGTGTGGCGCCGCTCCTGCTCTCGACCGGGCCCGGCGCGCTGAACTCGCTCACCGCGTTGATGGAGAGCGCGACCGCGCACGTCCCGGTGCTCGCGCTCTCGAGCCAGATCCCGCGCGATCTGATCGGGCGCAACCGCGGCTTCCTCCACGACCTGCCGGACCAGTTGGCGAGCTTCGCTCCGATCGTCAAGCAGGCACGCCGGGCCGAGAGCGCCGCCGGGCTGGCTGAGCTCGTGGCCGACGCCTGGCGGGTCGCGCTCACGCCGCCGAGCGGGCCGGTCTACCTGGAGGTGCCCGTGGACGTGCTCGA
>DATAFO010000031.1:0-33827 GCA_036257465.1 Solirubrobacterales bacterium | reverse complement strand
TTTACTGCAACTTGATATTGGAGTTCGGTGTACCCCGCTCAGGATAGGTGGGAGGCTTCGAAGCGACGGTTTCGGCTGTCGTGGAGCCAACCTTGAGATACCACCCTTGGTAGTCCGGGCTTCTAACACCACGCCGTGATCCGGGTGGTGAACAGTGTCAGGTGGGCAGTTTGACTGGGGCGGTCGCCTCCTAAAATGTAACGGAGGCGCCCAAAGGTTCCCTCAGCACGGTCGGAAATCGTGCGAAGAGTGTAAACGCAACAAGGGAGCTTGACTGCGAGATCGACGGATCGAGCAGGAACGAAAGTTGGGGTTAGTGATCCGGCAGTAGCAAGTGGAAGTGCTGTCGCTCAACGGATAAAAGGTACTCCGGGGATAACAGGCTTATCGAGCCCAAGAGTCCACATCGACGGCTCGGTTTGGCACCTCGATGTCGGCTCGTCGCATCCTGGGGCTGAAGTAGGTCCCAAGGGTTGGGCTGTTCGCCCATTAAAGCGGTACGCGAGCTGGGTTCAGAACGTCGTGAGACAGTTCGGTCCCTATCTGCCGTGGGCGTTGGAGAGTTGAGAGGATTTGTCCCTAGTACGAGAGGACCGGGATGAACGCACCTCTGGTGTATCTGTTGTCCTGCCAAGGGCACTGCAGGTTAGCTACGTGCGGACCGGATAACCGCTGAAGGCATCTAAGCGGGAAGCCGACCTCGAGATGAGCTCTCCCATCCCCTTGAGGGAGTAAGACGCCTGGTAGACCACCAGGTTGATAGGCCGGCTGTGCAAGCGCGGTGACGCGCTCAGCAGACCGGTACTAATGCGTCGAGGTCTTGACGTTTACCTTTTTGTCCTGGAGGTGCAGTTTTCAAGCCCCGCCGGGGCCCCGCCCGCGCAGCGGCAGCGGTCTCGCCGGTTTTCGGTGGCTATGGCGAGGGGGAAACACCTCTTCCCATTCCGAACAGAGCAGTTAAGCCCCTCAGCGCCGATGGTACTTGGTGCTCACGCGCCTGGGAGAGTAGGTCGCCGCCGATTTCTTTGACAGAGCCGCCCTTCGGGGCGGCTCTTTTCGTGGGCCCCTCGCCTGGCCGGCGCCGGCGTGTCGGCTCGGCCGCTCCGGTCAGGCGAGGTCCCGCAGACGAATCCGATCAGTGCCGGTCGACGGCTGCACACAGCCGCCCCGGCGCCACGGCCGGCCGCTTCCGGCGGTGGGCCACGCGAACGCCTCCCAACCGGCGTCGCCAGCTCGCGCGCGACAGGGCCCATCCGCGGGAAGTGGCTCCAGGCCGTACTCGCCCAGGGTGGCGAAGTCGACCGCCAGGTCGATCGCGCCGAGGACCCGCTGGGCGAAGCTTGTGCGTGAATCGGACATCGCGGGCGAGACTAGGACTGGGCCCGGACGGAACATACGTTCTGCAACCGATCTTGCAATCGTCTGCAAGTGACGCTCAACCGCGCCTGCCGAAGCTGTGCGCGCGGGGGGCGACGGCCGCCACTTCCTCGGTGCCATCCCAGGCTTCCTCGGCGCCGTCCGGACCGATGACCGCGCCGTCCCGCCCCGTCTCGCGCTCGACGGCCGGCTCGATCGGCCGCACCTGAGCGAGCCTGCCGCCTGGGGCCTGCAGGCGCTCAACCGAGTCGGCGACGACGTTGGTCACCCCCTCGCGGCGCTCAAACCGCCCCCTTGCGCGCGCCAGGGAAGCCGTCCTCACCGCCAAGCGGCAGCGCTCATACACCGGCGGCGGAACGATCAGGTTGACGACGCCGAACTCGTCCTCGAACAGCATGAACACGATCCCTCGCGCCGTTGCGGGGCGCTGGCGAGCGACAACCAGCCCGGCCACGGTGACCTGACTCCCGTGTGAGAGCCCGGCCAGATCCGCGCTGGTGGTTACGCTCTCGCCGAGCTCAGCACGCATCAACTGCATCGGGTGTTCACCGAGCGTGATCTGCGTGGACTCATAGTCGGCCACGATCCGCTCCCAGGAGTCCAGCGGTCGCAGCTCGGGCGCGGGGGGGAGGCCGAGCGGCAGCGAGAGCTGGGCGTGGACGCGACCGCGCATCCGCTCCGCTCCGCGCGTTACCCCCAACCTCCACAGCTGATCGCGTCGAACTTCTCCGCACGCACCCGCCCAGGCGAGCCGCATCAGCCCGTCACGGCCCATCCCCGAGCGTGAGGCGAGCTCGCCCAGGTCCGCATACGGGCCGCCCCGTTCGCGCTCGGCCACAAGCACCCGGACCTCCTCCTCCGCCAGGCCCTTGACGTACCCCAACCCGATCCGCACCCCCAACGAGCCATCCACCGGCTCGACGGAGCACTCGACACCGCTTTGGTTGACGTCTGCCCCCAGCACCTCGATCCCGCGTCGCTGCGCCTCGTGGACGAGCGAATCGGCCGGGTAGAAGCCCATCGGCTGCTCGTTCAGCAGCGAGCAAAGGAACTCCGCGCCGTAGTGGACCCGCAGCCACATCGACTGATAGCCGAGCAGGGCGAAGGCGGCCGCGTGCGACTTCGGAAACCCGAACCCCGAGAACCCCTCGACCTGCTCGTACACCCGCTCAGCCACAGCCTGTTCCGTGCCCTGCTCGACGGCCCCGGCGACAAACCGCTCCCGGTATGCGCGCAGCGCCGCCTCAGAGCGCTTGCGGCTCATCGCCCGGCGCAGTCCCTCGGCCTCCCCGGCGGAAAAGCCCGCCAGCGCCATCGCGACCTGGATCACCTGATCCTGGAACACGATCGCCCCCAGCGTGTCCCGCAGGATCGGCTCCAGGCACGGATGCTCGTACGGGATCTCATAGGAGGAGTCCTCGCGCAGCAACCGCTTGCGCTCCAGGTACGGGTGCACGGCGCCGCCCTGAATCGGCCCCGGCCGCACCAGCGCCACCTGCACGATCAGGTCGTCGAGGCACTCCGGCCGGCTGCGCGGCAGCATCTGCATCTGCGCCCGGCTCTCGATCTGAAACGTGCCCGTGGTCTCGGCGCTGCGGATGCGCTCCCAGACCTCTGAGTCGTCGAGCGGCACGCGGGAGAGGTCGACCCGCTCGCCGCGGGCGCGGGCGATCTGGTCCACGCAACGCTCCACCGCCGACAGCATCCCCAGCCCCAGCAGGTCGATCTTCAAGAAGCCTGCATCCGAGCACGAATCCTTGTCCCACTGCACGAGCTGGCGCCCTTCCATCGCCGCTGGCTGCACCGGGCAGACATCGATCAGCGGTTGGGTGGAGAGCACCATCCCGCCCGGGTGCTGGGAGACGTGACGGGGAAGTCCCCAGGCCTCGCGAGCGAGGCGGGCGAGCGCTCTCCAGCGCTCCGACCGGGCCCGACCCACGCCGATCGCCTCGGCGATGTCCCGCTCCACCTCATCGGGGCGTGCGTACATGTCCGCCATCCCCGCCACCCGCTCGATCTCGCCGGGCGGCAATCCCAGCGCCTTGCCCAGGTCCCGAACGGCACCACGCGAGCGATAGGTGGCAAACGCCGCCACCAGCGCTGCGCGGTCGTGTCCGTAGCGTTCGTGGACTCGCGGGATCAGCTTCTCGCGCACATCCCGCGGAAAGTCGAGATCGATGTCGGGCATCTCGGAGATCTCATCGTTGAGAAAGCGGCCCAGGAACAAGCCCGCTCGCACGGGATCGACGTGAGAGAGCCCGGTCAAGTAGCAGACGACGGAGCTGACGCTCGACCCCCGGCCGCGCCCAGGTGGCAGCAGTGCCCGTGCGGTGTCCGGCCCGCGCACCTCCGTCGCCACCTCGCGCGCCAGCTCGAGCAGGTCGAAGTGCAAGAGGAAGAACCCCGACATCCCGAGCGAGCGGATCACCCTCAGCTCCTCCTCCAGCCTTCGCTCAGCCTCTCGCCGGTGCGGGGTCCCGGCGTAGCGATGCTCCAACCGGGCGCGGCAGATCTCCGCCAGGGTGCGATCTGCCTCAGGGTCCTCCGAGCCGGGATAGCGATAGCCGAGGTTGCGAGTGAGGTCGAACCCCAACCGCTCTGCGAGCCGACGGGTTTCCGCCACTGCCTCTGGGTGGTCGGCGAACCGCAACGCCATCTCATCCGGCGCGACCAGGGCGCTGCTCGAGTTCCCCCGCCTCTCGGGCTCCGTCTCCTCGAGGCTCGCCCGCAACCGCACCGCGACCAGCGCGTCCTGAAGCTCCGCCCGCGAGCGATCGTGGGAGTGCACGTCACCCGTTGCCACGCAGGGCACTGCCAGGTCCTCGGAAAGCGCGGTCAGCCAGCGGTTGCGCCCGCGATCCCGCCGCCAGAACGGACGCTGCAGCTCGACCCGGAAACGATCCCGCCCGAACGCTGCCACCAGCCTGCGGCCGAGCTCTCGGGCACGCTGCGCCTCGCCTGGCGAGGGCCGTCCGCCGCCCCGCTCGAAGGCGCTCGCCAGCACCCCTTCACGAGCACAGCCGGACAGGCAGACCAGGCCTTCGTTTTGCCCCAGCAGCGAGTCGAGCGGCAGCGAGGGGGGGAGGGGCTCACGGTTGGGTCGCGGCCGCGTGCCGGCGTGGGCCTCCGTGAGCAGCCGGCACAGGTTTCTCCACCCGGTTGTGTTCTCGACCAGCAGCGTGAGGTGGAAGGACTGGGTGTCGGTCACCGTGAGCTCCGCGCCCACGATCGGGCGTACGCCGAGCGGCTCGCAGGCTTGCGCGAACTCCATCGCCCCCCAGACCCCGTCGTGATCTGTGAGCGCGAAGGATTCGTGGCCCAGCTCCGCCGCGGCGATCGCCAGCTCCTCCGGCAGCGAGGCGCCGTCTCCGAACGAGTAGGCGGAATGCGCGTGTAGCTCGACGTACGCGGGTTGCCGCGAACCCCGTCGCGACGGACGCGGAGCGGAGGAAGCGACCGGCAGTCGTGTCATGCCCGCTGCTCGAACCAACGCCCGTCCTCGTCGGGCTCACGGAAGACGACCAGATCGCGTCCATCGGCGAGGACGAGCTCGAAGTAACGGCGGCTGAGCGGCTTGGGCGTCCACCACAGATCCTCGACCAGCCATTCCTCCCGCACCGCCTCGACCGCAACGGCGCCGACCACTCTTGGGACTCCGTCGGACCCAGCGTCCACGTCCACCGGCCTGGGCCAATAGACGCCCGTCACGACCGCTCTCGCAGCTCTGGAAACGGAGTGAGCATCGTGCGCCGCTCCGGCACCCGGGAGTCGGGATCCACCTCGACCACTCGCATGACGGCGTCACGGCCGGCGGCAGTCCGAGCCTGGCGGACAGCCTCACCGAGCCTCCCACGGCGCCGCTGCGTCGGCGACCGGGCAAGCGTCCCCTGGTCGTGCGCACGCTCGCCCAGCTCCAGTGCCCGCAGGCCGAGCTCCGCAGTCGGTCCGGGCAGCCGCTCGAGCTTCGGGGCCAGCGCCAGGCGCAGCCGTTCGGGGTCAGCGGTGGCGCTGCGAAGCGCCACCTCGACGCGCCAGCTCCCGCCCGCCGCAAGCCGCGCCTCGAGCCGAAGCCTGCGAATGCTGCGACCGAGGCGGGCGGGATTGGCGACCAAGCGCTCGACGAGCAGTGCAATCGCGTGCTCGAATTGTGCCCCCGACGCCGCCTCCGGCAGCTCAATCCGCTCGACCAGCTCCTGCGGCGGCCTGCGCGGGCGCAGTGGCTCCTCGACTCCCCGCGCCATCCGTAGCGCGCGGAGACCAGGCTCACCGAAACGATCGGCAACCGCCGTCGCCGGCAGGGAGGCCAAATCGCCGAGCGTCTGCACGCCGAGGCGCTCCAGGGCGTCGAGGTCGAACACGTCCTCGGGGAGGAACTCACGCAGGACGCCGACCGGCAGCCGGGCGAGAAGCCGGGCGGCGGCATCGGCTACGACGATCGACGGAGGGCGTCGTGGGCGCGAGCGACTGGCAGCGGCGAAGGCCACGAGACGGTTGTGCCCAGCGCCCACACGCGCCGGCGGCCCCAGCGTCCTGCGAGCCCGTGACAACACCGCCACCGGCGGGCCGTAGAGGCCGCGCAGCGGCTCGACCGCGAAGAAGGCGCCGCCCGGCCATCCAGGCTCGACCGCAGCGCCGATTTCCTCGAGTCGCCCCAGCGAGCTCTCCCAGATCGCATCCGCGCGCGCCGGCTCGGGCGCCAGCAGCACCAGCGCGGGACAGCGGGCAAGCGCCTCGCCAAGCCGCATCCCCGCTCTGACGCCGAACGCCTCCGCGGCTCCCGACGCCTCGCCGATCACCTGCGGCCCGCCTGGCTCCGGCGCCAGCGCGATCGCCCTGCCGATCAGCTCACGCCGTCCCTCGCCCAGGGCCGCTTGGAGCGAGAGGCGGGGGATGAGGACGCAGGCAATCATGCGAACATATGTTCGTACAGGTAGATTAAGAAGTCAAGTAGGGGTGGCGGAGGCGTGCCGAGGGTCCCTGCCTTCCGAAAGGAAAGCGCCAGACTCCAGCTGTGCGCCTTCGCGGTGTCTCCCTACGTGACCTTGTCCTGGCACTCGCCGTGGTCCTCGCGGTGACCCTCGCGTCCTGTGGCGTCGACGGCGAGGTGACGGTCACCGCCACCCCGGAGGAGACGGCGCCCGCCGACGTCGCCGGCGACGCCGACCAAGCCGACGTGGAGGTGATCGACCAGTGGGCGCGCGCCCTGGCGGCGGGCGACGTGGACGGCGCGGCCGAGTTCTTCGCAATTCCGAGCGTGGCCCAGAACGGACTGCTCTACCCGATCGAGAACATCGACGACGCGCGCAGGTTCAACGCCTCGCTGCCATGCGGCGCCACGCTCGTTCGCGCCGAACGCGCGGGCGACTTCACGATCGCCACGTTTCGGCTGATCGAGCGGCCCGGCGCCGGCACCTGCGGGGACGGCACGGGGGAAAGCGCGATGACCGCCTTCGTGATCGAGGACGGACGCATCGTCGAATGGCGCCGTGTCGTTGACGAGGGGACAGGTGCGCCGAGCCGGGCGACGTGATAGGGATATATGCCGTCTTGGAGGGCATGAAGCCCTGCAATCTGAGAGAGGAGAAGGGTTTATGGGAAGGCTAAAGCTGGTGCTTTTCGCCCTCGCATTCGCCGCTCTGTCGCTCGTGATCGTTGCCTGTGGTGATGACGACGACGACGGGGGAGGCGAAACATCGCTCGAGCTGACGATCGGCGATTCGGTCCCGCTCAGCGGTGACCTTGCCGACTTCGGACCGCCCGGCGACAAGGCTGCGCAGGTGGCGGTCGACGAGGTGATCACCCCGGCGATCGAAGAGGCCGGCGTCGATCACACCGTGAATCTCGTGACCGAGGACAACTGCGGCGGCGCGGACCAGCAATGCGCCGTGCAGGCAGCCAGGAAGATGGTCGAGTCCGACGGAGCGAGTTGCATCGCTGGAGCCTGGGCTTCGGCAGACACGATTCCGACGGCCGAATCCGTGGCAATCCCCGAGCAGGTCGTGCTGATCTCGCCGGCGTCGACGAGCGACGAGATCACCGGGCTTGACGACGACGGGCTGGTGAGCCGGACGTCGCCGCCAGACTCGTTCCAGGGCCCGACGCTGTCCGAGTTCCTCGTCGAGAAGGCTCTCGGCAAAGCCGAGGGATCGACGGTCAACGTCGGGGCGCGTAACGACGCCTACGGCACCGGCCTCGCCGACACGTTCAGTGCCGCCTGGGAGGCGGCCGGCGGACAGGTCGGTGAGGAGGTCGTCTACGACGTCAAGCTGCCGACCTACGACACCGAAGCCGAGCAGCTGGTCGGCGGGAACCCCGATGGTCTGGTGATCGTCGACTTCCCGGAGACGTACAACAAGGTCGGTCCGGCGCTGGTTCGCGCGGGCTTTGATCCGAAGACGACGTTCGTCACCGACGGGTTGATCTCGGGCGACCTGGCCGAGGGCGCCGGCGCAGACGCCGTCAACGGCCTGCGCGGGACCGCGCCAGGCGTGCCGGATGGCGACCCCTCGGAGGAGGCGTTCAACCAGCTCTATGAAGCAGCGGAGCCGGCTGACGTCGAGCGACAGACGTTCGACGCTCAGAACTTCGACGCCGTGATGCTCTGCTACCTGGCGGCCGTGGCCGCGGGGTCGACGGAGGGCGCCGACATGGCCGAGCACGTGGTCGACATCAGCGCTCCGGGTGGCACCGAGTACACGTTCGAGGAGCTCCCCGACGCAATCGAGGCGCTGCAGAACGGTGACGACATCGACTACCAGGGCGCGTCCGGCCCAATCGACATGGATGAGAACGGCGACGCCACCGCCGGCGTCTATGACATCTACGAGTTCACGGACGGGGTGCCTGAGCCCACGGATGAGATCGAGGTGCAGCAGCCCGAGTAGGACCCACACAGCAGCGGCGCGCGAGCGCCGCAGTTTGAGAGGCGGCCGGGGCTCAGTCCCCGGCCGCCTCGCTTTGGGGCGCGACCTCGGGACGGTCCATACGCGCCGTCCCGCCCAGGTACAGCTCGGCGACCTTGGGGTCGTTGAGAAGCTTGTCGCCCGGCCCCTCGAAGCGGTCCTGCCCCAGGTCGAGCACGTAGCCGCGGTTGGACATCGCCAACGCGCGGCGCGCGTTCTGCTCCACCATCACGACGGTGACCCCGTGACGGTTGATGTCGTCGACCTTCTCGAAGATCGCATCCACGAACGCAGGCGCCAGGCCCGCCGAGGGCTCGTCCAGCAACAGCACTTGCGGATCGGGCATCAGCGCGCGACCCATGGCCACCATCTGGCGCTCACCGCCGCTCATCGTGCCCGCGGCCTGCGTCTTTCGCTCGCCCAGGCGGGGAAACAGCGTGTAGATGCGCTCCATCTGGTCCCGCGTCTGCGAGCGATCGAGCGACCCCATCTCGAGGTTCTCCTCCACGGTCAGGGTGGGAAAGACGTTGTCGAGCTGCGGCACGTAGCTCAGACCCAGCTGCGTGCACTCGTGTGGCTTCAGGCCGGAGATCTCCTCATCCCGAAACTGGATTCGCCCGGAGCGCGGGTGAAGCAGCCCGAACACGGCCTTGATCAGCGTCGACTTGCCGGCGCCGTTGGGTCCGACGATGGTCACGATCTCGCCCTCGGTGACTCGCACCGAGACCCCGTTCAGGATGTCGACCTCCGGTAAGTAGCCGGCGACCAGGTCCTCGATCGCCAGCAGCGCCTTGCCGTCCGATCCGTGGCCGCCGATCATCAGGCCTCCTCGGGAGCCTGGTCGGTTGAGCTGCCGGCGCCGTTCGTCTCCGTGGATCCGCCAAGATACGCGTCGATCACCGCTCGGTCCTGACGCACCTCCTGCGGCTCGCCGTCGGCGATCACTCGTCCCTCGGCCATCACGATCACGCGGTCGGAGTGGTTCATCACGACCTCCATATCGTGCTCGATGAACAGGAACGTGACGCCCTCGTTGCTGCGCAGGCGCTGCATGTGGTCGAGCAGCCGCCGTCCCAGCGTGGGGTTGATTCCCGCCATCGGCTCGTCGAGGAGCAGGAATCGCGGCTGCGCCATCAGCGCCCGCGCGAGCTCGAGCAGCTTGCGCTGTCCCCCCGAGAGCGTGCCCGCATACTCGTCTGCCAGCCGCGTGAGGTTGAAGACATCGAGGAGCTCCATCGCCTGTTCGTGAACCTCTTCCTCGCGCTCACGCCACGAGCCGGGCCGCAACAGGATGTTCGAGAGTCGCTCCCCGGGCTGATTGGGGGCGCCGAGCATCATGTTGTCGAGCACCGTTATCCGCGCGAGCGCCTTTGTGATCTGGAAGGTGCGCACCATTCCCCTGCGGGCGATCGCGTAAGGCGGCTGGCCGAGGACCTCGTAGCCCCCGAACGTCGCCGAGCCGCCGTCGGGACGGTAGAAGCCTGTGATGACGTTGAAGAACGTGGTCTTGCCGGCGCCGTTGGGGCCGATCAACGCCGTGATCGAGCCCTCGCGCACCTGCATCGCCGCGCCGTCGACCGCGCGGATGCCGCCGAAGCGCTTGACGACTCCCTCGGCACGGAAGATGGCGCCGTTCGTCGACGCGCCCGTGCCCGGCCCCCGCGCGCTGGTGTCCTCAGTCACCGAGCACCATCTCCTCCCGCTTGCCGAAGATCCCCTGCGGCCGGAACGCCATCAGCAGGATCAGGATCAGGCCGACGATCATGAAGCGAAGGGCCGAGATCCGCGTCTCCGAGAGGGGAAGCTCGAGGAAGCGCAGGCCCTCCAGCAGCGTCCAGAGGATGATCGATCCCACCGCAACGCCCCAATATGTCGCGAGGCCGCCTAAGACCAGCACCGCATAGCCGATGAAGGTCACGATCGGCAGGAACTCGTCAGGGACGACGAACCTCAGGTTCAGCGCGAGGAAGAAGCCGGAGATCGCCCCGAGCGTGGCGGCGATCGCAAGGGACTGGAGCTTGTAGGCGAAGGCGTTCTTGCCGAGCGCGCGCGCAGCGTCCTCGTCCTCTCGAACGGCACGGAGAACCCGTCCCCAGGGCGTGGCCTGCATCCGGGTGAGGCCGAACATCAGCAACAGCGCGACGGCCCAGACGACGAGGAACAGAGGAAACAGAGTCGGTACCTCGGTCCAGCCGAGATCGACGAGCCAGCCCTCGATCGTCTCCGAGACCGAGTCCCAGTCGTCGCCGAAGCCGAACGTCCCTTGCGCCCCGCCCGTCAGCTCGCGGGCATTGAGGGCGAACAGCCGGATGGCCTCCGCACCCGCGATCGTCGCGATCGCGAAGTAGTCGGCGCGCAGGCGCAGGGACGGGAGGCCGACGATGAGGCCGAAGGCGATCGTGATCAGGATCGCGATCGGCAGCGAGAGCCAGAACGAGACGCCGTGGTCGACGACCAGGATCGCCATCGCGTACGCGCCGATGGCCATGAACGCCGCCTGGCCGAAGTTCTGGATTCCGGTGAACCCGACGTTGAGCTGCAGGCCGAGGGCGAAGATGGTGTAGACGCCGGCGATGATCCCGACGCCCGTCCAGAAATCGATGTCGGTGAACGACTCGAGGGTCACCGCAACCGTTGGGTTTGTCAGGAGCTCGGGCATCGTCTAGATCGCCT
This sequence comes from Solirubrobacterales bacterium, assembly GCA_036257465.1. Taxonomy (GTDB): domain Bacteria; phylum Actinomycetota; class Thermoleophilia; order Solirubrobacterales; family 70-9; genus DATAFO01. The sequence continues at coordinate 22,875 of DATAFO010000031.1, read as the reverse complement.
TCGCCTTGCCGAAGATCCCCTGCGGGCGGACGATCAGAACCAGGATCAGGACGAGGAAGCCGGTCGCCGTCTTCCAGCGCGCGTCGATGAACAGGGTCGACCACTCGATCACCAGCCCGAGCACGACCCCGCCCGCGAGTGCCCCGTAGGCGTTGCCGATCCCGCCCATTACGACCGCGGCGAAGATCGGCAGCAGCAGCTCGAAGCCAAGCTCGGGCTGGACCTGCGTGATGGCGCCGGCCATCACTCCGGCTAGGCCCGCGAAGCCCGCCGCGAACACCCAGGTCCACAGAATGACCCGCGACGTATCGATGCCGGACGTCTCAGCGAGGTCGATGTTGTCCGAGAGCGCCCGCATCCGTTTGCCCAGCAGCGTGTAGCGCAGCATCATGCCGGTGGCGATCAGGACCGCGAAGCCGACGACGATCACGATCAGGTTGGTGCGCCCGATCGTCAGCCCGAGAAACTCCACGGTGGCCGTGCGGTTGACGTCGAGGTGCCTGAGCTCCGTGCTCCAGATGTACTGAATGCCGTACCGGATCACCAGGGCGAGCCCGATCGACATCAGCAGCAGCTGCAGCATCCCCCCGCCCTTGGCCCGCATCGGACCCCACATCACCTTCTCGAGGAAGATGCCGAGCACCGCCGTCGCCGCCATCGCCCAGAAGATCGCCACCACCAGCGGCAGGCCCCAGGTGACGCTGACCAGGTACGCCATGTAGGCGCCGAAGGTCAAGAAATCGCCGTGGGCGAAGTTGACCAGCTTCAGGATCCCGTAGACGAGGGTGAGGCCAACGGCGCCGAGTGCATAGATTGCGCCGAGGGAGAGGCCGTTCAGCCCTCGCTGTGCGACGTCGTGAAGGCCCTTGCTGGCGATCATCACCAGCACGATCAGGGCCAGTACCGCGAGTGCGGTTCGTGCAGGGTGCCGATTGGCCTCCTCGCGAATCCGTCCGACGAGCGAGGGCGCCTCTCCCACGGTCACCGCTCCAGCTTCCATACCCAGAGCGATCCTATTCCCTCGGCGCGGGCGGAGAAACCTCGCTGCGAGCAGGCATCACGAGCCGGTGCCCAGGCTCGACCACGCCTCGAACTTGTTGCGCACCCGGCCGATTACCTCGTCTGTGAACTGGGTCGTGCCCGCGCTGCCCCCGAGGTCGGGCGTGCGGACACCCGCCGCCACCGCCTCGAGCACCGCTTCGTAGATCGCCCGGGATGCCAGCTCGGCGACGCGGCCGGCGACGTCCGAGACCTCGTCAGCGCTCGCCGCCACTTCATCCGCGTAGTGGAGCACCGCCGCGGCCGCGAGGATCATCCCCATCGGGTTGGCGATGTCCTTGCCCTCCAGCACCGGGGCCGTGCCATGGGGAGCCTCCGCCATGCAGACGCTGGTCCGATCGTCCTCGTCGAGACCCAGCAGCACCGATTCGGCACCCGCGATCGAGCCGAACAGCGGCAGTACGAGATCGGAGAGCAGGTCCCCGTCGCGGTTGAGGCACGGGATCACCAGCGGCTCGACCGCGGCGCCGCTGACCAGGCCCGCCAGCGTGGCGTCGATCAGCACCGGCTCATAGGCGATCTCTGGATGGCGCTCGGCGGCGGCGTCGATCTCCTCCTTCAGCATGCCCTCGTACACGGGGCTCACGGTCCACTTCGGCCCGCCGTACACGCGCCCCGACAGTCGCTCGGCCTCCCGGAACGAGTACTCGGCAACGGCCCTGCAGACCGAGCGCCTGATCGCGTCGGTGCGGTACGCGGCCTCGTCGCCGTCTACGTCCTCGCGCCACTGCTTCGCTCCGTAGGCGTCGCCGACGGCCATCCGGCAGACCGAGATCGGGTGGTGGACGCCCGCGACCGGCGTCACGCCGGGAATGCGCCGGCCCGTGCGCACGATCACCTTCCCGTCGATCGCCTCCCGGATGATCCGGTTCGGGCTGCCGACGTCGTCGGCGCCCTCGGGGGTGATCGTCGGCGCCTTCAGGCCCAGGCCACAGTCCCTGATCGCCTTGGCGGCCTGTTCACAGACCCCGTTGTTCGTCGCCCGGCGATTCTCCAGCGACAGGTCGAATCGCTCGAGTTCGAGCTCGAGGCCAAGCAGGTCCCCATCCAGCACCCGCAGCGCCTGCTCCAGCAGCTCCTGTCCCGTCTGATCCCCCTCCAGCGTGACTATCCTGATCGCCGCCATGGCCAGAATCTATCCGCCGACATGCTCCGGTCCGTGTTCGCTGTCGGCGGGCTCGGGCTCCAACCTGACCCGGCAGGCACCTCCGCAACTACCGCGACTGCGTCGCTAGCCCGTGACCGGAGAGCGTTGCAGCTGGTGTGGCGAGCCCGTTGAGGCCGGTGACGGCTTCCGCGCGTACGAGCCGGCAGGCGAGCGGCGCGTGGTCTTCTGTCGCCTTGAGCACGTCGTTCCGTGGGTCATTCGAGGGTCGCGCTGGGAGCCCGGTGCCCTGGCAGAGCCGCCGGACATCGACTCAGGACCGCTTCGCTGCTCGCACTGTGACCGGGAGCTTGGCGAGGTGCACGTGCTGCTGGTGCGCCATCGCGGCGAACACAGGGTCGCCGACGACTTCTGCTCCGTGGAGCATCTGGGGGAGTGGGCCAAGGCAGGCGGCAGGTGGCAGTAGGCGGCTGCAAAGCGTCGGCTGATGTTGTCCTCGGTCAGCCTCGCTTTTCGCCGCCTCCAGGGACTGGCGCCTCCGCCGCGAAGCGTTCGATCAGCGCCGCTGTCTCTGACGGGTTCTCGACGTTCGGTGAACGGCCAGCCCCGTCGATCGTTGCCGTGCGCGCACCCGGCACCGCCTCATAGGCCGCCTGTGAGTCCTCGGGGTCGCACACTCGGTCCTCCGAGCCGAAGATCGACAGCAGCGGTACCGGCACCTGGCGCAGGCGGTCGTTCAGAGGGATCTCGTCCCGGAAGTCCCGGGTGGCCTCGTGCGCCTCCGTGAACGCCGTGAAGGTCATCGCGTTGTAGTCGTCGATCACCTGATCGGGGTTGGGGAACCCGGAGGAGATGTCGAAGTCGGGCGCGAACGCCTCCGCGTACGCGTCCTCGACCGCAAAGTCCGGGGTCACCCTCCACAGCGCCTCGCCCAGCACAGGCGCGTAGGCGAGCTTGGCGATGAAGGGCAACTCGCAGACGTCCTCGCTGGGCCCCTCGTCAAGATTGACCAGGCGATCGACGAGCTGACTGGCTCGCTCGGCCAGCGCAACCGAGACCGTGAAGCCCATCGAGTGTCCGACCACAACCGCGCCCTGGGTGCCGAGCTCGCTCATCGCGCCTGCCACCAGCGCCGCCTGCTCGTCGATTCCGTACCCGCTCTTCGGCTTGGAGGAGCCACCGTGGCCGAGCAGGTCGATTCGGATCACGCGATGCGTCTCGGCGAGTGTCGGCGCGATGCGATCCCACCAGTGGAGGGAGCAGGCGTAGCAGTGGATGAGAACGATCGGCAGTCCCGCCCGGCGGGGGCCGACGGCCGTGGGTCCCTCCTGGATGACATGGACGTCGCCACCAGGCAGCTGGAGGATCTGCCCACCCTCGACCGTTGCCTTCGGCCCCTTGGTCTGGTCGTTGACGATGATCGTGTTGACGACCAGCAGCACCGCGAGCCCGGCGACCAGGCCGATCAGGATCTTCCAGCGCCGCTTCACGAGTTGTCGGAAGTGCCCTCAGCCGGAGCGAGGCCGAGCTCATCCGCTCGCGCGGCCATGGCCGCGATCACGAACGCGATGTGCTCGTCGAAGTCGACCCCGAGCTCCTCGGCGCCGCGCCGCACCTCGTCGCGGTTCACGCCCGCCGCAAACGACGGCTGCCTGAGCTTCTTGCGAACCGACTTGGGCTTCATGCCCTCGATCCCGGTGGGACGGACCAGCGCGCAGGCGGCGATGAAGCCCGAGAGCTCGTCGACGGCAAACAACGCCTTGGCCATCAGTGTCTCGCGGGGCACGCCAAGGAACTCCGCATGCCCGGCGACGGCATCGATCACCTCCTGCGGATAGCCCCGCTGCTCGAGCTCCTTCAACGCGTAGCGGGGATGACCGGTCTCGAGATCGGGATAGCGCTCGTAGTCGAGGTCGTGCACCAGGCCCGTCACGGCCCACAGCTCCTCGTGCTCGCCGTATTCCCGGGCGTAGGCGCGCATGGCGGCCTCGACCCCCAGCAGGTGCTTGCGCAGCGAGTCGGAGGAGACCCACTCGCACACCAGGTCCCATGTCTGATCACGCGTCGGCTGCTCCATGGGCGGTCGTCTACCCTAGCCGGGTGCTCCGGTGAGGGGCATGTGAGGGCGGCGAAGCCGCCCGCAAGGTATTTGATGAGGGGCTTTCGCCCCGAAACGAGCGTGCGAGGGCGGCGAAGCCGCCGCAAGGTATTTCATGGAGAACTTCGTCATCCGGGGGGGCGTCCCGCTCTCCGGCGAGATCACTGCCGCTGGCAACAAGAACGCGGCCCTCCCGATCATCGCGGCCTGCCTGCTGACCGAAGAGGAGCTGGTGCTCTCCAACGTGCCTCGCATTCGAGACACGGAAACGCAGGTGGCGGTGCTGGAGCGCCTCGGCGTGAAGGTGGAGTGGGCGGCGGACAACCGGCTGCGCGTGCAGGCCGACGGCGTCACCGAGACCGCGCCCGACGAGGAGCTGGCGGCGCGGATCCGGGCATCGTTTCTGCTCGCCGGCCCCCTCCTGGCGCGCTTCGGCGAGGCTCGGATGCCCCCGCCGGGCGGAGACTTCATCGGCCGCCGCCGGTTGGATCCCCACCTTGACGCCTTCATCGACATGGGCGCCAGGGTGGACGGCGACCGTTGGATCGAGATCTCAGCGATCGGCGGCGGACTGAAGCCGTGCGCGATCTTCATGGACGAGCCGTCGGTGATGGCCACGGAGAACGCCTTGATGGCGGCGGCGCTGACCACCGGTCCGACGACGATCTCAAACGCGGCCTGCGAGCCGCACGTCCAGGATCTGGCCCGCCTGCTGGTCAAGATGGGCGCGCAGATCGACGGCATCGGTTCGAACGTGATGACCGTGCAGGGGCGCGACCGCCTCGGCGGGGCCGAACACGCGATCTGCCCCGATCACATCGAGGTGGCGAGCTTCGTGGCGCTCGCCGCGGCCACCAAGGGTGAGCTTCGCGTTCGCGACGCGCAGCCCGAGGACTTGGTCACGATTCGCCGTCAGTTCCGCCGCCTGGGACTCCAGTCGATGATCGAGGGCAACGACGTGCTCGTCCCGCCCGAGCAGGCGCTGGAGATCCGCGACGACCTCGGCGCCGCGATCCCGAAGATCGATGACGGGCCGTGGCCGGCCTTCCCGGCCGATCTCACCTCGATTGCGCTCGCGCTCGCAACTCAGGCGCGAGGGACAATCCTGATCTTCGAGAAGATGTTCGAGAACCGCCTGTTCTTCGTCGACAAGCTTGTTGCGATGGGCGCTCGGATCACGCTCTGCGATCCCCACCGGGCGATCGTCAGCGGTCCGAGCCGTCTTCACGGTGAGCGGCTGGAGAGCCCGGACATCCGGGCGGGGATGGCGATGCTCATCGCCGCGCTGTGCGCGGACGGCAATTCCGAGATCGGCAACGTGCTGCAGATTGACCGCGGCTACGAGAAGATCGACGACCGGCTGCGCAACCTCGGTGCCAACATCGAGCGTGTGGCCGCGGAGCGGGTACCAGCCTGAGTCAGGCCCGGTGAGCTGGAGCCCCGGGCGAAAGGGGCGCCGATGACCCACCCGATTCCTCCGGGCACAAGAGACATCCTGCCGGACGAGATGCGCGAGCTGCGCGGCCTGCGCACTGCGCTCGTGGACGCGTTCGAGCGGGCTGGCTACGGCGAGGTCTCGACTCCGACGATCGAGTACCACGAGGTGCTCGCCCGAGGAGACGTGCACGGGGCGCCGGCGGCGTACCGGTTCTTCGACGAGCGGGGCGAGCTGCTCGCCATGCGCCCGGACATGACGATTCCGATCGCCCGGTTGGTCGCCGGCCGGTTCGCCGCCTCCGAGCCGCCGTTTCGGTTCTGCTACGTCGGCAACGCGTACCGCGCGATTCGCCCCCAGCGCGGGCAAATGCGCGAGTTCACCCAGGCCGGGGTGGAGCTGGTGGGAATGCCGGCGCCGGAAGGCACGGTGGAGGTCGTCGAGGTTCTCGCGTCCGCCCTCGACGCCGCCGGGCTGACGCGCGCTGTGATCGGCCTGGGCGACGCCGACCTCTATCGCCAGCTGCTGGAGCAGCTCGGCGTCGCTGAGGACCGACGAGCGGCGATCCTCGATCGCCTCGCGACCCACGACCTGGTCGGGCTGGAGCTTGAGGTCTCCGAGCTCGAGCTCTCAGGCGCCCAGCGCGAAACCCTCCTTCGGCTGCCGGAGCTGCGCGGCGGCCCCGAGGTGCTGGAGCGAGCGCGCGAGCTCGGAGGTGAGGCGGTCGAGCGGGCCACCGGGCGGCTCGCGGCCACCTACGAGGAGCTCGTGGCCCGCGGCGTCGGAGCACGGGTGAGCCTCGATCTCGGCTTGCTTCGCGACCTCGGCTACTACACCGGGGCGATCCTGGAGGTCTACGACCCCGCCCTCGGCCACGTGCTCGGCGGCGGCGGGCGCTACGACGAGCTGATGGGCCGGTTCGGCAGGCCCTTGCCCGCGGCGGGCTTCGCCCTGCACCTCGAGCGACTGCACATCGCCCAGGCGGAGGAGGAACGGCTCTCGCGGGAGGGCGGATCGTGAGGAGCGCCGGCGTAGCCGGCCCGACCGGCCCGACGCGCGCGATCGGGGACGGTCCGCTGCGGCTCGCGGTGCCCAGGGGCGCTCTGTTCGAGGACACGCTCGACGCCCTCGACCGGATCGGCATCGACACGGCCTCCGTGCGCGGCGACTCGCGCGCGCTCGTCTTCGACGTGGGAGGGCTGGTGCTGGTGACGATGCGCCCATCGGATGTGCCGACCTACGTGGAGGCTGGCACTGCGGACCTTGGAGTGACCGGGAAGGACGTGCTGATGGAACAGCACGATCGGGTGGTGTACGAGCTGCTGGACCTGGGCTACGGCGCCTGCAGGATGGTGCTGGCCGGCCGCGTGGGCGATGAGCGCCTTGGCGAGTCGGAGCGCCGGCTGGGAGCAATGCGGATCGCGACCAAGTACCCGCGCACCGCCGAGCGCTACTTCGAGGAGACCGGTCGCCAGGCAGAGGTGATCGAGGTGACGGGATCCGTGGAGCTGGCGCCGACGGCGGGCCTGGCCGACGGCATCGTCGACCTCGTTGCGACGGGCCGCACCCTGGCCGACAACGGCCTCGAAGTGCGGGAGGAGATCGCCCGCTGCACCGCCCGACTTGTCGCCAACCGCGTCGTGCACAAGCTGCGCGCGGCCGAGGTGGACGCGCTCGTCGAGCGCCTTCGGGGGGCGACGGCGTGATCCGCGTCGAGCGCATCGAGTGGGACGGCTCGGATGCGGCCTCGGCGGCGGCCCGCGTGCGCGCTCTCGCGCCGGCCCTGGCCGACGTCACCAGTGAAGTGCAGCCGATCCTCCGGGCGGTGCGAGAGGGAGGCGACGCCGCGGTGCGCGAGCTGTCCGAGCGCTTCGGCGAGCCTGCGCCGGATTGGCTTCGGGTGGACCCAGAGGCCGTGGCGGCCGCGCCCGGCCTCCTCGAGCCAGACGTGCGCGAGGCGCTTCGAGTGGCGGCTCACAACGTGGAGACCGTGGCGCGCGCGGAGTTCAACGCGGGCGCCCGCGTAGCGATCGCCGAGCTCCCCGAGGGACAGACGGTCGAGGTGCACTCGGAGCCGGTTGCCGCCGCGGGCATCTACGTGCCCGGGGGGCGCGCCGCGCTCGCGTCGTCGGCGTTGATGTGCTGCGTTCCTGCGCGGGTTGCGGGCGTCGGCCGCGTCGCGGTCGCCAGTCCGCCGGGTGCGGGGGGGAGGCCGAACGCGGTTCTCGCCGCCTGCGCGCTCTCGGGGGTGGACGAGGTCTATGCCATGGGTGGCGCCCAGGCGATCGCCGCGCTCGCCTTCGGCACCGAGAGCATCGAACCCGTGGACGTGATCGCGGGGCCCGGTAACCGATACGTCACCGAGGCGAAGCGCCAGGTCGTGGGGCGGGTTGGAATCGACGGTCTGGCGGGCCCGAGCGAGCTGTTCGTGGTCGCCGACGGCAGCGCCAACCCGGAGTTGCTTGCGCTCGACCTCTGCGCCCAGGCAGAGCACGGTGACGACAGCCTGCTCGGGGTGGCTTCGCCGGACGCCGCGCTGGTGGACCGGATCTCCGAGCTGGTGGTGGAGCTCGCGGCGGAGCGGCCCAGCGTCGCCGCCGCACCGCTGGCGCTGGTGACAACCACGGGCCTCGAGGCCGCACTGGCGTTTGCCGACGCCCTGGCACCGGAGCACCTGGAGCTGGCGTTCGATGGGGCCGACACAGTCGTCGCCTCCGGGCGCGTCGCCGGCGCGGTGTTCGTGCGCTCAGGGGGTGCGACGGCGTTCGGCGACTACGCCGCCGGGTCCAACCACGTCCTGCCAACCGGAGGAGCGGCGCGCTTTGGCCGACCGCTGGGGCCGGGGGCGTTCATGCGCCGCACCTCGGTCGTCTCGGTGCCGGGTGCCGCGGCCTCAAGCCTTGCGCCCCACGTTGCCGCGCTCGCTCGCGCCGAGGGCCTGCCCGTGCACGGCGAGTCGGCCGAGGCTCGCGCGAATCGCTAGCTCCTATTCTCAATTCATCGATTTGCAGGTATTTCCATGAGTCGCTCCGCAGATGTCAACCGCCGGACCAACGAGACCGAGGTCTCGCTCTCGCTCTCGCTCGAGGGCGGCGAAGCCTCCGCGTCCACCGGCGTGGGCTTTTTCGACCACATGCTCGAGCAGGTCGCGCGCCACGGCGGAATCGGGTTGCGGGTCGACGCCAAGGGCGATCTGAGGACAGGCGCCCACCACACGGTCGAGGACGTCGGGATCGCATTGGGACAGGCGCTCGACGATGCGCTCGGCGACCGCGCCGGCATCCGCCGCTACGGCGACGCGAGGGTCCCGATGGACGAGGCGCTGGGCACCTGCGCGGTCGACGTCTCGGGCCGCCCACTGTGTCGCTTCGCCGGCGAGCTACCGCCGGTCTCGGTCGCGGGCTTCGACACCGAGCTGACCGAGGAGTTCTTCCGCGCCGTGGCCTCCAACGCCAAGCTGACGGTCCACGTCGACGTCCCGTACGGCTCGAACGCCCACCACATGGTGGAGGCCTGCTTCAAGGCGTTCGCCCGAGCCCTCCGCGAGGCGATCGCCGTCGAGCCGAATCGGGATCATGTTCCCAGCACCAAGGGCACGCTGACCGGATGAGCATCGCCATCCTCGATTACGGGATGGGCAACCTCCGCTCGGTGGCGAAGGCGCTCGAGCGCGTTGGGGCGAGCGTGGAGGTGACGGCCGACGCGGATCGGGCCCGCGAGGCGGACGGGGTTGTGCTCCCCGGCGTCGGGGCGTTCCCGCACGCGATGGAGCGCGTGCGGAACCTGGGCTTCGACGCACTGATCGCCGAGCGTGTGACGAACGCGAGACCCGTCCTCGGAATCTGTCTCGGCATGCAGCTGCTCTTCGAGGGCTCCAGCGAGCAGGGAGGCACCCGAGGGCTCGGCGTCTTCGAAGGCGAGGTCCGCGAGCTCGAGGCACCGGGCCTGAAGCTGCCGCACATCGGCTGGGAGCCTGTGCGGTGGGAGCGGGAGTCGATGCTCAGCGAGGGGATCGCGGACTCGACGGCGTTCTACTTCGTGCACAGCTTCGCCCCCTACGGAGTCGAGAGGGAGCACGTCCTCGGCACCGCGGTGCACGGCGAACGCTTCGTGTGCGCTGTCGAGCGCGAGGCGGTGTGGGGCTTTCAGTGCCACCCCGAGAAATCGAGCGCGGCGGGCCTGCGGGTGCTGGCCAACTTCGTTCGGGTCTGCGCGCCGGTCGGGACCAGCGCGTAAGTGCTGCTCTACCCCGCGATCGACATCCGAGGCGGCCGTGCCGTGCGCCTGGTGCAGGGCGACTACGAGCGAGAGACCCCGTTCGACGACGACCCGGCCGACGCTGCCCGCCGCTGGGCCGCGGAGGGCGCGCGCGCCCTGCACGTCGTAGACCTCGACGGGGCGCGCGCCGGAAGCCCAGCGAACCTCGGCGATCTGCGGCGGATCTGCGCGGCTGTCGACGCCACGGTGCAGTTCGGCGGCGGCCTGCGGAGCACCGAGGGAATCGAAGCGGCGATAGGGGCCGGGGCCGCGCGCCTCGTGGTGGGGACTGCAGCGATCTTCGATCCGGCCCTCGTTGAGGCCGCGGCCGCGGAACGACCGGGCGCGATCATCGTCTCCGTCGACGCGCGTGCAGGAAAGGTTGCCGTCGAGGCCTGGGAGCGCGAGACCGAGATCACGCCTGCCGAGCTCGTCGCCGAGCTGGCCGGCCGGGGCATAGATCGCTTCCTGTACACGCCGGTGGAGGTCGACGGCACGCTCTCCGGCCCGTCGCTGGAGGCGCTGCGGCCGGTCGCGAGTGCCGCTGAGCGTGCGGGCGCGAAGCTGATCTACTCGGGCGGGATCGGTGAGCTCGACCACCTGCGCGAGCTCGTCGCGCTCGAGCTGCCCGCGCTCGACGGAGTGGTGGTGGGACGAGCGCTGTACGAGGGCAGGTTCTCGGTTGCCGAGGCCGAGGCCGCGCTGGAGGGAGGGTAGATTCCAAAGGGTGTTCTGGCTGCGCGTGCTCGTGATCGCCCAAGTCGCTCTGTTGATCAGGCGACACCTGACGCTGCTCGCGCCCGATGAGCGCCGGCGGATGGCGCAGTTGGTTCAGAAGTCGAAGGGCAGGCCGCGACGGAACCTGTCGGCGAACGAGCGCGAGGAGCTGCTGCGGCTGGTGCGAAAGCTCGAACCCGGCGAGTTCGGCCGAGCGGCGGCGGGCAGGCTCACGGGTCTTCGCAAGAAGCGGTAGCCCGGAATGGCGCTGAAGCGTGTCATCCCCTGTCTCGACGTCGATGCGGGCCGTGTCGTCAAGGGCACCAACTTCGTCGGCCTGCGGGACGCGGGCGATCCGATCGAGCTGGCCGAGCGCTACGACGCCGAGGGCGCCGACGAGCTGGTCTTCCTCGACATCACCGCCTCACACGAGCGCCGCGAGACGATCGTCGAGCTCGCGCGGCGCACCGCCGACAACGTCTTCATCCCGTTCGTGATCGGCGGCGGGGTCCGGTCGGTTGCAGGCGCTCAGGCTGTACTCGACGCCGGGGCGGACAAGGTCTCTGTCAACTCACCGGCGCTCGCCCGGCCTGAGCTGATCACCGAGCTCGCGGAGATCTTCGGCTCCCAGTGCGTGGTGATTGCCATTGACGCGAAGAGCGCTAACGGCGGCTGGGATGTGTACGTCAACGGAGGGCGCACCAAGGTCGAGGGCCGGGACGCGGTCGGGTGGGCTCGCGAGGCGACCGAGCGGGGGGCGGGGGAGGTACTGCTGACCAGCATGGACCGCGACGGGACCGCGGAGGGCTACGAGCTCGAGCTGACGCGCGCGGTGGCCGATGCGGTCACGGTGCCGGTGATCGCCTCCGGAGGCGCAGGCGAGTTGCACCACCTGACTGACGCGATCACCGACGGTGGGGCGGACGCAGTGCTCGTGGCCTCGCTCTTTCACTTCGGCAAGTACTCGATGGCCGAGGCCAAAGATGCGATGAGGGAGGCGGGAATCCCGGTTCGGGCCTAGCCCTGCTTCTGCTTCTTTTTGTCGCGCTGTTTCCGCTCGTTGCGCTGCCTGGCCTCGCGCCGCTCCTTGCGCGACTGGTGCTCGAAGGCGCGGATGCCCGAGGTGCCGGTGAGATAGAGCCGGTTGCCGTCGGAGATCACGGGGTTGTACTCGCCGAACTCGTGCTCGAACACCTTGTCGCCGTCCTTGGTCTTGAAGCCGAACGTGCCGACGTTCGGGCCGATGCCGGCGACGTAGACGGTCTCGCCGATCACGCTGGCGGCCCCGAGGATGATCCCGCCGAGGTCCTGCTCCCAGCGCACGCTTCCGTCCTTGGCGTCAAGGGCGTAGAGGTGCTTGTCCTTGGAGCCGATGTAGACGGTCGGCCCCGACTTCGGTGTGTCGGCGACCGCGGGGGCGGGGTACACCCAGTCGCCGGTGGAATGGCTCCAGGCGAGGTCGCCCGTGTCGGCCTCGAAGCTGTACACCCGGCTGTCGACGCTCCCCACGTACACGCGCCCGAAGGCGACCGCCGGCGTCGAGTAGATGCGCCCGGTGACCCCGAAGCTTCCACCCTGGGTCCCGTTTTGCCACTTCACGTTGCCGTTGGACGCGTCGATCGCGTACAGCTCGCCGGCGTAGTTGCCCACGTACAACGTGCCCTTGTGCAGGGCGGCGCCGCCCTTCACCGCTCCCCCCGTCGATAGCTCCCAGCGCAGGTCCCCGGTCTTGGCGTCTAGTGCGAAGACGTCGCCGGACTCGCTGCCCACGATCACCCGCCCGTTGTGAACGATGGGCGAGGTCTCGCTGCGTCCGGGCAACGGGTGCCGCCACAGCACCTTGCCGTCGCGAGCGCGGAGCGCAAACGCCTGACCGGGGTCCAGCGTGACCCCGTAGAGGACGCCCCGTTCATAAGCGGGGGAGGAGGCGTTGAGCGACCCCATGTCGCGCTTCCACTTCACCTTGCCGCGCTTGGCGTCGACGGCGATCACGAGGGCGTCCTTGTCGATCACATAGAGGGTGCCGTCGGCGACGATCGGTGAGAACTCGAGTAGCTTGCCGGCCACGTAGCTCCACTCCGAGTCACCGAACGGAGGCTTGACCAGCTTGCTCGGGAGGTAGCGCGTGCGTTCGTCGTCGTACCCGTAGACCGGCCAGTCGACTGTCTTGACGATCTTCTTCTTTTCCGGCGCCTCGACGAACGCGGCGTCGGGGTTCGAGACGTCCGCTGGACGCTTGAGGACTAGGTAGGCGGCAACCCCCCCGCCGGCAACAGCCAGGGTCGCGACTCCGACCGTGATCAGGCGTCGGCGCACGCTCCAAGAGCGCCAGATGTTCAGCAGGCGAGTCATCCGCGCGGCCCGTCATGGTAGGGAAGGCCTCTTACGCTCCCGTGATGACACGCACAGACGCGCCGATCGACCCCCGGCTACTGCCCGAGCGGCTCGCAGCCCTCCCGGGAGTCGCGACGCTCTTGGACGCGGTCGCGGAAACGGGCGTGTCCGCCTACCTCGTGGGGGGCGCCGTGCGCGACCTGCTGCTGGGCGCGGATCGGGCCGACGTCGACGCGGTCGTGGACGGGGATCCGCTGCCGCTCGCCGTACAGCTCGGCGAGGAGGTCCACTCCCACGACCGCTTCGGCACGGCCACGGTGAACGCGGACGGCCTGCGCGTCGACCTGGCCACCGCCCGGCGCGAAACGTACCGGGGGCCGGGCGCGCTGCCCGACGTCGAACCCGCTTCGCTCGCTGACGATCTCGCTCGGCGTGACTTCACGATCAACGCGATGGCACTCCCGCTTTACCGCGATCCCGAGCTGATCGACCCCCACGATGGCCTCGGGGACCTGCGGGCGGGCCTGCTGCGAGCCCTGCACCCCGCGTCCTTCGTCGACGACCCGACGCGAACGCTGCGCGCTGCGCGCTACGCGGCTCGCCTGGGCTTCCAGCTTGAACCTGAGACCGCGCAATGGCTTCGTTCCGCGGACCTCACCACGGTGTCCGAGGACCGGATCGAGGCGGAGTTGCTCAAGCTCGCGGCAGAGCCCGAGGCGCGCCGCGGCTTCGAGCTCCTGGACGAATGGGGCTTGGCCCCGCTCGCCGAGGACGCGGGTGGGCTGATCGCAGCGGTTGAGAACGTGCTCGAACGCGAGCCGTGGAAGGACGCCGTCGATCGCTCGCTCGTCGTGTTCGCGGCCGCCACCGGGCGCGGCCCGGGGCAGGTCGGGCGGCGTCGGGATCTGCGCTCCGAAGCGCGGGAGCTGGCGGCTGCCGACCGTCCGCGGCCATCTGAAGGCACGAAGCTGGCCGCGGGGCGCGGCCGAGTGGAGTTGGCCTTGGCGCGGGCCATGGGCGCCGACTGGCTCGACGAATACGAGACGGCCTGGCGTCACGTTGGCCTGGAGATCTCGGGCGAGGACCTGCTGGCTGCGGGAGTGGCGGAGGGCCCGGCGATCGGGCGGGGCCTTGAGGCGGCGCTCCGCGCCAAGCTTGACGGCAAGGTTTCGGGGCGGGAGGCCGAGCTTGAGATGGCGCTCGCCGCCGCGCGCGAGGCTGGGTCGTAGCCTCTGCGCGGTGAAGTGGTGCGAGCAAGACGGTGCCCGCTGGCTCGAAGCGGAGCTTCAGGGCGCGACCGCGGCGTTCACGACCCGTTTGGGAGGCGTGAGCGAGGGCCCGTTCGAAAGCCTCAACCTCGGACGGCTGACCGGAGACGAGACCGCGCGCGTGAGTGAGAACCGGCGCCGAGCCGCCGCGGCGCTGGGCCTGGACCCAGCGCGGGTGCTGATCGGTCGCCAGGTCCACGAGGCGAGGGTGGTGCGCCGCGTGCGAGCGCCGGACCCGAACCCCTACGCAGGGCCGGCGCCCGGCGCGGAGGAGGCAGACGGGCAGGCTGCGAGCGCGCCTGGACTTGCGCCACTGGTGTTCGTGGCCGATTGTCTGCCGGTCGCGCTCTCAGGGTCCAACGGCGTGGCAATGATCCACTGCGGCTGGCGAGGATTGGCCGGCGGGATCGTCGAGCGGGGCGCGAACGAGGTGAAGGCGACTGCGGCCGCCATCGGCCCGGGCATTGGGCCATGCTGCTTCGAGGTTGGCGCGGAGGTGTCCGACGCGTTCCGACCGCTCGGCCCTGGGCTGGTCGAGGGTCGCATGCTCGATCTCGTCGAGGTGGCCCGGCGCCTGCTGGATCGCAGCGGCGTGGGCGAGATCGAGGCCGCCGGCCTCTGCACGAGCTGCTCGGAGGAGCTGTTCTTCTCTCACCGCCGCGATCACGGGCGCACCGGTCGGCAGGCCGGGCTCGTGTGGCTCAACGGGGATGCCTGAACCGCTGCGCGATCTCGACCCGGAGGTGATCCGGCGCAACCTCGCGCGGGTGCGGGAGCGAGCCGGGCCCGAAATCGAGATCCTCGCCGCGACCAAGTACGTGCCGGTTGAGGAGATGGGCGCCTTGGCCGAAGCCGGGGTCCGCCTGGTGGGCGAGAACCGCCTCCAGGACCTGGAGGCCAAGCGCGAGCGCTGGGGAGAGCGCTTCATCTGGGACTTCATCGGCAACCTTCAGAGCCGCAAGGTGAAGGCGATCGTTCCGCAGGTGCGACTGATCCACTCGCTTGCGACCGAGTCGGCCCTCGCTCAGCTCGAGCGGCACGCATCCCAGGACGCGGAGGTGCTGGTCGAGGTCAACCTCGCGGGAGAGCAGAGCAAGGTGGGCATAGACCCCGAAGAACTCGACGGCTTCATCGAGCGGTGCCCGGTGCGGGTCGGGGGTCTGATGACCATGCCGCCGTTCGCCGAGGACCCTGAGGCCTCGCGTCCGTATTTCGCGGGCCTGCGTGAGCTTGCCGTCGAGCGCGGGCTCGAGCGGCTCTCGATGGGCACCAGCCAGGACTGGGAGGTCGCGGTGGCCGAGGGAGCCACGATCGTGCGCCTGGGCACGGCGCTTTACCGGTGAATCGGGGGCTCGCGCCAGGCGTCATAATCCGTAAAGGAGAACGCAGCGCAGAGGCGAAAACGCAGCGGTATGGCACTTCGCGACACATGGCACCGCGCGCTCGTGTACTTCGGCCTCGCCGAGGACCCGGAGTATCACGAGCCGGACGTGTACGACCCCGACACGGTTACGCACGGTGAGCGGTACGAATCGGCCCCGCGCACGGCAAGCGTGAGCCGGATCTCCGAGCGCCGCCGGTCGAGGGATGAGATCGACGACATCTTCGCCGACGACGAGCCACGGCGCTCGCGCCCACTGCGGCCGGTTGGTAACGGCGGCACGGCCGACACTGTCCACCTGGTGACGCCCACCAGCTTCAACAACGCCCAGGAGGTGGCCGACCGCTTCAAGCAGGGCGTGCCGGTGATCCTGAACTTGCAGACCACCGAGGGTGAGCTCGCGAAGCGGCTGATCGACTTCGCATCCGGGCTCACCTACGCCCTCGACGGAGGAATGCAGAAGGTCGCCGACAAAACCTTCCTGCTCACCCCGCGCAACGTCGAGGTCTCGGCCGAGGAGAGGGCGCGCCTGGTCGAGAAGGGGTTCTTCAACCAGTCGTAATACCGTCCACGCATGCGATTTGGCTTCGCAGGCGCGGGCAACATGGCGGGCGCGATGGCGCGCGGGTGGGCAGCCGGGGACGGCGGCCCCGACACGATGCTGTTCTGCGACCTCGACCGCGACCGGGCGAAGGCGCTGGCGGACCAGGTCTCGGGAGAAACCCGTGATTCGCTGCGCGAGCTGGCAGCCGACTCGGACGTCGTCTTATTGGCAGTCAAGCCTGCGGCGCTCGACGACGTGGCCTCGGAGCTCGACGGCAAGCCGAAAGCGCTGCTCTCGGTGATGGCGGCAACGCCGGTGGCTCGCCTCGCCGACGCGTTCCCAGGCGTGCCCCTGATGAGGGTGATGCCCAACCAACCGGTGGAGGTTCGTCGCGGCGTGCTGTGCGTGGCGCCGCCCCGCGACACGCCGGACGACCTCAAGGTGCGGCTGGTCGACCTGCTCGCCCAGCTCGGGAAGGTCGTTGTGCTGGAGGAATCGCAGATCGACGCCGCGATGGCGGTGATGTCATGCTCGCCCGCCTACATCGCGCTGGTGGCGCAGGCCCTGGCGCGGGCCGGGGTCGAGGAGGGACTCGAGCCTGAGCTCGCCGCCAAACTGGTGAACGAGACCCTCTCCGGCACTGCCGAGCTGTTGTCGGTGCGCGAGCCGAAGGCCATCCGCGAGGCGGTGGCGCCTCGCGGGGGCGCCACCGAGGCCGGGCTCAAGGCCCTGGAACGCGGAGGCGTCGAGGCCGCCCTCACGGATGCAGTCCGCGCGTCGCTGGAGCGGCTTCGATGACGCACCTGGTTGCCATCGGCCGCGAGGACATCGCGGACTACGTCGACGCGCTCTTCCTCGTGTACCTGGTGTTGATCTTCATCCGCGTGCTGCTCTCGTGGGTGCCGCGCATGCCCTACAACCGCTTCCTCAGAGGAGCCGTGCGGTTCGTCGAGGAGACAACGGACCCGTATCTGAACCTGTTCCGCCGCGTGCTCCCGCCGCTCGGCAGGGGGGGCTTCGCACTCGACCTGAGCCCGATCCTCGCCATCCTGGTCCTGATCCTGGTCCAGGGCCTTGTCGTAGGCGCGATTCGCGGGTGAGCGTGCGCCGCGACTGGGCGCGCGCTCTTGCCCTGATCGTCGCCGTCGTCGCGTTCGACCAGGCGACCAAGGCGCTGCTCCGGGCCGGGGTTGAGTCGGGCGAGCGCGTGGACCTCGTCCTGGGCTTCGAGTTGGTCAACGTCACCAACGAAGGCATTGCCTTCGGGTTTCTGGGCGATGGGGGCGACCTCGTGATGGTCGTGACCCTCGTTGCCCTCGGGCTGGTGCTGGCCTGGTTTGCGCTCGCGCCACCCCGTCCGGGCCTGTGGATTGCTGTCGGGCTGCTGGTGGGGGGAGCGCTCGGAAACCTTGTCGATCGCCTCCGCAACGATGGCGTCACCGACTTTCTGGATCCGCCGCTGTGGCCCGCATTCAACCTCGCGGACGTCGCGATCACCGCCGGGGTGGTCGTTCTGATCTGGATCGCGTTTCAGCACGAACGGGATCAGGGCGCGGCGCCGTGAGCGGCCAGCGGCCGAGGATCGAGGAAGGGGGCGGAGCACGTCTCGTCCACAGCGACGAGTGGCTGGCGGTCGTCGATAAGCCCGCTGGGCTCGTCGTGCACTCGGCCCCGGGGACCGCGGGACCGACCCTCGTCGACGCGCTCGGGGCGTTGCTGGGCGGGGGCGATGACCCCGCTCGCCCCGGGATCGTGCATCGGCTCGACCGCGACACGTCCGGCTTGATGCTGGTCGCCCGCTCCGACGACGCCCATCGGCGACTCGCGGCGATGATCAAGGCGCGGGAAGTCAGTCGCGTCTACACCGCGCTCGTGGAGGGCCGGCTGCGTTCGCGATTGGGCACCATCGACGCGCCGCTCGGCCGTGACTACCGTGCCCCGGAGCGTCGCGCGGTGCGCGGCCGCGGTGCGCGCGAAGCGCGCACGCACTTCGAAGTGATGGAGCTCTTGCCCGCCGATTCGCTGGTGCACGCGCGCCTGGAGACCGGTCGAACGCATCAGATCCGGGCACACTTCGCGGCCATCGGCCACCCGGTCGCGGGTGACACTCGCTACGGGCACGCGGGCCGCCACGCCCTGCGCCGCCAGTTCCTGCACAGTGTCCGGCTCGGCTTCGAGCACCCCTTCACCGGCGAGCGGCTCGAGTTCGAGTCCGAGCTGCCACCGGACCTGACCGGAGCATTGGAGCGCGCGAGGGCGGGGTAGGGGTGGCGAGACGCGATCACTACACTCCGACGCCGACCGGTAACCGACCCCCGGCCTGACGTACGGGGCCCTGCCCGGCGCACGCAATGCCGGGTCCCCGGGCCGTCGCCGGGAGAGCAACCAAAAGCCAAGGGAGCATCAATGCCCGAGCCCGGAGTCAAGGAACTCCTGGAGGCCGGCCTTCATTTCGGCCACCAGACGCGTCGCTGGAATCCCAGCATGCGCCGCTACATCCACGGCGAGCGCGACGGCATCCACATCATCGACCTGCTGCAGACCGAGCACCTGCTCGCGGAGGCGCGACGCTTCGCCGCCGACGTCGCCGGCAAGGGGGGCACGATCCTCTTCGTCGGCACCAAGAAGCAGGCTCGGGATGCCGCCAAGGAGTGGGCCGATCGCTGCGGCATGCCGTACGTCAACCAGCGGTGGCTGGGCGGCCTGCTGACCAACTACCACACGATCTCCAAGCGGATCGACCGACTGCACGAGCTCACGGCGCTCAAGCGCGACGGCCAGCTCGACCTGCTGCCCACCAAGGAGCGGATGTCGATGGAGGCCGAGCTGGAGAAGCTCGAGTACAACCTCGGCGGCGTGCGCGACATGAAGCGCTTGCCGCAGGCGACGGTGATCATCGACCTGAAGACCGAGGAGATCGCCGTCCGCGAGGCGGAGCGCCTGCGGATCCCAATCATCGGCCTGGTCGACACCAACGTCGACCCGATGCCGGTGTCGTTCCCGATCCCCGGCAACGACGACTCGATCCGGTCCTGCGAGCTCGTAGTGCGCACGATCGGCGAGGCTGCTGCCGAGGCGGCCGGCGCCTACCGCGAGGCCGAGGCCAAGCGCCGGGCCGAGGAAGAGGAGCGCAGACAGCGCGAGGAGGCCGAGCGTCAGCGCCGTGAGGAAGAGGCGAAGGCTCGGCGCGAAGCGGAAGAGGCGGCGGCCGGGCAGGCGGCTCAAGGCGAGGCGCAGCAGGCGCCGGCTGAGGCTGCTCCCGCGAGCGCGCCCGCCGAAGGAGGGGACTGATGGCAGTCAGCGCACAGGAGGTGAAGGCGCTCCGCGACCGAACCGGCGCCGCGATGATGGACGCGAAGGCTGCGCTCGAGGAAGCCGGCGGCGACGTCGAGAGGGCGATCGAGGTGCTGCGCATCAAGGGCCAGGCCTCTGCCGCCAAGCGCTCTGGTCGCACGACGACGGAGGGGATCGTCACCTCCTACATCCACGCGACCCGCAAGATCGGCGTGCTGGTCGAAGTCCAATGCGAGACCGACTTCGTCGCGCGCAACGAGGAGTTCCAGGAGTTCGCGCTCGAGGTGGCGATCCACATCGCCGGCTCCCCGTCGCCGCCGCTCTATGTGTCGGCGGACGAGATCCCCGAGGAGGTGCGCGAGGCAGAGCGCAAGGTGTTCGAGGCGAAGGCCCGCGAGGAGGGCAAGCCCGACGATGTGATCGGAAAGATCGTCGATGGGCAGCTGAAGAAGTGGGCCAAGCAGGTCGCGCTGCTCGAGCAGGAGCACGTGCGCTCCGATCGCTACGAGGGCCAGACGATCGAGGAGCTGCGGGCGGAGTTCGCAGCCAAGACCGGTGAGAACGTGCGGATCGCGCGCTTCGCCCGCTTCGTGGTCGGCGAGGATGAATGAGTCCGCCGAGATCCTCCGCTTCGCGTCCGGTCTCGGCGGGCTAGGACCCGTTACCTGACCCGGCAGGCACCTCCCTGTCGCCCGCGACTGCGGCGCTAGCCCAAACCGCTTTAGGCTTGCGCGCGCACGATGGCGGACCCGGTTTTCAAGCGGATCCTGCTGAAGATCTCCGGCGAGGCCCTCATGGGGTCGCTGGAGTACGGCACCGATCCCCAGCAGGTCGAAAGGATCAGTCGTCAAATCCACGAGCTGACCGGCAAAGGGGTGGAGGTTGCCGTCGTGGTCGGTGCAGGGAACATCTATCGCGGCCTGGCGGGCGCTGCGGAGGGCATGGACCGGGCGACGGCGGACTACATGGGGATGCTGGCGACCGTGCTCAACGCCCTCACGCTGCAGGACGCGCTGGAGAAGCTGGGCGCGTACACGCGCGTGCTATCCGGGCTCGAGGTGACCGAGGTCGCGGAGCCGTACATCCGCCGGCGCGCCATTCGCCACCTCGAGAAGGGCCGGGTGGTGATCTTCGCGGCCGGCACCGGCAACCCGTTCTTCACCACCGACACGGCTGCGGCGCTTCGCGCCCTGGAGATCCACGCCGAGGTGATCCTGATGGCCAAGCACGGTGTCGAGGGCGTTTACGACGCCGATCCGTCGAAGGTCCCCGGCGCGAAGTTCCTGGCCGAGATCAGCCATCGCGAGGCGATCCAGCGAGACCTGCGGGTGATGGACTCGACCGCCCTGTCGTTGTGCATGGACAACCGCCTGCCGATCTACGTCTTCAACATGGCGGACGAGCGCAACATAGATAGGATCGTCACCGGCGAGCGCGTCGGGACATTGGTCTCGTCGGAGGGTGCAGGACGGTCATGAGCGAATTCATCGATGAGCTTCTCGACGACGCGGAGGAGCGGATGGGCAAGTCGGTTGAGTCGTGCCGCAACGAGCTGGCGACCGTGCGGACCGGACGCGCCTCGCCGCACCTGCTCGACCGCGTCGAGGTGGACTACTACGGCGCCATGACGCCCCTCAGGCAGCTCACCCAGATCGCCGCCACGGACGCGCGCCTGCTCACGCTCACGCCCTTCGACAAGAACTCGATCGGCGCGATCGAGAAGGCGATCCTGGAGTCCGATCTCGGTCTGACACCGAACAACGACGGCAATGTGATCCGGCTCCAGATCCCGGAGCTGAACGAGGAGCGGCGTCGCGAGCTGGTCAAGGTCGTCCACGGCGTGGCCGAGGAGGGCAAGATCGCCGTGCGCAACATCCGGCGAGACGTGATGCACGACCTTCGCGAGCTCAAGAAGGACGGGGAAGCGGGGGAGGACGACGAGCGCCGAGCGGAGGCAGAGCTGCAGCGGCTGACCGACGAGGCGACGAAGGCCATCGACTCGCTGCTCAAGGGCAAAGAGGAAGAGATCCTGGAGGTGTGAATCACTCCGGCGGCTGCTCCGCTTCGCGTCCGCCGCCGCCGGGCTAGGGTCCGATTGAAGTGGGCTCCTTGAGCGGCCAACCGCGCTATGTCGCGATCATCACCGACGGCAACGGCCGCTGGGCGGAGCAGCGGGGGTTGCCGACGATCGAGGGCCATCGCACCGGGGCCGACGTCGTCAAGGCCCGGCTCCGCGACGCGGCCGAGCTGGGGGTCGCCGAGCTGACCGTGTTCTCGTTCTCCACCGAGAACTGGCAGCGGCCCCGCGAGGAGGTCGAGGGCCTGATGGCGATGTTCGCCGAGCGCATCGATCGCGAGACGCCGGAGCTGGACTCCGAGGGGGTGAAGATGCGGTTCATCGGCCGGCGCGAGGGAATCGATTCGGAGCTCCGGCGGCGGATCGATTGGGCCGAGAGCACCACCGCCGGCAACGAACGCATCACGTTGTTCGTTGCCTTCAACTACGGCGGACGGACGGAGATCCTCGACGCGGCGCGAAGCTTCGAGGCGGACGGGAGCGAGGATGACTTTCGTCGCGGCCTGTACGCACCCGAGATGCATGACCCCGACCTCCTGATCAGGACCAGCGGCGAGCAGCGGATCTCGAACTTCCTGCTCTGGCAGTGCGCGTACTCGGAGATCGTGTTCCGCGACGAGCTGTGGCCGGACTTCAGCCGCGATGCCTTCAAGGGCGCGCTGGACGAGTACGCGCGGCGCCGACGCCGCTTCGGAGGCAGGTAGGTGGAGGACTCGGGGCTCTTCGACATCGAAGCCGGGCCGCGGGGGCCAGGATCGAGGCCCCCGCCGCGCAGGCGCACGCCGCGGCCCCGCGGTCCTGAGCGACCTCGCCGGCGGGGTCGGCGCTCGGAGACCCTGGCGCGGGTGGCCTGGGCGCTGCCCTGGATCGCGGTGGCGATCACGATCATCGTCGTCGGAGGGCTGCTCTTCGCGATCGCGATGATCGCCTTCGCCTGGATTGGGCTGGCCGAGCTGTTTCGCATGACGCGCGACTGGCGGCCGCTGGTTCCGGCGGCGCTGGTGTCCTCGGCGGGGATGATCCTGGCCGCCTACTACGGCGACCAGTTCCAGATCGTCCTCGCGGTGGTGTGCGCGTTCCCGCTCATGTTCGCTGTCTCGGCACTGCGACGCCAGCGCCACGGGGTGCTCTCGTCGATGGCCGTGACGACCTTCGGCATCGTCTGGATCGGCATCCCGTTCGCGCACGCTGTGTTGCTGCGCGAGCTGCCTGACCACGGGGGAGCGCTGCTCGTTGACGTGCTCGTCGCCTCGTTCGTCGCCGACACGGCGGCCTACGCCGGCGGCCGGCTGTTCGGCCGGCACCC
>DATAFO010000028.1:0-5352 GCA_036257465.1 Solirubrobacterales bacterium | reverse complement strand
GGCTAGAGGGACGGGGCGCTCATCGACTTGCTGGAGATCTCGATCACGTCCACGGCCATGAATGCGAACACGGCCGACGTCGACGCCCCGGCCAAGCCCGCCGCGAACTCACAGAAGCCCAGCTGCTCGACTTGCTCAGGGAGCGCGCGACGGATGGAAACGTCGCCGCGATCAGCCGGCTGCTGGAGTTCGAGCGCCAGAGGGACCCGCGCCCGGAGGCGATGGCCGCGTTGGAGCGCATCGCGGAGGAGCGGCGGTCGTGAGTGAGCTGCTCGCGCGAGCCTTCGCGGCGCTCGGGGGGCGCGGTCCGAGCGGGAGGTCGAACTCGTGGCCGAGACGATCCGCACGTCTGGGGACGTCGACGCGATCGGGGCGCCAGAGTCGGCGGAGCTAGTCGTGGACGATGAGCACCGGGCACGGCGCCTCCCTCACGACCCGGCTCGAGGTGCTCCCCTCCAACCTCGCACGGAGCCCCGACAGGCCGCGCGAGCCGACGACGATGGCGGCGACGCGCCGCTCACCGGCCACCTCGACAATCGCGTCGGCGGGGTGGGCGCCGCCGACCACGGCGAGCGCCTCGGCGTCGACTCCTGCGGACCTGGCCAGCTCGGCTCCGTCCTCCGCGGTGCGACGGGCTTCGGCCTCGAAGCTCTGCTCGAGCTCGTGCGCCTCTCCGATGTCGAACGGGGTCGGCTGCATCTCCATACCCGCGGTCGGCATCGCTGCCGCGGCGTACGCGAGATCCGGCTCCCACACCGTGATCACGAGAACCGGACGCGAGCCGAAGAGTTCGGCCGCCGCGCCGACCGCCCTGCGCGCTGCGCCCGAGCCGTCGAATGCGATGAGGACGGGCGCGGCGCTGGCCATGCCGGGCAACGTTACCGCGCCTGACCGCCCGCACGGGCCGGCGGTCGCACGAGCACGTGCGGCGTGCGCGGATACAGCCTCGGGTCATGCGGCGGCTGAGGGAGCTGCTGCGGCCCAAAATGCAGCCATCGCCTCAGGCACTGATCGCGGTGACCGCGGGCTGTGCGGTCCGTTTTCCCTGCACGCGAGCACACTGCACGACATTCGGGGTATGACGATGCCCCGGCACTCCGCGAAAGATGATGAGCGAGGACGCCAAGTTCGCTTTGGACTTCTAGGCGCCTGGGCGACCGCCGTCACCCCGATACTGCGGGCGATGTCGCAGGAGAACATCGAGCGGGCCCGAGGCCTGCTCGAAGCGATCGCCGGCGAGGACTACGACGCCGCGCTCGCGTTAGTCCATCCCCACGTCGAGTTGTTTCCGCCGGGAAACCAGACGCCCTACAAAGGGGCCCAGAGCTTCCGTCGCTGGATGGAGCCGGACGCGTTCTCGCGGCAGAAAATCGAGCCGCTTGAGTTCGTGGTCGGCGAGCAGGGACGAATCCTCGGCCGGCAGCACATCCGGTTTCGAGGTGCCGGCAGCGGCATCGAGATGGAGATCAAATCGTGGTCCGTCTGGAGCTTCGACGAGGACGGGCTGATCACCCGGGTCGAGATCTTCCTCCCTCACGAGGAGCTCGAGGCCCGCGCCGCCGCGGGCGTGCAGGACTGACTTCCCGGCCGACCGGACGGGCGCCGCCTACCCGAACAGCATCAGCGCGAGTGCGATTACGACGCAGATCCCGATTCCGGTCAGCGCGAACTTGAGGTCGCTCTCGCCGACGTTTGTCGCCTCTCGTGCGCGTACATCCTCCATGCCGCCTCCTCTCGGTGCTTGGTGCGTTGACGATATCCCCGCGGCGGCCAAACGTCCAGCGCCGTTGATCCGGTCGTCGCCGCGCGACGTATGGGGAGGCGACGCGGGTGGTGAGATCCCCCTCGGTCTGACGGGCCAGGGCCGCACCGCTCGGCAACCGAACCTCATCCGAAAGGAGTCCATCGATGAGGAATCGAACCCTGTCCGCCAGGGGTTGGACGCTCGTGCTCGCGGCAGCGCTCGCCTCGGCGATCGCGGCGGCGGCGGCGCTCAGCTCGTCTCACCGTGAGGCGCCGAGCATCGCGCTCGACCCGTCAGCGGACAACACAGACGTGTACGCGTTCACTGCACCCGATGCGAAGGACGCGATCACGATCGTTTCCAACTGGATCCCGGGGCAGGTGCCGGCCAACGGGCCGAACTTCTTCCGGTTCGACGATCGGGCCCGGTACTACAACAACATCGACAACAACGGCGATGGTCGCGCCGACATCAAGTACCGGTTCACGTTCGACACCAAGGTCCGCAACCCGAACTCGTTCCTGTACGCGGGGCCCGGGACGCAGGACTTCAACGACCCGGGTCTCAACGTGGTCCAGACGTACGATCTGGTTCGCGAGACCTATAAGCGGAACGGCAAGCTCCGCAAGCGAAAGAAGATCGCGAACAACCTCCCGGTCGCGCCGCCGAACATCGGGCCGAAGACGTTCCCGAACTACGGGAACTTCGTCGACCAGACGAAGCGGAGGCTGGACGACGGAACGAAGCTGTTCGTCGGCACACGCGACGAGCCGTTCTTCGTCGATCTCGGGGCCACGTTCGACGCGATCAACGTGCGCATGGGCACCGGCATCGAGGGCGCAGGCCGCGACGACCTGTCCGGCTACTGGACCTCGAGCACGGTGATGCAGATCCCGGAGTCGAGGGTGACCCGGGACGGCAAGCGGGTCAGCTCGCGTGACGCTCGCAACGCGGTGGTCGGCGTGTGGTCGACGACCGAGCGGCGTCGCCTCGAGGTGACCAATGCCGCGTACTCGGCCGGCTCGCCAAAGAAGGTGCGCCACCGCAAGAACAAGTGGGTCCAGGTCTCGCGGCTTGGCAACCCGCTGGTGAACGAGGTCGTCATCCCGCTGGGGATGAAGGACAAGTTCAACCGCACCACGCCGAATCGCGACGCGAGGCTGTACGGCCAGTTCGTCACCCAGCCTGAGCTGGCGGCCGTGCTGAACGCGCTGTTCGGAATCGGAGCGCCTGAAACCGATCGCACGGACATCGTGCAGGCGCTGCTCCAGGGCATCCCGGGGCTGAACCAGCACAAGGGCAAGTACGCCGGCACGCCGGTGGACACCCTGAAGCTCAACCTCGGCATCGACCCGAGCCCGATGCCCGATCGATTCGGGGTGATCGGCGGCGACAACGCCGGGTTCCCGAACGGGCGCCGGCTCACCGACGATGTCGTGGACATCGAGCTCCAGGTCGTCGCCGGCTTCCTGGTCGGCAACCCGGTGCCGCTCGGCGACGGAGTCGACGAGGACAGCAAGGGGTTCCTGGACACGTTCCCCTACGCGAACGACCCCGACTCGGGCTTCGACTCGAACCCGGGGCAGTTCATCCAGCCCGTCCATCCGCCCGTTCCGGCGGGAGGAGGCTGAGAGAGACCGACCGACGGGAGGGAGCGTCACGATGGCGCTCCCTCCGCCGGCCGGCCGGACCGATCGAGGAGGAACAACCGATGCTTCGACACCCCACCTCTCTCCCCAACTTGACCTGGCTCGCGGCTCCCCTGCTGGTCTTCGCGGCGGTGTTCGCTGCCCTGACGGCCGGCAATCCCTCGGCGGCCACACAGGACGTGGGGGCCACCGCATCCGACGCGTCGCGCCCGCTGCCCGCGCCGGGTGACACCCGGGCCGCGCTCGATCGCCTCCGAGACGCCGTTCGCGCCGAGGCCGACCCCCGAGCCTACGCCGCCCTGGGCGACGCCTACTACCAGCGTGTGCGCCAGACCGGGAACTCGAGACTGTACGATCGCGCCGACCAGGCGTACGAGGCCGCGCTGGCGAGCGACGCCGACAACGTCACGGCGCTCTCGGGGCTGGCCACCATCTCGCTCGCGCGCCATCAATTCGCGGACGGCCTCGTGCTCGCCCGGCGGGCGCATCGGGCCGAGCCCAGCCTGGTCGCCCCGTACGCGGCCCTGGTTGACGCCCTGATCGAGAACGGCCGTTACGCACGTGCGGCGCGCAAGCTGGAGCGGATGCTCCGGCTGAAGCCGACGCTCGCCGCGTACTCGCGAGTTTCCTACTACCGCGAGCTCCACGGAGATCTGCGCGGAGCGGCTCGAGCGCTGGCCGCCGCTGTCTCGGCGGGGTCCGGGACGATCGAGGGATCGGCCTACATCCGGTCGTTGTCCGCGGACCTGGCCGCCACGCGAGGCCGTTACGGCGCAGCCGAGCGCGGCTACCGCGCCGCGCTGGCTGTCGATCCCGAGTACGGCAGGGCGATTATCGGACTCGCGCTCCTGCAGGCCGGCCGTGGCGAGCTCGTTCCGGCGATCGCGACGCTGCGCGAGCAGCTCAGCGATCCGCCGTCGCCAGACGAGCTCGTTCAGCTCGGCGAGCTAGAGCAGGCCGCGGGCCGCCTCGCAGCCGCGCGGCGCCATTACGCCCAGGCGAGCGAGCTCGAGCGCGAGGGCCTTAAAGAGGGCTCAGGCTACGACGCCGGTGTGACGCTGAACGAGGCCGAGCACGGGGACCCGACGGTCGCCGTCGGCTACGGCCGACGGGCGTGGCGCTCGGCGCCAAGCGTGTCCTCGGCAGACGCGTACTCGTGGGCGCTCTATCGCGCCGGGCGGATCGAGGCCGCCACGCGCCTCTCGGCCGAGGCGATGCGGCTCGGGTCCCGCGACCCCGAGTTCCTCTATCACGCCGGGATGATCGCCAAGGTGGCGGGCGATGAGGAGGGCGCGACACGACATCTGTCCACGTTGCTGGAGCAATCGCCGCGGTTCAACCCGCTCTACGCACCGCGGGCGACGCGCGCTCTCAAGCGACCGAGCGGATAGCCAGGGCGGATTCCAAGTAGGAATCTACTTGGTTTCAAGTAGTCCGTTTGGACCTTCTACGCGCGATGCCGTGCGGTTCCCAGGTGTGGCCTATAGGGTGAAAATCAGGTAGCCAGACAGGCGATCGCTCGGCGAGCAAGGAGGCTTGATCGGTGGATCTCGTCGCCGACGTGCACCGGCGCGGGGACTCGAATACCAGACAAGCTGGCTCGGAAGCGGCTGCGCTGGAGCTCAAGCGCGCCTTCCTCACCTTGGCTAGACGACGCCACCGCCTCACTGCTGGCTACGAATCCTTCTGGCGCCGGAGTCGACGCTACGAGGGTCTCTTCCTCGCCGCGGAGCTCGGCCGGCTCCAGCGGCGCTGTCTGGATGCGACTCACCCACGGGCCGGCCATACGGGGGGAGAAACCGTGCTGCGGGCGAGCCTCGAGCGCGACTTGGCGCGCGAGATCGCGGTCGCCGAGGAGGAGGGTGCGCGGCTCAAGCCGGCGGCGCGTGACCGCGCGGAAACCAGGGCGAGGCGGCGCCTGGAGGAGATCGTCGCCGAGGTCATGGGGGCGGCAGGCGA
>DATAFO010000026.1:0-2363 GCA_036257465.1 Solirubrobacterales bacterium | reverse complement strand
GGGGCCATGCGCTCCCGGCTCCATGCGGCGGCCGCCCGGGGGCTCACGCGATTCGTGGGGCGAGACTCCGAGCTGGAACAGCTGCGCCACGCGCTCGGGCATGCCGCCGCCGGGCATGGCCAGGTCGTGGCGATCGTCGGTGAGCCGGGCGTCGGGAAATCGCGGCTGGTGTGGGAGGTGACGCACTCCCACCGCGTCCACGGCTGGCTGGTGCTCCAGGCCGGCTCGGTCTCGTATGGAAGGGCGACCTCGTACCTGCCCGTGATCGATCTCCTCAAGGGCTACTTCGCGATCGAGGATCGGGACGGCCCGCGGGTGGTGCGCGAGAAACTGACGGGCAGGCTCCTGACGCTGGACCGCACCCACGAGGCGAGTCTCCCGCCGCTCCTGGCGCTGCTCGATGTCCTTACCGGAGATCCGTCCTGGGACGGGCTCGACCCCCGGCAGCGTCGGCAGCGGACGCTCCACGCGGTGAAGCAGCTCCTGATCCGCGAGAGCCAGGTCCAGCCGCTCCTAGTGGTCTTCGAGGACCTGCACTGGATCGACTCCGAGACCCAGGCGCTGCTCGACGGGCTCGTCGAAAGCCTGCCGGCGGCGCGGCTGCTGCTCCTCGTGAACTATCGGCCGGAGTATCAGCACCAATGGGGCAGCCGGACTTACTACACGCAGCTCCGGCTGGACCCTCTGCCGCCGGGGACTGCCGACGAGCTGCTCGGCGCGTTGCTGGGGTCCGACGCCGGTCTCGAGCCGCTCAGGCGGATGCTGATTGCGCGCACCGAGGGCAACCCGTTCTTCCTGGAGGAAAGCGTGCAGGCCCTCATTGAAACCGAGGCGCTCTCGGGCGAGCGTGGGGCATACCGGCTGGCGCGGCCGCTCCCCGCCATCCAGGTCCCCGCCACGGTGCAGGCCATCCTGGCCGCCCGCATCGACCGGCTCGCCCCCGGCGACAAGGCGCTCCTCCAGACGGCTTCGGTGATCGGGAAGGATGTGCCATTCGTCCTGCTCCAGGCGACGGCCGGGTTACCCGAAGACGAGCTGCGCGGCTCGATCGGCCGCCTCCAGGCCGCCGAGTTCCTGTACGAGACGCGCCTCTTTCCGGATCTCGAGTACACCTTCAAGCACGCGCTCACCCATGAGGTGGCGTACGGGAGCCTCCTCCAGGACCGGCGCCGCCGCCTCCACGGCGAGATCCTCACAGCCATCGAGCGTCTCTACCCCGATCGGCTCATCGAGCATATCGATCGCCTGGGCAATCATGCCCTCCGGGCGGAGCAGTGGGAGACAGCCGCGGACTACCTTCGCCAGTCCGGGCACAAGGCGGTCTCGCGCTCAGCGTTCCAGGAAGCCGTCTTGGCGTACGACAATGCGCTGGCGGCCGTCGAGCACTTCCCCGAGAGCCGTGGGAGGCAGGAGCAGGCGATCGACCTGCGCCTCGACCTGCGCGTGCCCCTGCAGGCGATGACGCGGACGAACCGCCTCCTCGAGGGCGACCGGGCGGCCGAATCGATCGCGCGGACGCTCGGCGACGAGCGGCGGCTGGGGCGGATCGCCTCGGGACTGGCCAACACGCTCTGGATCACCGGGGACCATGCGGCCGCGATCGCAGCGGCCTCGCGGGCCCTGGAGATCGGTCAGCGGCTCGGCGATGTTGCCACGCATGCCACCGCCGTACTGCGGTTGGGCGCGATTCACCACACGCTCGGCGAACATGACACGGCGGCGGTCTACCTCCGGCAAGGCCTGCAGTTGATCGGAGACGAGTGGCTGCGAGAGCGCTTCGGAATGACCTCGACCGCGTCGGTGGTCGCGCGCCACTGGCTCGCTCGGACTCTCGCAGAGCTGGGGAACTTCGCCGAAGGGTTGGCGGTTGCTCAGGAAGGTCTGGATACGGCCCTGTCCACGGGCTTCGTGGGCGACCTTCCGCCGGCCTTCTCGGCGGTCGGATACGTCCACCTCTACCGCGGGGACACTGTGGAGGCGCTCGCGCCGCTCAGGCGCGCCGTCGAGATTGGGAGGGCGACTGAATTCCTGAACTGGGGGACCACCGCCCTCGGCTTGCTGGGTTTGCGAGACGTGCGCACCGAGCGCTCAGTGGACGGTGTCGGGCTGGTGGAGCGGGCAAGTAGCCTGGCCGACGAACGCGGCGAGAGGTGGCTCCTGTCGGTTCTCCAGGTGTGGCTCGGCGAGGCGCATCTTGCTGCCGGAGACCCGGGGCGGGCGAGGCGGCATGCGCAGGTGAGCTTGGAGATGTCACGCGCCCAGTCCCAGCGGGGGACCGAGTCGTGGGCGTGGCGACTGCTCGGCGAGATCGCCGCGGGGACCGACCCGCCGAACGTCCCGGAGGCCGAAACCGCCTACCGAGA
>DATAFO010000007.1:0-14175 GCA_036257465.1 Solirubrobacterales bacterium | reverse complement strand
GACTGGGAAGACGTCCGGAACGGCCCCGATCCAGCTGCCCTCGCGCTGGAATTCGCCCGCTCCGCTTTCCGCCACGCCTGTGAGGTGTGTGAGTGGGACCCCGTACTCGCGGCGACGGCAGAGGGTGTTCCGTCGCCGATCAGGTGAGGCGGGATTCCGCTTGCGGCCTCGGCGGCCCCTAGGGCGATGAGCGCTCGGGCCTCCCGCGAACTGACTCCGGTGGGAGACGACGATCACGTACTAGGCGCAGCGGAGCCGCAGCTCACGCTGGTCGAGTATGGGGACTTCGGCTGCCCGCACTGCTTCGCCGCCAAGCTGCCGATCGAGTCTCTGGTTCGGCGGTTCGAGGGCCTGAGGCTCGTCTGGCGTCATTTCCCGGACCGAGAGCTTCATCCCGGAGCCGACCTCGCCGCCGAGCTCTCCGAACTTGCCGCGGCGCGCGGCAACTTCTGGCAGGCGCACTCGCTGCTTCTGGCCGGCCGCGATCGGTTCTCAACGGAGGGCCTGCTCGACGCGGCGAGCAGCCTGGAGCTCGGCGTCTCGGAGGCCGGGTCGGTGCTCAGGGCCGGCACCCATCGCCGGCGCGTCGAGGTCGACATCGCGAGCGGCGAGGCGGCCGGTGCCCATGGGACGCCCACCTTCTTCGTCGACGGTCAACGGCTGATCGGGCACTGGCGTCAGCTTGCTCAGATCGTCCCCGCAGCTTTCGAGGACACCTCGTGACTCCCGAAACGTTGGGTTTGCGGAGGCCGCCAGACGAAAAGCGGCGCCTCTCCGAGCGAACTCCTCACCTCGAGAGAGCATGTGCCAGATCGCGTGGGCGGGGCGGCGGGCGATGTCGATCTGGGACCTTGGCGCCGCGCTGCCTGCCCGTCGGCGCTTGGTGCGCTGGTAGCGCTACGAGTAGGCGGGGTGCTTGAGCGCGTGCATCGTCGCCTCCAGCAGGGCCCAGCGCAGGTAGGTGGGGCCGTGCTTTGAGAGCGGGCCGCGGCGCTCTGACTCCCCGGACTGGACGACCCGCGGGCAAAGGCCGGTGTAGCCGGCGAGCTTCCGCGGTGAGGGAAGCGCTCGATGGCGCCGATCTCGGCGGCGATCGTAAAGGCGAGCACCCAGCCGATCCCGGCGCCATCAAGAGCGGGATGTAGGGGTGGTCGGCGTGACCGTCCCGCAGGCGGCGGTTGACCGCCTCGATCTGGCGCTCGAGGTGGTCGATCAATGCCAGCGAGGCGGCGAGGTTGCCCCGCCAGGGCTCGGGGACGTCGAGCCGGGCGAGCAGCTCGCGGCCCTCAAGCCCGAACAGGTCTGAGACCGGGCGGGGCCGGCCGAAGTTGATCAGGGTCGAGTGGATCCGGTGCTTGAGCGCCGAGCGGTGCTTGACGAGGTGCAGCCGAAAGCGGGCGAGCTCGCGCTCGGAGCGGACCTCGGGGTCGGGCAGCCAGATCGCCGGCACCGGGTCGCGGTGGGAGAGCATCGCCAGGACCAGCGAGTCGATCCGGTCGGTCTTGCAGGCCAGCGGCGCCATGCCCTTGACCCTGTGGGCGGCGGCGATCTCGACCGACCAGCCCTCCTGCTCGAGGGTGTCGTGGACGAGCCGGGCGCCGGTCATCGACTCGACGACGGCGCAGACGGGCTCTCGGTGGACCTCCTCGATCCGGCGCGCGAGGGTTCTCAGCGAGTCGGCGTCGGGCGGGACGGCGAGCTGGTCGAGATGCTCTCCCTCATTGCCCAGCAGGCAGACGTCAACTTTCTTTCGACTGAGATCGAGTCTCAGCGTGCAACTGTCGAGCGGGCCTCCTCGGTGCTCGTTGGTTGGTGATCACGACTGAGCGTGTCACCAGAGGGCCCTTCTTCATGGCAGTCCGAAGCGGAATCGGCTCAGCGGGGAAGTTGAGGTGTTCCGAACTGGCGTTTAGTCAGTCCACCAGTCGCGCTGGCCCTCGACGTCTTCGCGCGGAGCCTCGCCGAGATTGGGCGCGCCGACGACGATGATCTCGAGACCCTCCGGCCCGGCCTCATAGTCTCGCCACGTACCGGGGGGGACGCGCACCACATCCCACTCCTTGAGCTCGACGATCTCGTCGTCGAGCTTCATCCGCCCGCTCCCGCGCACGACCACGTACACCTCCTCCTGCTTCTTGTGCGTGTGGCCGTACGGAAAGCGATAGTCGGGCGGGACGCGCTGGTAGCTCAGGCCGGATCGCTCAAGCTCGAGTGCCTCGGTCGCCAAGCGGAACTCCAAGTCCGGCGCGCCGTCGAACCTGGACCCGACATCCTCCAGGTCCTCCTTGAGGTTCCTGAGCGTGAACGGCACGGCCGCAATCCTAGGTGACTCGCCGGGGTCAGCCAGCAAGTACCGCTTTCTCTTTGATGGGCGTCGCGCTGTCAAGCCAGCGGCATCACCGCCTTCCCTCGCTCCCAGTGCGGTGAGTCGAGCTCATTTCTCTTTCGGCGCTCTGTGGCGCAGATCGTTCCTGGGAGCTGCCGCGGCCGCTCAATTCCATGCCGGGCCGTCAGGCGGCCAGAAAGCGTGCGGAGCTTTCAGCGGCGGGCGTTGATCGGGCGGGTTGAAAGACCTGATTGCGCGAGAGCATGTGCCAGGCGGAGATCAAGAGCTTTCGCGCGACCGCCGACTTGGCCGGGTTCTTTCCGCGCCGGGCGGCGAGCCGGCGGTAGTGGCCGTGAAACGGGTTCGTCGGCCGCCAGGCCTGGTTGGCGGCCTCGACCGCGGCCCAGCGCAGCGTGCGCGGGCCGGCCTTCGATAGCCGCCCGGTGGCAGAGCGCTCGCCCGACTGGATCACCCGCGGCGCCAGGCCCGCATCGCCGACCGGCTTCGAGGCCGAGGAGAAGCGCGAGACGTCGCCGATCTCGGCCGCGAAGCTGAGCCCGATCAAAGGCCCGACCCCGGGGATCGTCTGCAACAGCTGCGCGCGGTCATCCGCTCGCGCCAGCGGGGCCAGCTCAGTCGATCGGTCCGATCCGGCGGTCGAGCTCTTCGACCTGCCCGAGATGGCCCGCGATCGAGTCGCGCCAGACCGCCGGCACGCCGCGGCGCTCGAGCAGCTCGATCGCGTCGGGGCGGCGAAGCCGGGCGAAGGAGACCCGGAGGCCGAACCGGGTCAGCAGGCCGAAGATCCGGTTGCGGGCCGAGGTGCGTGACTTGACCAGGTGAGCGCGGCGGCGAAGCCGCTCGCGGATCGCGCGGTCCTCGAGCCTCGGCACCCAGAGTGCCGGCACCAGGTCTCGGCGACAGAGCTCGGCGAGGACCCGGGCTCAGACCTTGTCGGTCTTGCAGGCAAGCGGGGCGATGTCTCTGACCCTGCGCGCGTGCGCGACCTCGACCGACCAGCCGGCCGCCTCGAGCCGGTCCTTGACCCAGAGCGCGCCGCTCATCATCTCCACGCAGGCCCTGACCTCGGTGCCCAGCCCTAGCACGAGCTTTGCGAGTCCGTCTTCGTCGGCGGGGATCAGACCCTCGCTCTGGATCGCCCCCTGTCACTGACCGCGCACCAGGCGGCGCGGCCATAGGCCCAATCGATTCCGACACAGTTCACGCCGGGGACACAGTTCACGCCGGGTCTCCTCTCGCTCCGAACAGCAGTTGCCAAACCGCCGTTCTAGTGAGCGTGGCGGAGGCCCCTTTTCAGTCCGGGGTCAGCGGCGCCGAGCAATCCCACT
This sequence comes from Solirubrobacterales bacterium, assembly GCA_036257465.1. Classification (GTDB taxonomy): domain Bacteria; phylum Actinomycetota; class Thermoleophilia; order Solirubrobacterales; family 70-9; genus DATAFO01. The sequence continues at coordinate 10,500 of DATAFO010000007.1, read as the reverse complement.
TGCGCGAGGGAGAGCTGACCAACTGGCGCAGGCATCTTCTCGACTAGGGCGCAGAGGGTGTCGGGCTCGTAGACGTTCACTCGTGGCCGTCCCCGCTGATCGTCACCTTGGACCGGCACACAGGATGGCCGTGACTGATCGTCGAGTCATATGGCAGCCAACAGCCCAGGCAGTTGCCCTCCTCGTTTACGAGGTCTCTCGTGATCGCCAAGTCCTCCTCGACTGTGAGTGACGTGAGCGTGCCGTCCTCGCCGAACTCGGCTACGTGGGCCCCACGTGCCAATCCGTCTCGCGCTCGCGCTTGGACCGCGTCCGGGCGGTGGGTGATCACTATCGAGCCATTTCCGGAGAAGAAGCTCTTGCTCCCTAGTCATCGCCATCGGTTACTCCTTCGTTTTGGGCATCGTCCACGACCTCCACGGCCTCGCCCGCCACAACTAGCGGGTGGTCCTTGAGCCCTGGGAATACGTGGCGCCGAACCTCTGCGAGAGCGCATTGAATATCTCAGCAAGGCTGCGATATTCAAGGACGCTCTTGCGCTCGGTGATGCGGCCGTCTACGGCTCCGGATTTGTCGGTCGATATAGCGCCGGCCAGCGAGAGTGCCTTCGCGGCATTGGCAAACGCCGTGGCCTCCTTCGCGTCGCCACGAGCAGCGTCGCGCGCCTTGTCCACGGCCTCCGCCGTTGCCTTGATGGCGTCAGAAATAGTCCCGCGCCAGTCGTCGCCGACCTCACTCCAAATCCGATCGTTCACCTCGGCTTGAGCGCGTTGATACTTCTCGGGGTGTCGGCCCTTCCAGGAGTGCAGGGTCGCTGCCGGAATCCTTAGTCCCTGCTCCTTCAAGGCTCGGGCGGCCTTGGTGGAGCTGCCGCTATACAGGGCAACGGCGGCAAGGCCATTGGCTATACCGGCCTCGCTCCACTTCGTGGGCTTGTTGCTCACGTCCTTACACCCAGCGCGTAAAGCAGCCTGCGATGACGCTCCAGACGTTCATGGGACACGCCTCGATCACCGTCACCCTCGACACCTACGGGCACCTGATGCCCGGTAGCGAGGCCGAGGCGGCGGAACTGGTCGAGTCCTACCTGACCGCCCAGCAGGAGCGCGCAGAGGAAGCCGCTCGCATGGCTGGCGACGTGCTGACTGGCGCACCGCCTGGCGCACCGGCAGCGGCCGATCTCTAGAAACCGCTTGCTCAAGCCGTTTCTGTGGCCCTCGGGTGGGCCTTGAAATAGACCTCCTTGATGCGCTCGCGCGAGAGATGCGTGTAGAGCTGGGTCGTGGCGACATCGGCGTGCCCCAGCATCTCCTGAACCGAGCGCAGGTCGCAGCCGCCCGAGAGCAGGTGGGTCGCGAACGTGTGGCGCAGCGTGTGCGGGCTTATCTTCCCTTCGAGCCCGGCGGCCTTGGCGTGACGCTGGATGATCTTGTAGAGCCCCTGGCGGGTGAGGGCTCCGCCTCTGAAGTTGACGAACAGCTTCGCCTCTCGGCGGTCGCCCACTAGCTCGGGGCGGCCCACACGCAGGTACCGCGAGACCGCCGCGGCGGCCTCGCGACCGATCGGCACGATCCGCTCCTTCGAGCCCTTCCCGTGCGGGCGGACGAAGTTTCGACGCAGATCGACGTCGGCGACGTCGAGCCCGATCGCCTCAGACGCCCGCAGCCCACACCCGTACATGACCTCCAGCAGGGCCCGGTCGCGCAGGTCGATCGCGTCGGTCCCGTTCGCGCTAGCCAGCAGGTTGGTCACCTCGCCATGGCTCAGGACCTGGGGCAGCTTGCGGCTCTTGGCAGGAGGGCTCAGCGTGGCCGTTGGGTCCTCCGACACGAGCTCCTCGCGGCGCAGGTGGCGATAGAAGGAGCGCAGGCAGGCCGTCTTGCGGCTGATCGTCGCCGGGGAGCACGGCGCGCGCCCCGGGTCATCGCCGTCCGCCCGGCGTCCGGTCGCCAGGTCCGCCAGGAAGTCGGCGACGTCGCCGCGCGTGGCCTCGGTGGCCCCGCGACCGCGCGCGGCAAGGAAGGCCCCGAACTGCAGCAGGTCGCTGCGATATGCCTCGAGCGTGTTGCGTGCCAGGCCGCGCTCGAACTCGAGGTAGGCGAGGAAGTCGAGCACGAGCGCCTCGAAGCGTGCCTCGACCTCACGCTCAGCGGTGGGCTTGACGGCAACGGCCATGCGGCCCCGTTCTCCTGCGGCACCGGCGACCCTGCCGGTGCAACCACCTATGCGGGGCGCAGCCGCTCCCGGAGGATCAGCATTCCGACGAGCGACTTCGCGTCCTCGCACTCCGAGATCGCGTCATCGAGCTCGGCCAGCGACCAGCGCACAAGCTCGATCCGCTCCTCAAGGTCGGGCTCGGTCTCAGACTCGCTGAGCCCAGTGGCCTCGAAGACGATCACCTGCTCGGAGGCGAAGCCCGGACTCGTGTAGAAGCGCTTCAGCTCCTGCCACGTCTCCGCCTCCATGCCGATCTCCTCCGCGAGCTCCCGACGTGCGCACTCGAGCGGGCTCTCACCCGGAACGTCGAGCTTGCCCGCCGGCAGCTCCAGCAGCGCCTCCTCCCCCACCGCCTCGCGGGGCTGGCGCACGAGGTAGAGATGCCCGTCGTCGTGGGCGGCAATCGCCACAGCCCCAGGGTGCGCGATCACTTCGCGCTCAGCCGTCGAGCCGTCGGGGTAGCGGAACTCCTCCACGCGCACCGTCGCGATCTGGCCTTCGTAGACGACCCTGGATGACGTTCGCTCCACGGGGTGCCTCTACCCGTTCGTCGCTTCCGCGAGCGCGCGACCCGCGGCGAGCGCAGCCGCGAAGAAGAGCGGGTCGGCAGCGATGTCGCGCCCCATCGTGGTTGAAGGTAGGCCGCTGGCGGCGTATCCGTCGAGATCGATCGGCTCCACCGCGATGTCGTGCCGCCCGCCGCACAGCTCGATCAGCGAGTCCAGCGCAGCCTGGGGCGAGCCGCCCTCGGGGGCGTCGGCATCGAGCAGCGGCCAGCCCTCCACCTCCGCCTCGGGCACCGGCACGCGCACCGTCCCGAGCAACAGCTTGAGGACCGAAGCCGTGTGGTGGCTGAGCCCGCGGTGCCGTGGCCTCGGGTCCGAGCTCGAGAGACGCGGCGAAACCAGGACCGGAAGGCCGAGTGAGAGCGCCGCGTGGGCGGCGTCGAGCGCGGCCATCCCGCCGTGTCCCAACACCGTCTCAGACCCGAGCATCCCCGGACCGGGCCCGGCGACGATCGCGTCCCAGTTCAGCCGCCGCGCCGCCGCATCCACTCCGCCCACGACGCTGATCGCCTCGTGCTCGCCGCCGTACGCCGCCCCGGCCGTCACGTGTCCGCAAAGGAGGCCTCGTTCGCGCAGCAGGTCGAGATCTCGCGAACGCGTTCCCGGCAGGGCGCCCCCTTCACCCTGGACGAACCCGACGCGCAGCCCCGCCCCCGCCTGGTTCGCCGCCCACGCCGCGGGCGCCAGATGGCCGTGAACGGGGATCACCAGCACGGGCGGCTTGCGCGCCACTTCGTTCTCGGCATCCACCGCCTCCACGGGCTCCACCGGGTGCTGCAGCGAGGTGTAGTTGAGCTTCATCACGTGCGCGCCGCCGGCGCCGGGCGCCTGGAGTCCCCTGGTCAGGTTCACGTGCACCACGTCGAACGCCCCTGAGCCGAGCCCCAGGTCCTGGGCCTCGACGTTGACCACCACCTCGTCGCCCTCCTGGACCTCACCCACCAGCGTGCCGTCGGCCCATGCCTCGCGCTCGGTGCCGTCGACCAGCACCCGCAGGGGATCGGTCGAGGTCACGATTCCCCGGCGTAGCTTCAGCACCCTTAGGCCTCCTCGGCGACAACCACCGCAATCGCCTCGCAAACGTCGAACATCTCCACCAACCGCTGCGCCGCCACACTCTCGGCGGGGGTGTGGTTGGCCTCGGTGCCGTTGGCGAGCAGCACGCACTCGAACCCTCTGGCGATCAGCGCGTTGGCGTCGCTTCCTCCGCCCGTCGCAACCTCGCTGGGCTCGTGGCCGATTCGCCGCAGCGCCTCGCTCGCGATCCGCACAGTACGCGCGCTGGAGCGCAGCCGGTAGCCACGAAAGACCTCGCTCACGTCGACATCAACGTCCACGTCGTGCTCGCTGGCCGCCCAGGTGCAAGCGTCGACCAGCGCCGAGGTGGCCTCCGCCGCTCGCCCTTCTTCGATCGACCGGGCCTCGGCCGCCAGCCTGCAGGCACTCGCGACGACGTTGGTCGCCGTGCCGCCCGAGATCACTCCTACGTTCGCCGTCGTCTCCGGATCGAGCCGGCCAAGTTCCATCCTCGAGATCGCCGCGGCAGCGGCCTCGATCGCTGAGCGACCGTCCTCGGGCCGGATACCGGCGTGTGCCTCGGCGCCCTCGAACTCGGCGACCACGCGGTTGTGTGTGGGCGCGGCCGTGATCACCTCGCCGATCGGGCTCGCGTGGTCGAGCACGAAGCCGAACGGCGAGCGCAGCGCCTCGAGATCGAGCTCCTTGGCACCGCGAAGGCCGTCCTCCTCGGCCACGGTGAAGACGAGTTCCAGGCCGACCGGAGGTGGATTCTGGAGAGCGCGCAAGGTGAGCTCGCACAGAACCGTCACAGCGGCCTTGTTGTCGGCGCCCAGGATCGTCTCCCCGCGGCTACGAAAGACGCCGTCCTGCAATTCGACCTCGATCGGGTCCTGGTGCGGGACCGTGTCGAGGTGAGCGCAAAACATCACCCACCTGTCGCCGGAGCCGGGCACCCGGGCGATCAGGTTGCCCGCGCCCGCGCGGGCCGGACCGGCGGCGCCGTCCTCGACCACTTCCACGCCGGCACCCTGAAGCTCCGCGGCGACGGCGTCGGCCATGGCGCGTTCCGACCCGGTCGGGCTCGCGGTCTCACACAGCCGCACGAAGCGATCGAGCATCCGCTCGGACACGCGGCGAAGGCTATGGAGTTGGCCTCACGCCGGCCAGTCGCGAAGGTGCTCGTACACCTGAGGGTGGTTGAGCAGGTCGAGGTGTGGGGCGCTCGGGAGATGGCGGCCGTTCTCCTCGACGAACGGGATGCGGCGGCCGCGTCGCCCGCCGTGGCCCGAGCCGCTTGAGTAGAGCACGAGCAGGTCGCCCACGACGCGGCCGAGCGGGCCATCGGGCCTGCGGGTCTCGGGCAGGGCCGCAAGGCGGATTGCCGCCGCGTTCGTAACCCGCTCCAAGGGCGCTCCGAGATGCGGCGTGCCCAGCTAGACCACCGTCCGCGTCGGTTCGATCCACCGATGCCCATCGCGCTCGCCCAGGGCGCAGGCGCCGCACGCCATGCCTGCCCGCCAGGCGCACGGCGCCGTAGGACCCTGCCGCGATCGCGTCGTGGATCGACCGAGCCGGTGACGAGCTGGCCCGCGCAGTGCCGAACGACCGCGCTGCGATCGCCTCGTGGACCTCCTCAACCCTCCGTACGGCCTCGCCGAAGCCTCGGCCTGGCGAGTGCCGCGGGCACGTTCGTCCGTGGAGCGAAACTGGCCGCAGGCGCCGTCATCGGGCCGAAATCATCCCGAACGGCTCGGAGGCGATGTGTGATCAGGACTACTCGGCGGTGACGACGAGCGCGACGCCGTCCATCCCGTCGGGTCCCTCGGAAAGACGCGCCTCGACCCGCTCCTTGACCAGCTCGCGAACGCGCTCGCGCTCAGCTTCGGAGAGCGCGGCAAGCCGCTCGGAGATCGACGGCGAGAGGGTGATCGTGCGCTGCCAATGATCGTCCGCGTCGGCATATCCCCAGTGGACCGGGACCTCCTCGACCTCGGGGTCGGTGAAACCGGCGCCGCCGACCAGCTGTCTGATGCGCTCCGGATCGGCCATTACGAACGGCCCCGGCGCGCCGGGCTCGGGGCGGCCTGCGTAACCGAGCTCGACCATGGTCTGACCGGGGATCGCAGCCCACGGATTGCGGTCGGGAGTCGCCCAGACCGCAAACGCCAGGCGACCCGAGTCGCGAAGCACCCGTCGGGTCTCGGCCAGCGCTGCGGCGGGATCGGCCATCAGCATGTAGCCGAACCGGCACGCCACCCGATCCACGCTCGAGTCCGCCAGGTCCATCCGCTGTGCGTCGAGCACGCGGTGTTCGACGTCGGAGAGGCCTAGCCGCTCACTTTGGGCCCGAGCGACCGCCACCATCGGGGCGGCGAAGTCGGTCGAGATCAGCCTGCCGCCCTCGTCCAACCGCTCGGCGAGCGCGGGCGTGGTCTCGCCCGTACCCCCGGCGAGCTCGAGCACGGTGTCGCCGGGCTGTGGGTCCAGCCGCTCGACCAGCCGGTCGTCGACCAGCCGCGTCGCCGAGGAGTGGAAGCCACGCTCACGGTCCCAGGTGGTCGCGATGCGACTCCAAGTTCGTTGCGAGTCCGTGCGGTACTGGTCGAGGTCCCCCGTTCTCTCCTGTGACATGAACGCAAGGCTATGGCGTTCATGGCAGGATCACGGCGTGGAATCGGCGACGATCAGGCGCGCTCCGCCGATGCCGGCCGTCGTTCAACTCGGCCTGATCGGGTTGCTGCTCGTCCTTGCTGCGATCGGCTGGGCGCTGACCGACGATCGGATGTCGGGGATGGACGCCGGGCCGGGAACCGATCTCGGCGGCCTGGGCTGGTTCCTCGGCGTCTGGGTGGTGATGATGGCCGCGATGATGTTCCCGTCGATCGCGCCGATGGTGATCATGTACGCGCGGATCCAGGAGGGGCGACGGGAGCGCGATCAGTCGCCGCCGGCCGGCGCGACCGCGATCTTCGTCGGCGGCTATCTCGTCGCGTGGGCCGCCGCCGGGCTGGGTGGCTATCTGATCTTTGAGGGAGTCCGGTCGCTCGACATCGGCTTCCTCGCCTGGGATGAGGCGGGCCCGTACGTCGCCGGCGGCGTCATTGTGGCCGCGGCCGTCTACCAGCTCACTCCGCTCAAGGACGTCTGCCTGCGCAACTGCCGGAACCCGCTCACCTTTCTGATGGGTCACTCGCATCCGGGCCGTGTTGGGGCGCTTCGGATGGGCATCGAGCACGGCGGTTACTGCGTCGGCTGCTGCTGGATGCTGATGGCGGCGTTGTTCGCGCTCGGCGTAATGTCGATTGGCTGGATGGCGTTCGTCGCGGCGTTGATCGCGATCGAGAAGCTTCTGCCCTGGCAGGCCGTCGCCAACCGGGGCATCGCCGTGGTGCTGGTCGTGCTGGGAATCGGGGTCGCGTTTGCCCCCGAGGACGTCCCGGGCCTCACCCTGCCCGACTCGCCCGAGGCCGCTCAGGCGATGGAGGCAATGGGCATGGACGGCGAGGAAGGCCCCATGGGCACGGAGGGCGAATCGATGGAGGAGGAGTCGATGGGCGGCTCCGGCGGCGCGACCATGGATGACAAGTCGATGGGCGAAGGCTCCGGGGGCATGGACGACGAGGCGATGCCGTAGCTCAGAACTGGTCGTCGCTCGACCAGACGAAGGGCATGTGCTTGGCCGAGCGACCGGCCCAGTCCCACTTGAAACCGAAGGCGTCGGCCTCGTTCGCGCTCGCGATGCCGTAGGTCGTGTCCCCGGCCGTCGGACCTGCCTCGGCACCCGGGATGTTGGTCACGCGCACGTGTTCGCCTGGCCGCGTCGTCGGCCCGCTGATCACCTCGGCGCTACCCGTCACCTTGCCAGGGACCCTCACGCTCCACGAGCTGGCGTCGTCGGCGATCTCGAGCTCGAGCGGCGCGAACTCCAGCCCCAGCATCTTGCCGAGCACGTTCTCGGCGAACATCTGCGGCCAACTCCCGGCCTGGCCGCCGAAGATGATCTGGATCGCCTCGCGCTGGCGCTCGTCCGCGCGCTCGTCGACGATCATGCCCATGTCGGCTCGGACGTCGTCGTCCCAGATGTTGCCCTCAAAGTAACTGACCGCGACGACGTTAAGACCGCTGAGGTCGACGTCCCCGTAGTGACTGCCCTCTCGGAACCGATACGCGATCACGCCTTCGCAATCGCCCTCGTCCGGCGGGCGCCCCCACGAGCACGCACACGGCACACGGCACTTGCAGAAGTCGATGAAGTCACCGACGATCCGCCACTTCTCAGACATGACGTCTCCTCTCGTTCCGGTGATTCTCTCGCCCGTTGGAAGCCAGGTCAACCTCGGGCGAGCTTCGGAGTGCGGCTAGGAAGTTAGGACGGTGAGGACGACCCCGTCGAGGCCGCCCGGGTCCTCCGCCAGCCGCTCACGGGCCCGCTCGTTGACGGTCGCCTTGACCTTCTCCTGCGCGTCCTGGTCGAGCGAGTTGAAGGCCTCGGCGATCGGGACCGCCAGCGCGAGCGTCTTGTCCCAATGCTCGTCGGCGTCCGCATAGCCCCAGCGGACGGCGACCTCCTCGGTCTCCGGCTCGGCGAAGCCCGCGCCGGTCACGAGACTGCGAACGCGGTCTGGATCCGCCATCGCGAAGATGCTGGGCGCGCCGGGCTCGGGAGGGGGCAGGTGGCCGAGCTCGACCATGGTCATTCCCGGGATCGCCGCCCAGAGGTTGCGATCCGGCGAGGCCCAGACGGCGAAAGACAGTCGCCCTCCCTGGCGCAGCACGCGCCGCGTCTCGGCCAGTGCCGCCGCGGGATCGGCCATCAGCATGTAGCCGAAGCGACACAAGACCCCGTCGACGCTGTCGTCCTCCAGGTCCATCCGCTCAGCGTTCAGCACCCGGTACTCGACGTTGCCGAGTCCCGCCCGCTCGCCAACACGCCGCGCCACCTCCACCATCGAGGGCGCGAAGTCAGTGGAGATCAGCTTGCCGCCGTCCCCGACCCGCTCGGCGACCAAGAAGCCCTGATCGCCGGTCCCGGCCGCGATGTCGAGCACTGTCTGCCCGGGCTGCGGGTCGAGCCGGTCGACGAGTCGCTCGGCCACCGGCCGCGTTGTGGAGACCATGAAGTCGCGCTCCCGTTCCCAGCTTGGTGCGAACCGGTTCCAGGCGTCGAGGGACTTCTCGCGGTACTCATCGAGATCGATAGGCACACGCCGATCCTAATCCGGCGCTTGGGCGGGAATCAACCCTCGTGTCGGACGGTTACGTCGGCGCCCTCGGGCGGGAACTCGGCGGGGGTCTCCTCGGTTGCCGGCTCGGCCTCGCCGCGCTGGCGCGCCAGTCGCGCCGCGGCGCCGACGAACTCGCGAAACAGCGGCTCAGGACGCGTGGGGCGTGAGTTGAACTCGGGGTGAAACTGGGAGGCGACGAAGAACGGGTGGTCCGGCAGCTCGATCACCTCCACGAGGCGCTCGTCGGGCGACGTCCCGCCGGCGACCAGGCCCTCGTCCTCGAGCCGGCGCCGAAGCATGTTGTTGACCTCATACCGATGGCGGTGACGCTTGTAGATCACCGCCTCGCCGAAGATATCGCGGGCCCGGGTCGAGTCGTGGAGCTTCACGGGGTCGGCGCCCAGGCGCATCGTGCCGCCCATGTCGGAGACCTCCTTTTGCTCCGGCAGCAGGTCGACGACGGGGAACGGGGTCTCGGGATCGAACTCGGCCGAGTTGGCGCCCTCCATGCCTGCGACGTGGCGCGCGAACTCAATCACTGCGATCTGCATCCCGAGGCAGATCCCCAGGTAAGGGATGCCCCGCTCGCGCGCGATCCGAGCCGCCTGGATCTTGCCCTCGATGCCCCGCTCTCCAAACCCGCCGGGAATCAGGATCCCGTCGGCGTTCTCGAGCCGCTCGGGGTCGAAGTCCTCCGAGTCCACGAGCTCGACCTCGACGTTCGTGCCGTGGTGATAGCCGCCGTGGTTGAGCGCCTCCACCACCGACTTGTAGGCGTCGGCGAGCTGAACGTACTTACCGACCAGCGCGATTCGCGTGGTGCCCTCGCACGCGTCGGCACGGCGCACGAGATCCTCCCACTCGCCGAGCTCGGGCGGCTCGGCTTCGATCCCGAAGTGATCGAGCACTAGGTCGTCGGTGCCCTCGGCCCGCATCACCAGCGGAACCTTGTAGATGTTGTCCACGTCGCGGGCGGACAGCACGGCCTCCTCGGGCACGCTCGCGAACAGCGCAATCTTGCGCCGGATGTCGCGGTCGAGCCCTCTCTCAGAGCGACAGACGAGCGCGTGCGGCTGGATCCCGATTCGGCGCAGCTCGTTGACCGAATGCTGGGTGGGTTTGGTCTTCAGCTCGCCCGCGTGGCCGATATAGGGGACCAGCGTGAGGTGGACGAACATGCACCGCTTTGGGCCCAACTCCGAGTAGAGCTGGCGGATCGCCTCCAGGAACGGCAGCGACTCGATGTCACCCACCGTGCCGCCAATCTCCGTGATCACGAAGTCGACCGCCTGGGATTCGGCGACGATCAGAATGCGCTGCTTGATCTCGTCGGTGATGTGGGGGATCACCTGAACGGTCGCGCCGAGGTAGTCGCCGCGGCGCTCCCGGCGGATCACCGAGTTGTAGACGGCGCCGGCGGTGACGTTGGAGGCGCGCGACGTGTTCTCGTCGGTGAAGCGCTCGTAGTGGCC
>DATAFO010000005.1:0-3584 GCA_036257465.1 Solirubrobacterales bacterium | reverse complement strand
CTTGCGCTGGAGCCTGCGAATCCGCTCGCGGCGTCGGCGCGCCTGCTGCGTCGCCTTGCGCTTCTCCGCCTTGACCTCGACGATCTCGCGGGCCAACTGGCGATCTCTGTCCAGCCGCGCCTCGACGAGGCGGGCGTGGCGGGCCAGCGCCTCCATCGCGTCGCGCCTCAGCTCGGCGCGTTCGCGCTCGAGTTCGGCGGCAGGCAGCGTCGGCGGCTCGGGTTGCTGGGCGCTCGACGCCGCCGGCGGCAGCGGGTTGGGGCACTGGGCCAAGAAATCGCGCAGTCGCGTGTCTCGCACCAGCCGGCCGGCCGCGATGCCCTCCTCGACGGCGGCGTCGTCCAGGTCCAGCTCCGCGTAGACGCCCTCAATTCCCTCCGACTCGTAGCGCTCCTTCAGCCGTGCCCGCGGGCCCCTGCCCGGGTCGTGCAGCAACGCGGCATCGACCCGGCGCTGGAACTGCTCCAACGAACGGACCGGGAAGTGAAGGATGCGCACGTCGAACGTCGGCATCGGGACGGGCTCGCCGCCTCCGCCTCCCTCCTCTTCGCGGACACCTCGGAGCACCGGCCGGCCGGGAGGGCGCAGGGCGGAGCGCAGGGTTTGCCCCTCCTCCACGAAGGCCACGTCGTGGCCGCCGCGATGCAGCACGATCGCGTTGGGGTTGCCGCGATGAGCGACCTTGGGCCGCAGCAGCGCCCGCCGCTCCCGCACGAGCAGTCGCTCGCTCCAGTGGCCGGGACCGGGTGGCCGGGCGACGAACTCGGTCCGCGCAGCGATCAGCGCGCCGTACTCGTCGGGCACGGCTGCGAGGACGTCGCGCAACGTTCCCTCGAGCGGCCACCAGAACTCATCCGCGTCGCCGAGCACGACCCAGTCGGCCCCGTGCTCGGTCGCTGCGGCACGCGCCATCTTGGTGACCCACTCGTGGCCCCGGTCGTGGAGGTCCGCGCTCGGCTCGCGAGTCACCTCGGCCAGCCCGGCCCGCTCGTAGCCCTCCAGGATCTCCCCTGTCGAGTCGGTCGACCCGTTGTCGGTGACCACGAAGAAGTCCACTCCCTGCGCGAGGTGGAAGCGCAGGTTGTCGGCGAGGATGTCCTCCTCGTCGCGCACCTTCAACGTCATCACGACTCTCATTGCCTCAGGTGAGCCGCTTTAGCGGCGAAAGCAGCGCGTGTCGTTCGTGATTCGGTCATTCAGGTGACCGCAGTCGCTCGAGTCGCTCCATTACCTCCGGCACGTGCTCGAGGTAGGCCTGGTGGTCGAAGACCCGATCGAGGTCGAGGTCGGCAGCCTCCGCGGCGAGCAGCTCGCGAAAGCTCGTCTCCTCGAGCCAGGCCCGTTGCGCCGCCTCTTGCACGAGACGGTAGGCGGTGTCGCGCTCCATCCCCGATTCGACCAGTGCCGTCAGCGCCCGCTGGCTGAAAACCGCTCCGTGGGTGAGATCCATGTTCTTTCGCATGCGCTCGACGTCGACCACCATGCCCTCGATGATCCGCACGGCCAGGTGCTGCATGTAGTCGAGGAGGGTCGTCGAGTCTGGCACGATCACGCGCTCGGCTCCCGAATGGGAGATGTCGCGCTCGTGCCACAGTGCGACGTTCTCCGTGGCGGCCTGCGAGTAGCCCCGCAACACGCGCGCGAGCCCGCAGATTCGCTCCGAGAGGATCGGGTTGCGCTTGTGCGGCATCGCGGAGGAGCCCTTCTGCTCGCCGGCGGCAAACGGCTCCGACACCTCGCGCACCTCGGTGCGCTGGAGGTTGCGAACCTCGGTCGCAAAGCGCTCGAGGCCCGCACCCGCCAGCGCGATCGCCGCGAGTGCCTCGGCATGTCGATCTCGCGGGACGACCTGCGTCGAGACGTCCTCCGCGCGCAGGCCCAGCGCCTCCATCACCCTTCGCTCCACGGCCGGGGGCACCGATGCGTGGGTCCCTACCGCCCCCGAGAGCTTGCCCACCGCCACGTCGTCGAAGGCCCGCCGCACCCGGGTCAGGTTGCGGTCGGCCTCGAAGGCGAAGCCCGCGAGTCGAAGCCCAAACGTGGTCGGTTCGGCGTGGATTCCGTGCGTGCGCCCGACGCAGAGCGTGTCGCGGTGCTCGAGCGCCTTGGCGATCAGCGCGTCGCGGTAGGCCGTCGCGCCGGAAACGAGGATCTCGCTGGCCTCCTGGAGCTGCAGCGCGAGTGCCGTGTCGAGCACGTCCGAGGAAGTGAGTCCGTAGTGAATCCAGCGGCCCGGCTCGCCAACGGAGGCGGCGACGACGTCAACGAACGCGGCGACGTCGTGGCCGGTGACCCGCTCCCTCTCCGCCACGGCCTCCACCGTGAACGAGGCTCGCTCGCGGCACGCCTGCGCATCCTCGTGCGGGACCACTCCCTCGTCCGCCCAGGCATCAGTGGCGGCCAGTTCGACCGCCAGCCACGCCTCCAGCTTGCGCTGCTCCGTCCAGACAGCGCCGATCTCCTCCCGCGTGTAGCGGTCGATCATGCCGACCTCCCGCCGGCCCCGGACGCGGAGCGGAGGAGCCGGCGGCGTGTTGTGATCACGAGTTGATTATCCGGGCGGCGAGCAGCCCAGCGTTCTTCGCGCCGTCGATGGCAACGCAGCCGACGGGGACGCCGGGCGGCATCTGAACGGCCGAGAGCAGCGCGTCGAGGCCACCGAGGTTCTTGCCTGAGATCGGGACCCCGATCACCGGCAGGTCCGTGTGAGCGGCTGCGACGCCGGGCAGTGCGGCCGACATTCCGGCCCCGGCGATGATCACCTTCAGGCCCCGCATCCGTGCCGCGTGACAGTACTCGCGCACCTTCTCCGGGTCACGGTGGGCACTCATCACCCTCACCTCGTAGCGGATGCCTGCCTCGTGTAGCGCTTCGCCGGCCGGTTGCAGCTTCGGTTTGTCGTTCTTCGAGCCCATGATGATTCCCACCACGGGCGCGTCGACCTCGATCTCCTCGAAGGCGGCCTCAACCTCGGGCATGGTCGCCACCTCGGGGGTCGATCCGGGTTCTCCAACCTCCATGTGTCTCCTATCTCACGCCGGCCGCGGCTCTCGCCGCGATGTCCGTTCGCATCTGCTTTCCGTCGAAGTGGATCGCCTCGGCCGCCTCGTACGCGCGGTCGCGAGCCTCGGCCACCGTTGGTCCCAGACCGGTGACGTTCAGCACCCTGCCGCCGGCGGTGACGATCTCGCCGTTGCGCCGGGCGGTGCCGGCGTGGGTCACCTCAACGCCGTCAGGCACCGACTCCAGGCCTTCGATCACGTCTCCCTTCGATGAGGATGCGGGATACCCCGCGGAGGCCAGCACAACCGTCACGGCCCAGTCGTCCGAAAACTCCGCTGTGGTGCCGGAGAGTCCGCCCGACTCGCGAGCGGCCAGGCAGAGGTCGAGGAGGTCGGACTCGAGCCGGGGCAGGACCGCCTGGGTCTCGGGGTCTCCGAACCGGCAGTTGAACTCCAGCACCTTTGGGCCATCGGCCGTCAGCATCAGGCCCGCGTAGAGCACCCCGTGGTAAGCGGTCCCGCGGCTGTGCATCAGCTCCACGATCGGGCGATGGACCGCGGCCGCGATCTCTTCGACCCGCG
>DATAFO010000002.1:0-30706 GCA_036257465.1 Solirubrobacterales bacterium | reverse complement strand
CCGTAGTGCTCGAGCGTGTAGTCGGGGTGGATGCCCCCTTGCATGCAGATCTCGGTGGCGCCGAAGTCCACCGCCTCCCGCACTCGGGCCTGGAAGTCGTCCTCGGACACGTGATAGGCGTCGGGCGAGCGCTTGCCCTGGCCGAACCCGCAGAACGCGCAGCCCACGACGCAGACGTTGGTGAAGTTGATGTTGCGGTTGACGACGAAGGTCGCAGTCTCACCGGCCAGCTCCTCTCGCAGCCCGTCGGCGGCAGCGCGCATCGCCTCGATCACCTCTGGACGCGTCTCGGCGAACAGCGCCGTGAGCTGGTCCTCCGTCAGCGACTCGCCCCGACGGCCCTTCTCGATCGCCAGCGGCGCCAGGTCCGGGTCGATCCGACGCTCGCAGCGACGCCCGGATCCCTTGCGCGGGATGAAGCTCCAATACTTGAGCTTGACCACGTCGAGCACGCTCTGCTCCATCCAGTCCGGATCCAGGAACTGGGGGTAGGCGCAGAGACGCTCGGTCAGGGCGTAGCCGCGCGGCTTCAGGCGCTTTCGGGTCTCGTGGGGGCTCGGAAAGGGATGTTCGGGCGAGATGTGGTCGCCGTTGGCCGACAGGCCGCCGAGGTCGGTGGCGCCCTCGTCGACCAGGTCGAGCCACCAGTCGGAGAGGTTCGGCGGGATCTGGATCCCGACCTCAGGCATCAGCCGCCGACATTCGCGCACGAGCAGCTTCATGTCGTCGAGGGTGATCGGCGTCGCCCACGCGGGAAGCTCCGCGGTGGCCGCGCTCGCCGCCTCGCTGTCTGCCCAGCGCTCCACGGTCGCGGCATCCGCGATCTCCGCGACCTCCCTCCCGTAGTACCTGGGGTGCGGAACGTAGTTCTGGAGGATGAGCTCCTGGATGTGGCCGTGGCGTGCGTTGACCTCGGCCAGGGCCTCCAGCGACGCGATCCGGTCCTCCTCGGTCTCGCCGATCCCCACCAGGATCCCGCTCGTGAACGGGATCCGAAGCTCGCCCGCGGCCTCGATCGTCTCCAGCCTGCATGCCGGGTGCTTGGTGGGCGAGCCCGCGTGGACCGTGTCCATCAGCCGCTCGGAGATCGACTCCAGCATCAGGCCCTGCGACGCCGTCACCTCCCGCAGGCGGGCCAGGTCGCAGCGCTCCAGCACGCCGAGGTTGGTGTGCGGGAGCAGCCCCCGGTCCAGGGCGCGCTCGCACGCCCAGGCGACGTAGGAGACGAAGTCGTCGTGCCCGTATGAGCGCAGGCGCGCGGCGACCTCGGCGTTGACCTCGGGCGCCTCGCCGGTCAGCACCAAGAGCTCCTTCACGTTGCGCCGCACGGCCTGGTCCAGGTGCTGCTCGACCTCGTCTGGCGAATAGAGGTGCGCCCGCCGGGTTGCGAAGGCGCAGTACTTGCAGAAGCAGCGGCACGTACGCGACAGGGAGAGCGTGTAGTTGCGCGAGAAGGTGACGCGCCGCACGCAGGGCAAGCTACCTCACCCGGCCGCCGGGGCCGGGTGAGCGCTTCACCGCGCCGGCCGGCGCTACTCGTTGCGCGCCCGCGTCTCGGCGGCCCTGACCGCCTGGGCCGCAGCTCGCACGTCGGACGTGGGCGGTTCGGCGCCCTCCGCGTACTGCGGTCCGACGATCACAAACCGGTAGACACCGAACGCCACCAGCGCTCCGACCAGCGGCCCGATCGTGTAGACGAGGATGTCGCCGAAGTCGCCGAACGCGTCGCCGATCAGCGCCGGGCCGAACCATCGGGCGGGATTGAACGAGCCGCCTGTGAGCGGTCCGAAGATCATCACCGCGAAGCCCAGGGTGGTGCCGATCGCAAGCGGCGCCCACTCCTGACGAGCCCGCGGGTTGAACGCCACCGCGCAGACTGCGAGCACGAGCAGGAAGGTCCCGAGCGCCTCAACCACCCCACCTGCGAAGGTGCTCCCGAGCAGCGGGCTGATCTTTGCCGCGCCGTAGTCGGTGGCGCGACCCTCGTCGAGCAGCAGGCCCTTGACGAGAAGCGCGCCGAGCACCGCGCCCGAGAGCTGGGCCAGCACGTAGACCACCGCATCCACGGGGTCGATGCGGCGCGAGGCCCAAGCGGCGAGCGTCACGGCCGGATTGAAATGACCGCCGCTGGCGGCACCGAAGCCGATGATCAGCAGGAAGAGGACGAAGGCGTGGACCAGGCCGACGACGGCGAAGTCCGAGCCGATCTGCGACTGCGGGCTCGTCGACACGTACAGCGAGACCACGGTCCCGACCGCGAGGACGAGAAAGAGCGTTCCGAGCAGTTCGGCGATGTAGGCCGCCAGGCCTCGGTCCTGCACTTGGAAAACCTCCTAGATCGTGACTTCCACGCCCCCGGGACGCGGACCGCGCGGCAGTGTATACAGGGGCGCCGTCGGCTAATGCTCCTTCGCGGCTTCGTAGTCGGCCTGGAGCCGCTTGCCGTCGGCGATCACCTCCAGGGCGTCCTCGCGCGAGCGCCAGCCGTCGACCTCCACCACCTTGTCCTCGAGCTGCTTGTAGACGGAGAAGAAGTGGGTGATCTCTCGCTGAAGCCCCTCGGGGATGTCGTCGAGCGTCTCGGCGTGATTCCAGCCGGGGTCGTGCGTGGGCACGCAGACGATCTTGTCGTCCTCGCCCTTCTCGTCGTGCATCTTGAACAGAGCGATCGGCTTGACCGCAATCACGCAACCCGGGAACGTTGGCTCGGAGACGCACACCATCGCGTCGAGCGGGTCGCCGTCGCGCCCGCGGTGGCCGATCAGGTAGCCGTAGTCGGTCGGGTAGACCATCGAGGAGGACAGGAAGCGATCGAGGATCACGTGACCGATGCCCTCGTCGAACTCGTACTTGTTGCGGCTGCCCTTCGGGATCTCGACGAACGCGAGCAGATCGTCGGAGAGTCCGTGATCGGCCATCGCGGCAAGGCTATCCTGCGCGCGAATGAGGTCGTTGGCCGCGCTGCTGGCGGCCGTCCTCGTCGCAATCGCCGTGGCGGGCTGCGACGACGACGGTGCTGAACCGGGCGCTTCGAAGGAAGCGACCCTGGTCCTGGATTTCCAGCCCAACGCGGTCCACTCCGGCATCTATACGGCGCTTCGCCGCGGGTACTTCGAGGACGAGGGCTTCGATCTCACCGTCCGCGAACCCTCCTCGTCAACCGACGCACCACAGCTTCTCGAAGCCGGCAGAGCGGACTTTGCGGTCCTGGACATCAACGACTACGGAATCGCGCTGGAGCGCGGTGTTGAGCTGACGCCTGTAGCAGCGGTCGTGCAGCGGCCGCTGGCCGCGGTGATCGCGGGCGATCGGGAGCAGGTGGTTCGGCCTCGCGATCTCGAGGGCGGCACGGTGGGAGTGACGGGCCTGCCCTCCGACGACGCCGTGCTCGACGCAGTGCTTCAAGCCGATGGAGCGGATCCGAGCTCCGTCGAGCGGGTGACGATCGGCTTCGATTCGGTAGCCGCGTTGTCAGCCGGGCGAGTCGACGCCGCGACCGCGTTCTGGAACGCGGAGGGCGTCACCCTGCGCCGACTGGGCGTACCGACGCGTGAGTTCCGGATCGATGACTACGGCGCCGAGGAGTACCCCGAACTGCTGGTCGTCCGCGCTGCCGATGGCGACGACGCGGACGGCTTCCGCTCCGCCATGCTCGCCGGATATCGCGAGCTCGCCCGTGATCCGGAGGGCGCCCTGGAGGCATTGCTAGCCGAGGTGCCAGGCCTGGACGCCGCCGAGCAACGGGCCCAGTTCGAAGCGCTCGCCGGCGCGCGAGCGTTCGGGGACGGACGGCCGAAGCCGGGCGACATCAGGAACTGGCTGCGATTCGCATCAGAGCACGGGATCGTCGACGCTGAGCCGTGAAACGCGGCCTTCGAGAGAGCTCGCGAGGCTAGAGCCAGCGACGCTTACGAAACTCGCGGCGCACCGATTCGGGGCGACCCCACATCTGCACGACCTCGGCCCGGCCCTCGTGGACGTCGCGCAGGATCATCTCGCCGGCGATGCCCTCCTCATCCAGGATGGCGAGCGTTCCCTTGACGGTCTCCGCTGCCGCGGCGTGGCCGAACTCGTGCGCGGCATTGATGCGGAAATGCCACTCAGCCTTCGAGTAAGGCTGAGCGTTGATCTGCGACAGCAGCACCGCCGCGTCGACGTAGCGGTTCTCGTCGGCCAGCCGCAGGTCGCATACGATGTCGCTCCAGTCGCCCGGAAGCGAATCGAGAATCTCCTGGAAGTCGTCGGCGAGCGCCACGTGCTCAGGTGAGCCGGGAAAGAAGCTGGTGCTGGTACGTATTCATCAAGCGTACGGGACCTACCCGACGACCATACGCCGGGCGAGCGCCTCGCCGATCGGGTGGCGATCCCCGCCTGAGAGCTCAACCACGATCCCGCGGCCGAACGGCTCGCGCTCGCTGACGGTGATCCGGACGCCGGGCCGGATCCCGCGCTCGTCCAGGTAGCGCAGCATCTCCGGGTCGGAGTCCGACACGCGCCCGAGCACCCCGCCCTCACCGGCCTCCAGCTCGGCGAGAGAGACGCCCTCGTCGGCCCGAAGCGACAACCGTCGGTCGGGGATCGGGTCGCCGTGTGGATCCACCGCCGGGTCGCCCAGCGCCTCGGCCATCCGCTCCTCGAGCTCTTCGGAGATGTAGTGCTCGAGCACC
This sequence comes from Solirubrobacterales bacterium, assembly GCA_036257465.1. GTDB lineage: Bacteria > Actinomycetota > Thermoleophilia > Solirubrobacterales > 70-9 > DATAFO01. Next base: position 26,039 of record DATAFO010000002.1, on the reverse strand, counting down.
TCCGCCTCGTTGTGCACGCGGTCCCAGGGCATTCCCAGCGCCTCGGCGAGGTACGCCTCGATCAGCCTGTGGTGACGGATCACCTCGAGCGCGACCTTCTCGCCCGCGGGCGTCAGCATGACTCCGTGGTACGGCTCGTGCTCCACGAGGCCGATCTCGGCCATGCGCTTCAGCATCGCGGTCACGGTGCCCGGAGACACCCCTAGGCGCTCGGCGAGCGCGGACGTGCCGACGGGCCCTTCCTGCTGGCGCGACAGCGCGTGGACCGCCTTCGCGTAGTCCTCCACCGCCTCGGTGTTGGCAGCGGCGGGATCGCGACGGAAGCCTGAGTGTGCGTGCGCGCCCATGCCTACACCGACACCAGCAGGCCTGTCAGATAGAGAGCTCCGATCCCGGCCGCGAGCCCGGCCACCGCGGCGGGGTGAAGCGCGCGGCCTTCGCCGTCGCGCATCGCCGGGACCAGCTGCCAGATGACCTGAAGGATCGCGCCGACGCCGGCTCCGAAGAGCAGCGCGGCGACGCTCGGGTTGAACGCCGAGGCGCCGATCCAGGCACCCAGGATCGCCGGACCTCCCGCGACGAGCCCGAGCGTCAACAAGCGTCGGATGCTCGCCGCCCGTTCGGCCAGCGGCGCGACGATCGCGAGCCCCTCGGTCGTGTTGTGGATCGCGAACCCGACGACCAGGAACGCACCCAGGGCCAGCGCACCGGTCGCGTACGCGGTCCCGATGGCCAGCCCCTCGCCAAGGTTGTGAAGGCCGATGCCGATCGCGACCATCAACGCCAGGTAGGGACCGCGTGCCCCCACTCCGCCCGCTGCCGCGGCACGGTCGCGCTTGCCCGACAGCCAGGCGTCGATCCCGGCCAGGGCCAGATACGCGAGCAGCGCCCCCAGGAAGACCAGCTCGGCGCCCCCAAACGCCGCCGTGCCCTCGCCGGCAATCTCCAGGCCCTCGAGCCCGGCGTCAACGGCGAGGAAGGCCAGCAGTCCGATCGTGAACGCGATCAGGATCCGCAGCCAGTGCTGTCCGACCCGGCGCACGAACGGCAGCCACAGCATCCCCAGGCTGACCGGGATCACGCCGACGTACACGCCAAGCAGCGCCATCAGGCCGAAGAAGCTCGCGTCGGCCTCGGGCGTCTCCGAAGCGACGGGGATCTCGTGCGTGATCGTCCCGCCCGTCGAGGTGACGATGAAGATCTCGTAGGCCTCTCCCTCGATCCAGGGATAGGTGAGTTCGAGGGTGGTCGAACCAAGCCTGCCGACCTCGAGGCCGTCGGTTGCGGTGAACGGCACGTAGCCGTCGTTGACGGCCACCTGCGCGATCCGCACCGCGTCTGGCCCCTCGTTGCGAATCGTCAGGTCGATCTCGTTCGGCAGGAGCTCCGTGCGCTCGACCGCGAGCTCCTCCACGGGCGGACCGGTGCGATCGCCGAGCCCGGGGCCGTCGAGGATTGCGAAGAGCCCGACCGCGATGGCGATCAGAAGCAGCGGGACGAGTCCCAGCAGCCACGTCGGCGCCCCGCCAAGCCCGTTTCGTGTCGCCGCGCGCGCCTCCACGTCACACCACCTCGAAGAACCCGGTCCAGCCAAGCTCGGCGAACTCGCTGACGTGGGCGTGGAACATGTACTTCCCTTTGTAGGGGAACCGCAGCTCGAGGATCCCGCGCTGGCCCTGGCCCTGGATCACCGTATCCGTGAACTCGGTCGGCTCCAGCGAGGTCCCCGTCGGGTAGTAGTGGAAGAAGTTGGCGTGGACGTGGAACGAATTGAGCGGGTCGAACTCGAGGATGTTCACCAGGTAGATGCGGATCAGCTCGTCGCGCTTCACCCGCACGGGCTCGTGGACGAAGTGGAAGCCGATCGAGTTGACCGCGTAGACCTCGTTCGACCGGTCGAAGTTGGTGTCGAAGCCGTTCATCACCATCGCGAGCTCGTCGGCCTCGGGCCGCCCCCGCTTCGGGTCCACGATGAACGCGCCGTACAGCCCCCGCGAGATGTGGGAGGCGAGCGGGCTGACGTGGCAGTGGTAGAGGTGAAGGCCGAACGGCTCGGCGTTGAACTCGTAGGTGAAGCGCTCGCCGGACTCGATCTGGCCGCCGCCGATGCCCTCGCCGATTCCCGGCATTCCGTCCATCCGCGCCGGGTGAAGCCCGTGGAAGTGGATCGTGTGCGGGTGCTCTGACGCGTTGACGAGGTTGATCCGCAGCGCCTCGCCCTCTCGGCAGCGAAGGGTGGGCCCTGGCACACGGCCGTTGTACGTCCAGGCCTCGTACACCACGCCGGGTGCGACCTCGATCTCCTTCTCGACGGCGACCAGCTCCCACTCCCGCAGCACCCGGCCGCTCGCGAGGCGGCGCGTCTTGCCGTAATCGAAGTCCCGCAGCATGTCGGTGGGGTTGAAGCCATTCGCACGGTGATCGACCTGCTGGCCGTCGGCGAACGTCGCGTGCGCCGTGCCGTTGGTGCTGTGACCCGCGTGCACGTCGGCGGTTGCCGCCGCCGCCTCACTCGCCTGATGGCCGCCCAGAGCGCGGTGAAGGCTCTGGTGCGGGATCACCTCGTGCAGGGCGGCCAGCGCCGGGGCCGCCGCTGCGCTGCCCGCCAAGAGTTTGCGCCGGCTGAACTTTCGGTTACCCACAAACCAGATTTTGACAGACCAAAAGGTCGTCGGTCGCGGGCGGCGCCCTGTCAGAATCGGAACCCATGGAGACCACCGCGCAGGTTGAGATCGACGGGCAGTACCGCGCCCTGCGCGAGGAGGCCGGGTTCATGGATCGCTCAGACCGGGGCAAGGTGCTGGTCAGCGGCGCCGACGCGGTCGAATACCTACAGGGCCAGCTCACCAACGACATCGAGGCCCTCGAAGCTGATCAGGGGTGCTACTCGGCGCTCCTGGACCGCAAGGGCCACATGCAGGGGGACATGCGCGTGCTGCGCCTGAGCAACGGCGAGACCTGGATCGACACGGAGCAAGAACCGCTCGAGCGCGTGCTCCGCCACCTGCGCACCTACAGCCTGGGCCGCGAGGTGGAGATCGAGGACGCGTCCGAGGGCTGGGCGATCACCTCGGTGATCGGCCCGGCGTCGGCGGAGGCCGTCGGAATCGCGGCTCCGGTCCCCGAGCACGCGCAGCGGTACCTCGAGCACGAGGGCATCGAGATCCTGGCGGTCGCGACCGATCTCGGCCTCGATCTGATCGTGCGCTCGGATCATGCCGACGCGGTGCGGCGACTGCTCGTCGGCTCGGGCGCGGTCGAGGCGAGCCCGGAAGCGGCGGAGATCGTGCGGGTGGAGTCGGGGCGCCCGCGCTACGGCCGCGAGATGACCCAGCGCACGATCCCGCAGGAGGCGGGCATCACCGAGCGCGCGGTGAGCTTTACGAAGGGCTGCTACATCGGCCAGGAGACGGTCGCGCGGCTTCACTACAAGGGCCGGCCCAACCGGCAACTGCGTGGCCTGTGCCTCTCGGCTCCTGCGCGCCACGGAGATCCGGTGCGGCTCGGCGACCGCGATCTCGGCGAGATCGGGACCGCGGTGGTCTCGCCCGCCCGCGGTCCCATCGCGCTGGCGATCGTGCGGCGTGAGGCTGAGCCGGGCGCCACCGTGCTCGTCGGCGAGGGCACCGAAGCGGCGGTGGTTGAGGTTCCCTTCAGATAGCCTTTCGCCACGATGACCGCGAGGAGGAGGGTCGTTGCGCCGCTCTGCGGGCTGGCGGCGCTGGTGTTCGCCGTTGGTTGTGGGGGCGAGGACGACTTCGAGAATCAGGCTCGGGCGGCCGCGCCGGTCGACCTCACCGCCTCGGTGAGCGATCAGAAGGTCGATGTGAGCCCCGGCGAGGTCGGGGCCGGCCTGGTCAACCTCACGATCGCCAACCAGGCGTCGGACCCGGTGCGGTTCACGCTCTCGGGCCCCACCGATGAGGCGAGCAACGAGATCCCGTCTGGGGCGGTCGCCACGCTCAAGGTCAACCTCGAGGAGGGCGACTACGAGGTAAGCGCCGGCGAGGGGTCGGACATCCGCCCGGACGGCCTCAAGGTCGGCCCTCCGCGTCCGACCTCTCAGAACGAGCTGCTGCTGCCCTAGCGCCTAGTCGGCGTCGGCGGCTTCGACCAGCGTCTCCACGCGCTCGAGCCGGGCGTGGACGGACGCCACCATCTCGTCGAGGGTCGCCCGCGCCTTGTCGGTGCTGGTCTTGATGCCGGTGAGCGTGGCGCGGATCGCCTGTGCCTGCTTGAGGCACGAGAGGGCCTCCTCGGCGGCATCCCTCACCGCGACGGCGTCGACCTTGAGCTCGCGATCGCGGGCCATCGCCACCCGCGCGGCGGCGAGCCGGTAGGCGACCTCGAGTGCGAGCCCGTCGGGCTCGTCGCGGTCGACGGCAACGATCAACTTGTTGCCCTCGTACTCCGTCAGCACCTCGCGGCCCGCGGGCACCCGGTCGGGACCGGCAACCACCAGCACGGCGAACGAGGCGGCGCGGGCGCCCTTCGCCGCGTTGAGCTCCTTCCACGCGTCGTTCTTTGACAGCCGCTTGTCCTTCGCCTCGAACACGATTCGCCCGGCCGCCGGGCCGCTGGCCGCCCCGAGCTCGATCAGCGTGTCGCCCTTGCGGCCGCCGCCCTCGGCCCCCTCGCCTCCTGTGTGCGACGCGGCGTCGCCGCGGGTCGCGGCGATCCGCTCCAGGGCCTGGTCGACGCGCTCCTCGAACGTGCGGCCCTTGCGGGTGCCGGCCTCCTCGGCCTCGGCCACCCGCTCGTCGGCGTCCTCGCGCTCGAGCAGCCGCGCGATCTCCTTGCGCAGCTCGGCTACGTGCCCGTGCATCGCGCGCGCCTCGGTGGTGTGTGCCTCCCGCAGGCGCTCCATCTCGTGGCGGTGGCGCTCCTCGGCCTCGACGACCTTCTTGCCGATCCGAACCTGCATCGCGACCAGCGGGTTCGACCCGTCCTCGGCGGTGAGCGACCGCAGCAGCTCCTCGCGCTGCTGGCGCGAGGCACTGGTGACGATCTCCTTGATCTGCGCCTGGACCGAATCGTTGCGCTCGGCCCCGAACGCGGTGGCGATCCGATCGGCCAGAGCCGTGGCGCCCTCCTCCAGCGTCCCCCCCAGCTTGCGGTCGAGCTGTCCCAGCCCCGCCTCGAGCTCACGGCGCACGTAGTCGACCTCGGCCGCGGTGTCCTCGCGGTCGAGGACCCGGGCCCCGATCTCGATCGCCTTGGTGACGGTCTCGGTGGCGGGTTGGTTGGCCTCCGCCCGCTCGCGAACGACCCGCGCGGCACGCTCGTCGGCCACGGTCAGACGCTCGATCACGAGCCGGTTGTCGATCGCGCGCACCGACGCGTCCGAGGCGCCGGCCTGATCCAGGGGTAGCTGTGGCTTTTCGCTCGCTTCCATGTGGACTCACGAAAGTAGTCGGCGCCCCGGACGCGAACCTGACGCTAGGATGCGCCGCCGTGGCCGTAGACGTGTCAGAGGTCTCGAAGCTGGACGTCGAGCCAGGCGAGCTGCCGCCGACGATGGCGGCGTGGGCGATCAGGGAGGATCGCGAGGGCGAGCCGAAGGACGCATTCCAGATCGAGGAGATCGAGGTCCCGGAGCCCGGGGCGTTTGAGGTCATCGTCCGAGTGATGGCCGCGGGCGTGAACTTCAACAACGTCTGGGCAGCCCTCGGCAAGCCGGTCTCGGTGTTCAGCTACGGCGATCATCCCGAGTGGGGGCACCACATCGGCGGCTCCGACGCGTCAGGGATCGTCTGGAAGGTGGGCGAGGGCGTCACCAAGTGGAAGCCGGGGGACGAGGTCGTGATCCACTGCAACCAGGCGTCATATGAGGACGTCGAGGTCCACGGCCTCGACCCGCTCGCAGCGCCGAGTCAAAAGATCTGGGGGTATGAGACGACCTGGGGGTCGTTCGCGCAGTTCACGAAGGTGCAGGCGCAGCAACTGCTGCCCAAGCCCCGCAACCTCTCCTGGGTCGAGTCCTCCGCGTACGGGCTGACCTACTTCACCGCCTACCGGATGCTGATCGACCAGTGCAAGCTCCAGGCGGGCCACAACGTGCTGATCTGGGGCGCGGCAGGGGGTCTCGGAGTCTTTGCCACGCAGCTGTGCGCCGCGTCCGGCGCGAACGCGGTCGGCGTGGTCTCCTCCGACCAGAAGGGCGAGCTGGTCAAGCAGCTCGGGGCCGTCGACTACATCAACCGCAACGAGTTCGGCGAGATGATGCGCACGCCCGAGAACCTGGCCGACCGCGATGCCGAAAAGGAACGCTTCAAGGTCTCACGTGGATTCGCCAAGCGGGTCAAGGAGATCCTCGGCGACGCGCCCGACTTCGTCTTCGAGCACGTCGGCCAGGCAACGTTCCCGACCTCAGTGCTGGTGGTGAAGCCGTTCGGGAAGGTCGTGATCTGTGGCGCGACCTCGGGGTACAACCTGGACTTCGACGTCCGCTACCTGTGGATGCGCCAGAAGCAGATCATCGGCTCCCACTTCGCGAACGCCTATGAGTGCATGCGCGCGAACGAGCTCATGGCCGAGGGCAAGATCCGCCCGGTGCTGTGGCGAGCGATGGGGTTTGAGGGCGTCCCAGAGGCCCATCAGCTGCTGCACGAGAACAAGCACCTTGGCAAGATCGCGATCGCCGTGGGCGCCACCTCGGACGAAGAGGGCAAGCACGAGGAGGGTCCCGGCGCGATCTGGGCCGAGGTCGGCGCCTGATGAGCGAGGTCAACTACATCGAGTGGCACGTGATGCCCTTCAGGCGCAACCAGTTCCTCGAGATCTGGCTGCCCGCGCTCGACCGCGCGCTCGCGTTCGACGCCCGCTCGTGCTTTCTCACCCGCAACGAGGAGGATCCACTCCACTTCCGCCAGGTCTCGATGTGGGACGATCGGGCGGACTTCGAGCGCTACTGGGCCTCGGACGAGATCACCGGGCTCCGCGAGCGCGCGTTTCCCTACTTCGAGAAGCCGGTCTATCCGGTCTGGCACACGCTGACGGCTCAGGCCACCGCAGAGCCCGCCGCCGCGGTCGACACCGAGCGCTAGGCGACTAGCTCGAGCCGCTCGGAGCTGCGGCGCGCGAACGACCTGCCGACTTCGGCGAGCGTCGTCAACATCTCCTCGGTCGCCGGGGAGCGGGCGCCCTCCGCTCGGGTGGCGGCCCAAACCCGCCGCTTCGGCGCGGGAGGATCGGTGGCCCGGACGACGAGATCGCCGCGCAGCGTCGGGAGCGCGAGATCGGGCAGCAACGTGAACCCGAGCCCGGCGGCGATGAAGCCCTGCATGACCTGGTAGTCGTCGCTCTCGAAGCCCACCTGCGGCTCGAACCCGCCGTCGCGACAGGCCCGCATCACCACCTCGCCGCAGCTGCTGGGCCGGCTGCCGCATAGCCACCGCTCGTCGGCGAGCTCGGCCAGGGGCACGACCTGCCGGTTCGCAAGGAGGTGGTTCTTTGGCAACGCGAGGTGCATCGACTCGGTCAGCAGCAGCGTCAGCGCCAAGTCGCGGTCTTCGGGGCTGGGAACGGAGGGGTAGTCGAAGGTCAGCGCGAGGTCGATCTCGCCGCCCCGCAGGCGGGGAAGCGAGTCCTCAGGCTCGGCCTCGGCGATGCTCAACCGGACCTTTGGGTGTCGGCCGTGGAATACCGACACGCCCTCGGTGAGCAGGGTCGCGCTGGCGCTCGGAAAGCTCGCCATCCGAAGCTCGCCACCCTCGAGCCCGGCGATGGCGGCCAGCTCGCGCTCGGCCTCCTCCAGACGGGCGATCGCGGCTTCAGCGTGACCCACCAGGACCCGGCCGGCGTCGGTGAGCTTCGGCCCGCCGCGGGCGCGGTCGAGCAGCTGCATTCCGACCTCGCGCTCGAGGGTGGCGATCTGCTGGCTGACAGCCGACTGGGAGAGGTAGAGGGCGTCGGCGGCGCCCGAGAACGACCCCTGCGACGCGACCTCGCGAAGGATCCGCAACCGCTTCAAATCGAGCATAAGAGCACCTTATCAGGTTGCAAAGCAATCACTGTTGCGCTTATCACTGGCCCGCGCGACCCTGTGCCCGGATCACGAACTCGGGCCAACCGGCGTTCCACGGCAGAGCGCCCAAGAGAACCAGGTGACGACGATGAGCCACAACGGAACAAAGGTCCCAGACGGTGCGGCGCTGACCATTCGCCGCCTGTCCGATGCCGACGGCGGGCGCGTGAAGCTGCTGGCCCAACTCGACAGCCGCCGCGAGCCCGTCGGCCCGTGGCTCGGCGCCGAGGTCGAGGGCGTGGTGCTCGCCGCAACCTCGCTGACGACCGGCGAAACGGTTTCCGATCCGTTCAGCCACACCGCTGAATTGCGGGCGATGCTCGAGCTGCGCGCGGCCCAGCTTCGGCGCCGCGCGAACAGCCGGCGGCGGTTCTCGATTCGTTCGCCGCGCGGATCGCGCGCCGCCCTTCCGAGCTCCCCGCCCGGCAGCGGCGGGCGCCTGCTCACCCTCCTCCCACGGTCATAGCCCTCCCCTGCCCCGATAGCGAGCCGCGCGCCCCCGGCGCGGCTCGCGCACGTCAATGCTTCTCCAGGGGTGCCATGGTGAGGCCCGCGGCCTGCAGCTGCTCCCAGTAGAGCTCGGCTGGCTCGCGCGGGCCGCGCCAGACTGTCGCCTGGCCCCGGTTGTGGATCTCGTCGGCCACCCGGTAACCGCGCTCGAGCGAGATCTCCGGGATCACGCGCGAGAGTGTCTGCGCCACGTGGTCGAAGGTGTTGTGATCGTCGTTGAGGACGATCACCATCCAGTTGCCGCCGATGCCCGACCCGGGCCCGCCGGTGCGCGGTCGCTCGAGGGTCTCCGTGGCCGTAGTGGCGTGGAGTCTAGGGGTCGGGGACGGCGACCCGGACCTTCTTCAGCGTGCCGACAACGGGCTTGCTGGAGCTCCGCTCACCGCCCACGGCGAAGCGAAGCTTGCGGCCGCTGACCGCGCCGGGGTCGTCGTCGGCGATGTCCGCGACCTCCGACCCGTTGACCACCGCTCGTACCCTGGCCCCCACTGTGGAAAGTCGAAGGGTGTTCTTCCTGCCGATCCCGGCGATCGCGTTGCTGGTGCCGTTCACCGGGAACCCGCCGCCGTCGGGCCCGCGGGAGAGCTTGAACTTGCCGGTGTGTGGGAAGACCCGCAGCTCGTAGCCGACGCCCCCTCCACCAACGCGCACCGAAACGGCGAGGAACGCGCCCTTGCGGACCGACTTCTTCGTCGACTTGGCGATCTTGCCGTCGAGGCGAAGCTCGAAGTCGCCGAGCTCGCCGTCGGCCTGCACCGGCGGGCGGAACGGGCACGTCTTCGGGCCCTTCTTGACCGTCGCGCGCATCGACCTGCGGTTGCCCTTGTGGACGAACTTGCGAGCACACGCCTTGCCGCCGGACTTCTTGACGTCCTTGACCTTGGCCCGACTCGAGAAGTTGTTCTCGTAGACGGCCACGTCGGCGAGCGCGGTCGCGCCCACGAGGACCGCGACCAGCGTGCTCGCGACGGCGAGACGCGTGGTTTTCGACAGCTTGGACCGCATCTGCGTGCGCAGCGTAGCCACTGGGAAACGAACACCCCGCGGCGCGCATCGGAGCGGTCTAGGTCTTGCGCTCGCCGCGCTTGCGCCAGTAGCGCTCCAAGCCCAGCCAGAGCTGATCCGGCGGCGCGGCCTGGCGTAGGCGCACCGCGGTTTCCGGATCGGTAGCTCGATCGACCTCGGCCGCGAGCTCGCGCAGGAAACGTTCGTGGTCGCCCGCCTGGGCCAGCTCTGCGGCCCAACCCAGGGCGCGGCGGGCGCCGTCGAGCTGTGCCTCGACGTCCGTCACCGCGCCGAAATGCGTGAGGTGCAGGTGCTTTGGCCTCCACTCCGCGATCGCATCGAGCGAACGCTGCCACGCTTCGACGTCGATGTCGGGCGGCGGGGTTGGCATCAGCGTGAAGTCGCTCCGCTGAATGCGCACGCCTGCGACGTCGCCGACGTACGCCTCGCCCGAGTCGAGGTCGAGATACGACACGTGATGGCTCGCGTGACCAGGCGTGTACGCGACACGAACTCCCTCGACCTCCTCCCCTCCCTCGAGCGACACGATCGCCGTCTCGGGCACTGGCGCGAACTCGCCCCACAGGCGCTCCATGTTCTCCTCGCCGTACAGGCGGCCGGCGCTGGCCAGCAGCTTCGAGGGATCGATCAGGTGCGGGGCGCCGACCTCGTGCACGTAGACCCGGAGGTGCGGGAAGCGCCGGACGAGAACGCCGGCGGCGCCTGCGTGGTCGAGATGGATGTGCGTCAGCAGCAGGGCCTGCGGCTCGGAGTCCAGCGCATCGATCCAGTTCTCAAGCGCCGAGGTCGGACCCGGGTCGACGATCAGGTCACGCAGGACGTGCGCCGCGATCACGCGGTCGCGGCCGAGGTGCATCACGTCGATCAGCCGACCCATGTGTTCAGGTGAGCGGCTTTTAGCCGCGAAAGCAGCATGTGTCGTTGCATTGTTTTGAGGCTAGCCTGCGCCCTCGTGGAGGTCGCCGAGGTCGCGTCAGGGCTCTATCGCTGGACCGCACGCCACCCTGCCGCCGTGCCGGATGCCAACCCCGGAAGCGTGGACGACTGGGGTCCCGATGTCGGCTCGGTCGCCTATCTGGCGCCCGAAACCCTGGTGGTGATCGACCCGCTCGTCCCTGCCGACGAGGCCGGGTTCTGGGCTTGGCTCGATGAGCTTGCGGGCCGGAGACAGCGCGTGGCGGTGGTCACCACCCTCCAGTTTCACCGGCGCAGTCGCGACCGCGTGGTCGACCGTTACGGCGGCTCGACCTCGCGGTCGAAGACGGCGCTTCCCGCGGGGGTTGAGCCGCTGCCGATCCGGGGTGCCGGGGAGACGATGTTCTGGATTGCCGAGCACGGAGCACTCGTGCCCGGCGACCGGGTGCTGGGCGCCAACGGCGGCGGCCTTCGGATCTGCCCCGAGTCGTGGATTCGCTACCTGCCGAGACGACTCTCCGCGGAGGACCTGCGACGTCGGCTGCAGTTCCTGCTCGAGCTCCCGGTGGAGATGGTCCTCGTCTCCCACGGTGAGCCGGTGCTCGAGGGCGGCCACCAGGCGCTCGAGCGCGCGCTTGCGGCCTGAGGCCGACCGGTCCGAGCCAACCTAAAATGCCCTCCATGGCCGAGCACCGCCTGCCAGAGCCCGACCGGCCCTGGGTGATGCGGACCTACGCCGGGCACTCGGACGCCCGGCGCTCGAACGAGCTCTATCGCCGCAACCTGGCCAAGGGCCAGACAGGGCTCTCGGTGGCCTTCGACCTGCCCACGCAGACGGGCTATGACCCCGATCACGTGCTCGCCAGGGGCGAGGTGGGCAAGGTGGGCGCCTCGATCGCGCACAAGGGGGACATGCACGCCCTGCTCGACGGCATCCCGCTCGACGAGATGAATACGTCGATGACGATCAACGCCACCGCGGCGTGGCTGCTGGCGCTGTACGTCACCGTCGCGGAGGAGAACGGCGTCGAACGCGCCCAGCTTCAGGGCACAACTCAGAACGACATCATCAAGGAGTACCTCTCGCGCGGCACGTACGCGTTCCCGCCCGAGCCGTCGATGCGGCTGATCGCCGACACGGTCGCGTTCTCGGTCAACGAGATCCCGAGCTGGAACCCGACGAATGTCTGCAGCTACCACCTCCAGGAGGCCGGCGCCACGCCCGTGCAGGAGGTGGCCTACGCGCTCTCCACGGCAATCGCGGTCCTGGACGAGGTGAAGCGCCGCGGCCAGGTCGCTGAGTCGGACTTCCCCAAGGTCTTCGGCCGGATCTCGTTCTTCGTCAACGCCGGCCTCCGGTTCGTCGAGGAGCACGCGAAGCTGCGAGCGATGTCTGAGCTCTGGGAGCGGATCGGGCGCGAGCGCTACGGCGTCACCGAGCCCAAGCTGCTGCGGCTGCGCTACGGGGTCCAGGTGAACTCGCTCGGGCTCACGGAGGCGCAGCCCGAGAACAACGTGCCGCGGATCGTCCTGGAGGCGCTCGCGGTGACGCTCGGGCGAAACGCCCGCGCCCGCGCCATCCAGCTCCCAGCCTGGAACGAAGCCCTCGGTCTGCCGCGCCCCTGGGACCAGCAGTGGAGCCTGCGCATCCAGCAGATCCTCGCCTTCGAGACGGACGTCCTCGAGTACCCGGACGTGTTCGAGGGCTCGAAGGTCATGGACGGCCTGGTGGCCGAACTGGTCGAGGGCGCGAGCGAGGAGCTGAAAACCGTCGCCGACCAGGGCGGCGCCGTTGAGGCGGTCCCGTACATGAAGGCCCGCCTCGTGGAGTCCCACCGCGAGCGCCTCGCCCGGATCGAGCGCGGCGAGATCACGGTGGTGGGCCAGAACCGGTTCACCGAGACCGAGGACTCGCCGCTCACGGCCGACGCCGAAGGCGGCATCCTCACGCCCGACCCTGAGGTTGAGCGCGAATGCCGCGAAGCGCTCGAGCGGTGGAAGGCCGCGCGCGACTCCGCGGCCGTCGAGACCGCGCTCGAGCGGCTGGGAGAGGCTGCCCGCAACGAGTCGGACAACCTCATGCCGGCGACGATCGAGGCAGCCATGGCCGGGGCGACGACAGGCGAGTGGGCTGGCGTGCTGCGTGAGGTGTTCGGCGACTACCGGGCCCCGACCGGCGTCTCCGCAGCGACGACCGCGGCCGACGGCGAGCCACTCGCCGCGGCCCGCCAACGCGTCCAGGAAGTCTCGGAGGCGCTGGGCCACCGGCTGCGGATCCTGGTCGGAAAGCCGGGCCTCGACGGGCACTCAAACGGCGCCGAGCAGATCGCGGTGCGCGCTCGAGACGTCGGCATGGAGGTCATCTACCAGGGAATCCGCCTCACCCCAGAGCAGATCGCGGCCTCGGCGCTCCAGGAGGACGTCGACGTGATCGGGCTCTCGATCCTCTCGGGGTCGCACCGAGAGCTCGTCCCAGAAACGATTCGGCTGCTCCGAGAGCAGGGGACGGACGCGCCGGTGATCGTGGGGGGAATCATCCCGGCGGCCGACGCGGACGCGCTGCGCCGGGCCGGGGTCGACAGCGTCTACACGCCGAAGGACTTCGACGTCAACCGGATCATGAGCGAGATCGCCGATCTCGTTGCCGAGCGCTCGGGCGCCGGCGCGGCGTCGCCGGCTTGAGCCCGCGCCCGATCTCGTTCCCGGTCGAGGGCCTCACCGATGGAGTCGTCCGGCTGCGCCTGCTCACCGACGCCGACCTGCCGCGCGTCGTGGAGGCCGTCCAGGATCCCGAGATCCCGCGCTGGACTCGTGTGCCGTCGCCGTACGGGGAGGACGATGCGCGCCAGTTTCGCCGCATGACGAGCACGGGCATCGAAGCCGGCACCGACCTTGCGGCGCTGATCGTCTCGGCCGAGGGTGACGAGTTGCTTGGTGCGGCCGGCATCCACGGCATCGACCCCGAGACGGGCCGCTGCTCGGCCGGCTACTGGGTTGCCGCGTCGGCACGGGGGCGCGGCGTGGCAGCCCGGGCCTTGCGGCTGCTGTGCGCCCATGCGTTCCACGAGCTCGGCGTGAAGCGAATCGAGCTCTGGATCGACCCTCAGAACAAGCCCTCGCTCGGCGTCGCCCATTCGGTGGGCTTCACACGGGAGGGATTGCTGCGCTCCTTCATGCCGATCCGAGGGGAGCGGCGGGACATGCTCATGTACTCGCTGTTGCCTGGCGAACTGCAGAGCTAGCCCCTGCGGGCCCGGCGAGCTACGCTGAGTACACGTATGAGTGAGTTGAACGGCGACCGCAGCGCGTGGCTGCGCTGCTACCGCTGCTGGTCGACTCGGCTTGAGGCCCAGGTGCACTACGACGCGATCATCCGCGTCGACCCCGAGTCCGGAGAGACGGCCGAGCGGGTCGAGGAGGTCCAGGAGGCCGTGGTCCAGTGCCTCGACTGCATGCACGACCAGCCACACCTGGCGATCGAGGACGGCCACGTCGTCCCGATCGAGGACCGCTGGGAGCGGATGGTCGCCGGCACGCCGTGGGTTGCCTCCTGCACCGTCACCGTCGACCAGGACACCGTTGAGACCTGCTCCGGCCCCGAGGCGGCCGACAGCCTCACCTTCGCCTCCTTCGGCGAGCAGGGCACGCGCGAGTTCTTCACCCACGTGCGCTTCCACAAGCACGACGAGGATCGCATCGTCGTGCACATGCTGGTCGAGCTCTACGCACGCTCGGCCGAGGAGGCGACCGAGGTTCTCGAGGGCGCCTCTCGCGGCGTGCTCGAGCTCACCTCGCTCGCCGAAGAGTCACGCCCGCCCGCTCACGCGGCGGACGAGGCGCACTAGCCCCTCGCCGCGCCTCAGGCCTCCGGGTGGAAGGCCATGTAGGCGACGTCGTTCTCGTACGACTCACAGGCCGCAAGCGAGAGCTTGCGGGGCGAGTCCCCATCGGCGAAGAGCCGCGGGCCGGACCCGCGGGTGAGGGGGTAGAGGAACAGATGCAGCCCGTCGACGAGGCCGTCGGTGAGCAGCGCACGGACCAGCGTGATGCTCCCACTGACAAACAGGTCACCTTCGACATGGTCCTTCAAGCCGCGGATCGCACCAGGGTCGTACGGCCCGATGATCTCCGAGTTCCTCCACGTCGGGTCGGCGAGAGTCCCGGAGACGACGTACTTGGTGGTGTCGTTGAAGAACGGCGCCCCAGGATCGTCCTCAACGGTCCGCGTCGACCACGCGGGCTCGAACATCTCATACGTCTTGCGCCCGAGCAGAATGCCTTCAGAACGGTCGGTGACCGCTCCCAGAGCCTTCTCCATTCCGGGAAGGAACTCATACTCGAACGTCCACGTCGGAGCGTCGACCACACCGTCGAGGCTCATGAACTCGTGCACGTGTATCGCTCCCACTTCTCGCCTCCTGTCGCTCGCTTGCGAGATTCGATCTACAGACCGGGGACCGCAGAGAAACTCATCGGGGTTCGTCTTGCCTATTCGGAGCGACTGCAGCCTTCTATGACCTATAGGCCCGACAAGGCTTCACTCGTTCGCCGCGATGGCCAGCTCGCGTTCGAGCAACTCGCCCGCGGCGAGCACCCGCGCGTCGTCGCCCGGACTGCCGACGAGCTGCACCGACGCCGGCAAACCGTCCTCGGCCGGTCCGCAAGGCAGCGCGAGCGCTGGCGCGCCGATGGCGTTGAACGGGTAGGTGAGCCTGATCATGCGATCGCGCAGCGCCAGGTCGCCGATCCCGACGGGCGGCGCGACCATCTCGAGCGTCGGCGTCAGCACCAGGTCGACGCCCTCCATCGCCTCCGCCATCCGCTCGCGGTAGTGCTCCCGCCCTCGTCGCGACGCCTCGTACTCGGCATCGCTGACCGTGAGCGCGCGCCCGACCTTTGCGGCCACGTTCGCGCCGTAGAGCTCCCGGTGCGCGCGCCAGAGATCGGCGTGGACCTCAGCGGCCTCGCGCCGGAAGACGGCGTAGAAGCTCTCGTCGAGCGGAAGCTCAAGCGGCCGTGCGTGTGGGAAGTGCCCCGCGGCCTTCTCGACGCGCTGCCGCACCATCGGGTCCCCTCGCGAAGTCCACGTCACCCCCACCTGCAACTCCCCCAGATCCGCCAGCGTGGCCCGCGGATGCGAGGGCGCGAGCGCGTCGAACATCCGAGCGCAGGTGGCGACGTCGCGAGCCATCGGGCCGGCGTGGTCGAAG
This sequence comes from Solirubrobacterales bacterium, assembly GCA_036257465.1. Taxonomy (GTDB): domain Bacteria; phylum Actinomycetota; class Thermoleophilia; order Solirubrobacterales; family 70-9; genus DATAFO01. The sequence continues at coordinate 10,352 of DATAFO010000002.1, read as the reverse complement.
CTGGGAGCGAGCGGAAAGCACCCGTCGAGCGGCGCCAACCCGTAGGTCGGCTTGAAGCCGACGATTCCGCAACAGGCTGCGGGGATCCGAATGGAACCACCCGAGTCGGAGCCGAGCGCGCCCTCGACGAGCCCTGCGGCGAGTGCGGCCGCCGAGCCCCCACTCGATCCGCCGGCGACACGATGGGGCGCGATCGGATTGGGAACGTCGCCGAAGTGCGGATTCTCGGACGTGATCCCCCAGGCGAACTCGTGCAGGTTGGTCTTGCCGACGTTGGCCCAGCCGGCCGCCTCGAGCCGGCGAACGGCCTCCGCGGTGCGATCCGGCACGTGGTCACGGAAGATCGCCGACCCGTAGGTCGTGGTCAGGCCCGAGGTGTCGAAGAGGTCCTTGACGCCGAGCGCAGCGCCCTTGGCCGGCGTCTCGGGCCGGGCGAGGAATATCCCCGCCGGAACCTCTTGCCGAGCCTCAGTCGACGTCGCCCTCGGCCTTTGGCGCGTCGCCGTTCGGCTTCCGGGGCACCAGCACCGAGCGCTTGAACTCAGCCACCAGGTCGCCCGTCTGCTTGTAGACGCGGGTGTGGACCTTGACGACGCCGCGGTCGGGCTTGGACTGCGAGGGGCGGACCTCGAGCACCTCCGACTCGCAGTAGAGCGTGTCGCCGTGGAACACCGGCGCCGGGTGGCTGAGCTCCTCCGTCGCGAGGTTCGCGATCGCCTTGCCCGACACATCGCCCACCGTCATCCCCACCGCCAGCGAGTAAACGAGTGGTCCGACGACGACGTTCTGGCCCTGTTGGGACTCTGCCGCATAGACGTCGTTGATGTGCAGGGGGTGATGGTTCATCGTCAGCAGGCAGAACAGGTGGTCGTCGGCCTCGGTGACCGTTTTGGCCGGCCAGTGGCGGTAGGTCGCGCCGACCTCGAACTCCTCGAGGTAACGGCCGTACTGGCGCGCACCGGAGGCCTCCCGGCCGGCCTGGTCGGTGATCAGTTGGTTCTGTTCGTCGTTCATGGGCGCGGGATCGTACCCGCCCCCACGCCGCCTATGGCGCGTCGCCGGTGTCCGTCGTCACCACGTCGGGTCGGGAGCGGCCAGCTTGATCACATTCACTCCCCGAGCGTGCCTTCAGCCCCTCGAAGCGTCCAACGTCGGCCACCTCCGCCTCGAGAGCGGCGGCGACGCCCGGATCGAGCCGAGCGAACGGCTCAGTCGAGACCGTCAGGCGTCCGCTGCTGCGCTTTGACGACCAGGTGCCGATGAAGCGGCCGTCCGCGACGATCGCCGGGCGCACGATCCCTCCGCCCGGGACGATCCGCCTCACGTGCTCGGGTGGGACGGCGAAGTCGCGGCTGGCGTAACCGAGGTTGTAGTTGTCGTACGCGCCCAGCAGGCGGACCACTGGGCCCGGCGCCGCGCGCGGTACGGCGCCGAGCACCAGCAGAGTCTCGCCGCCGACCCGCGCCTCGCCGAGCTCCGCCGCGATTCGCTTCAGGCCTGCGCGTCCATCGCGGAGCGGCAGTCCCGCCCAGCGCGCCAGGTCGCGCTCGGTCGCCGGACCGTAGGCGCGGAGGTAGCGGCGGGCGAGCTCCGCCAGCGAGTCCTCGCGGGAGCGCCGTTTCAGCTTCCCAAGCCAGTCCTCGGTGCGGACGAGGCAGGCCTGACCGTCGCGGTCGGGCCCGAGGCATAGCTCACCGTCCAGAGTCGCGAGCGTCCATAGGTGGTACCTCGCCTCGGTGGCCGCCTCGAAGCCGGCGTCGGTCAACCGGCGAACGAGCACGGGGCGCGGCAGCGGCCCTTCCCGCTCGACCACCTCGTGAATCAACCGCAGGGCGCGCTGCTGAGTGCCCGGCTCCAAACCGAGGTCGCCCAGGCGCTTTCGCGACCAGCGAACGATGGTCGGCGCGAACAGCGGCAACAGCCAGCCAGCGTCCTCCGAAGGGATCAGGTGAACCGTCTTTCGCATCAGCCAGGCGCGAAACAGGGAGCGCTCCTCGGTGCGCGCCCGGTCGACGTCGGACGCGGTCAAATCCCGGGCGCGGGCGCGAAACGCGAGTCGTGCGGCGCGCGGCTCCTGCGCCTGCACGGGGCCCGCCTCGCGCGCCACGTCGACCGGATGCCGGTTCGCCGGCGGCCGGTGGAGGCGCTGCGACGCCGAGCGCAGGCGCGCCAGCCGCTTGGGGTCGACGCGCCGTGCCCTCGCCAGCGGGTGAGCTCCTCAGTGCGCCTTCTTGAGTTGCGAGCGGGCCATCTGCCGCTCGATCACCTGACCGACCAGCTTCAGCACGTTGGGGTCCCCGGACGCCTTTATGTGCCCGCGCTCGTACGCCTCCCGCCAGTCCTTGATCTTGCCGTTCGCGACCAGCTCGTTGAAATCCGCGCGGGGAAGCCCGATCTCCACGCGTGCGTCAGCGGGCTCTGCCTTGGAGATGTCCGGCCCGGGCACGCGGACGCGAAACACCTGAACGTCGCCGCGGCCGCGAAGCTCGAGCCGGAAGACCAACTTCAGCTTCGCGAGCGCCGGCACCTCGCCGGTGATGTTGCGGTACGCGATCGAGATCAGCTCGCGCGCGCCCTGCGCCACTAGATCCGATTCCGTTCGAGCAGCTTCTTGCCGATCACCATCTTCTGGATCTCCGACGTTCCCTCGCCGATCAAGAGCAGGGGCGCATCGCGGTAGATGCGCTCGATCTCATATTCCTTCGAGTACCCGTAGCCGCCGTGGATACGCAGCGATTCCTCTGCGTTCGAGCGCGCGGCCTCTGACGCGAACAGCTTCGCCATCCCGGCCTCGAGGTCGGAGCGCTCGCCGGCGTCCTTCATCCGCGCGGCCTTCAGCGTCAGCAGCCGCGCCGCCTCCACCCGGGTCCCCATCTCGGCGAGCTTGAACGTGATCGCCTGATGCTGGGCGATCGGCTTTCCGAACGCCTTTCGCTCCTGGGAGTAGCGCAGGGCCAGCTCGAGCGCCCGCTGGGCGACGCCGACGCCCCGGGCGGCGACATTGACGCGGCCGACCTCGAGGGCGTCCATCATCTGCTTGAAGCCCTCGCCGAGGCCGTCGGGCCCGCCCAGGATGCGGTCCTCGGAGACCTCGAACCCGTCGAAGACCAGCTCGGTGGACTCGACGCCCTTGTAGCCCATCTTCTTGATCTTCGGGGGGATCTTCAGGCCGGGCATCTCCTCGGCACCGGGCTCCTTCTCGCAGATGAAGCAGGTCATGCCGCGATACGGCGGGTCGGCCTTCGGGTCGGTCTTGACGAGCACGAACACGAGCCCAGACAGGAGGCCGTTCGTCACCCACATCTTCTGGCCGTTGATCTCCCAGGCACCCGACTCGTTCTGGGTCGCCGTCGACTTGATCCCCTGAACGTCGGAGCCGACCTCGGGCTCCGACAGCGAGAAGGCGGCGCGGACCTGGCCGGTGGCCATCTTCGGCAGAAACTCCTCCTTCTGCTCGTCGGTCCCGAACTTCATCAGCAGGTAGGAGCCGATGAAGTGGGTGTTGACCACGCCCGAGATCGAGATCCAGCCGCGCGAGAGCTCCTCGACGATCATCGCGTACGTGGTCAGGTCGAGCCCCATCCCGCCGTGCTCCTCCGGGATCGTGACCCCGAGGAGGCCCAGCTCCTTCATCTGCTCGACGATCGCCTCGGGGAACTTGTCCTCGTGGTCGAATTCCTCGGCCACGGGCAGGATCTCGTTGTCGACGAACTGGCGCACCATCTCGGTGATCGCCTTCTGCTCGTCGGTCTTCTCCTGGTACGTCGCGGTCGCTACGCCCATGGCTCCTCGTGTTCGTCGCTTGGCTCGCCTCGGAGGCTGTGGGCGGCAGAGGATACTTTTCTCTCGGTGGGCGAGCCCGACGCGAAGGCACACGCGGTCGGCCGGGATCGTTCCGCGTCCGCCGCCTAAAGGCTGAGCCGCGAGAGACCAGCCTCGGCGCAGCCCGCCTCGAGCTCGTCGAGGCCGAACGCCTCGACCGGCCCGAGGGCGCCCTGGCCGCCCAAGCCGTCCGCCAGGGCTCGCGACGCTCCCCAGGCAAGGATTCGGCCCGTGAAGTCGTAGCCGTTGACGCCGGCCACGTGGACTTCGGCGAGCTCGGCACCCGCCCGGTCGTACGCGATCGCGACGACGTGCGAGCCCGATCGCGATCGCTGCTCGGCGTCCGGTCCGCCGCTCGATCCCTTCACCAGCCGGCCCGCCAGGGCCTGCATGCCGGCGCGGGCGCCCGGGAGCCTCGCGACCCCCGCGCCGACCGCAGAGAAGGCCTGCATCGGCCGCGACGCGCCCCCGAACCAGCCGAGGTACGCGTTCACTTCCTCGAGCTGAGGACGCAGGCGCGGAAGGGTGAAGTGCTCCGACGAGCCGGCCGAGACGGCCTGGCGCTGGCGGCCGTCGACCTCGAAGGCACGCAAGCGCGCCGCGATCCGCTCCGTCCTGATGCCCTGGCGCCAGACGAAGGACGGCTCCAGGGCGCCGACCGCCGTGGTGGCCCTCGTGCCCCCGCTCATGCCCGCGGCGCCTGTGAAGAAGTATCCGAGGTCGATCCGCGTGGCCTCCTCCCCCGCCTCGCGAAGCGCCAGCGCTCCGGCCAGATTGCCCGGAACCCAGTCGTAGCCGAACGCGGTCACCAGCCCCACGCCAGCGTCCGCCGCGCGGGGTCCGTACCGCTCGAACACCGCCCGGATGAACCCGGGCTCCCCCGTCGAGTCGAGGTAGGCGGCACCGGCGCCGATCGCTGCCTCGATCGCGGGCTCCCCCCAGCGGACAAACGGACCGACGGTGCTGACGAGAACGTCGTCGGCCTGAACCAGCAGCCGCACCGAGGCCGGATCGGAGACATCTGCAACGGCCGTTTCGAGCTCGCCCCCGAGCTCACCTGAGAGGGCGGTCAGGCCCTCAGCGTTGCGGCCCGCCAGGAGCGGCCGCTCGCCGCGCGCCACGAGCGCCTCGGCGGTGAGCCCACCGGTGTAGCCCGTGGCTCCGAAGACGACGATGCGGCCGGGCACGCGCCGACACTATCCGCTGCGGGACCGGGTCGGCGGTGCCGGCACGCTGAGGCGAGCGTCAGCAGAAGACGACGGCCGTGAAGCCGCGGCCGGCTGACGTGCCGGCGCTGTTGCTGGTGTTGACCCGCAACGTGTCGGTCGAGCTGGCGGCAAGCTCGCTCGACACCTGGCCGTCCGGCACGTTTCCGCCCGGCGTGAAAGAGGTCAGCTGCGCCACTGCGGCGCACCGAGCGATGTCTCCGGCGTTGAAGTCCACCGGCAACCTCGTCACGTCGAGCTTCGGCGGCATCGCCACCAACCGCCTGAACGAGGGCGTCTACACGGCAGCCTCTCCCTCAGGTTGCTCACGTCCCACCTCCATTGGTCGGTTACTGCCTACGCGGGTACGAAACACGCGCGGGCGGCGAGGGATGCGACGCGCGCTACAACTCCCAGGCGAAGCAGATCGAGCGCCAGCTGGGCTGCTCGCGCTCGTAGAAGCGATGCGCATCGTGCCTTGCCTCGCCCGAGTCGAGCTCGAGGTGGGTTGCGCCGCGCTCGCGCGCCCAATCCTTTGCCGCGTCGAGGAGCCGCTTGCCGACGCCCTGCGAGCGCACCTGCGGATCCACCGCGAGGTCCTCGACCCAGCAGCGGTAGCCGAAGCGCACCGAGTGCATGTCCTGGTAGGCCGTGCAGAATCCGACGAATCGCCCGTCGGCCTCGGCCACCAACACGCAGGCATCGTGGGAGTCGATCGCCTGGCGCAGAGCCACCACCGCGCGCTTGGAGTCCCAGGTGGCCGGCCTGGAGCCGGGCGGGGCGAACAACCACTCATAAAGTGGCGGCAGTGCCCCTTCTTCCCCAGGCTGCGCCGCTCGGATGGCGACCTTCACGCACCCCAGGCTAGATAGATTGGCCGGCATGCGAAACCCCCGTAACTTCTTCAAGCCGCTGGCGATCGATGCGCCCGAGCCACTCCGGGAGATCCCGGTCGCCCCCTCACGGATGATCCACTTCCTGGACTTCTCGAACGAGAAGATGGTCGCGAAGGCGCCCGAGATCGCCCAGCAGGTCGACATCCTGCTGGGCAACCTCGAGGACGCGATCTCCGTCGACCGCAAGGAGGCCGCTCGCGAGGGCCTGATCCGGGTCGGCAAGGAGCTCGACCTCGGCGAGACGCAGCTCTGGACGCGGGTCAACTCGCTCGAGAGTCCCTGGGTCCTAGACGACCTAACGCAGATCGTGCGCGAGATCGGCGACAAGCTCGACGTCGTGATGGTGCCCAAGGTCGAGGGCGCATGGGACATCCACTACGTCGATCGCCTGCTGGCCCAGCTCGAGGCCAAGGGCGGGCTGACCAAGCCGCTGCTCGTGCACGCGATCCTCGAGACGTCCCTCGGAGTGGTCAACCTCGAGGAGATCGCGACGGCAAGCCCCCGCATGCAGGGGATGAGCTTCGGCCCCGCCGACCTGGCGGCGTTCAGGCGCATGAAGACGACTCGCGTGGGCGGCGGTCACCCGGGCTACCGCGTGATCGAGGACCCGGATCCCGAGAACCCCGACGCCCCGCGCGCCAGCGCGCAGCAAGACCCCTGGCACTACTCGATCGCCCGGATGGTCGACGCCTGCACCTCGGCCGGGATCCTGCCCTTCTACGGTCCCTACGGCGACATCAAGGACACCGAGGGCTGTGAGACCCAGTTCCGCGCCGCGTTCCTGCTCGGCTGCGTCGGCGCTTGGTCGCTCCATCCGGCGCAGATCGAAATCGCCAAGCGGGTCTTCAGCCCACCGGCAGACGAGGTCAAGTTCGCCAAGAAGGTTCTGGAAGCGATCCCCGACGGCCGCGGCGTCCACATGATCGACGGCAAGATGCAGGACGACGCCACCTGGAAGCAGTGCAAGGTGATGGTCTCCTTGGCCGAGATGCTGGCCAGGAAGGACCCCGAACTGGCCGAGGCCTACGAGCTCGAGTAGAGATCGGGGGCAGGCCGATCCCCGGCACGTGATCCGGATCTACTCCGCGCAGGCCCAGGGGCGCGAGCCCCGCCACGGGGGCTCCCAACCGACGTCGGCGCGACCGCAGCCTGACCGCGCTAGGTCGCTTCCGCTCGTCCCCTATCGCCGCCGAGCAAGTCCCGATAGAGGGCGTCATGCTCGCTCAGAGCCCCCTCGACCGCGAACCGTTCGCGGGCATGTGCGCGCGCGTTGCGCCCCATGCGTTCGCGAAGCGCGGCGTCGTCGGCGAGCCGGGCGATCGCTCGGCCAAGGGCGGTGACGTCTCGCGGAGGGACGAGGATGCCGGCGTCCGGGGGAACCACCTCTGGAGTGCCGCCGACCCGTGTCGCCACACAAGGCACGCCCGCCGCCGCCGCCTCGATGAGGAAGACCGGGGTGCCCTCGGTCTGGGAACCGAGTACGACGACATCCGCCGCCGCCAGCGCGGGCGCCACGTCCGTCGTGTAGCCCACGAACGCCACCACATCGCTCAGCCCGAGCTCGTCCGCGAGGCGCTCCAGCTCTGGCCGATCCGCGCCATCGCCGAGGACGGCCAACCGAATCGCCGGATGCGGGTCGCGGAGGTGCGAAACCACCCGCAGCAATAGGTCGACCCGCTTGTGGTGGACGAGCCGGCAAGCGCAAACGAGCAACACGTCGGCCACGCGCGCGCCGACGTGCTCGCGAAACGCGGCGCCGTCGGACCTACTCAGGGCTGCGAAGCGCTCCAGATCCAGGGCTAGCGGGACGACTCTGAAAGCGTCGCGAGGGGCGACCCCGCGTTCGACGAGTTCATCAACGGTCCCCTGGCTGACTCCAACCACGCAGTCGCTGATCCTCGCCAGTCCCCGCTCGATCTGCGTGAAGGTGAAGGTCATCGGCCGGCCGAAGTCCCCGCCGAGGACGTGCCCGTGGTAGATGTGGACAATCCGGGGGCGGGGTCGTCCAGCCAACCAAGCGGCAAGGCGGCCAAGCGTCCCGGCCTTGGCCGTATGGGTCTCGACGATGTCGGGGCGGAACCGGCGCACGATCCGAATCAGCTCAACCAACGCCCGCAGGTCGGCGGCAGGCCGGATAGCTGGACCCAGGCTGGGGACGAACTCGACGTCGCAACCCTCCTGTTGCGCCAGCTCGGCGATCGACTCCTCTCCCGGCCCCACTTCGCCGTGAACGAGGAGCGTCGAGTAGCGCCGCGGGTCCATGCGACCGCCCAGGACGCTCACGTGGTACGCGGGGCCACCGATGTTCATCCTCGTGAGGATCCGCATCACCCGCACTGGCTCGGCGGGAGCGTTGGCCGGCCGGCCCGCCAGCCGGGCCATCCCTGCAGCCGCTTCAGGGGCGACGATCGCCCGGGCGAACGTGGACGCCACGCTCCAGCAACGCCCCACGCCGGCGAATACCAACGCTTCGAGTGCGCTCGGTCCAGGCCTTGGCCGCTTGTGGTCAGTTTCGGCGGCCGGGGGCGTTGTTTCGGCGAGGCGTCCGCCCGGGCGACGCGAGTGTCGAGACCAACCAGCTGGAGGGCTACCGCGGGATGCGCTACCTGATTACGGGGGGGGCAGGGTTCATCGGTTCACACCTGGTCGACGCCCTAACGACCCGGGGAGACCACGTGCTCGTGCTCGACGACCTCAGCACGGGTCGGCTCGAGAACCTCGACGAATCGCATCACGGTGCGAACGCGGACGCGATCGCCGCCCTGCAGCGAGACGGAGACCGCGGGGAGTCGGAGCAGCCCAGGCCGGGAGCGGTCGAGTTCATCGAGGGCTCGGTCACGGACGAAGCCCTCGTCAACGACTGCATGTCGTCGGTAGACGCTTGCGTGCACCTCGCATCCGCGGTCGGGGTGCAGCTCGTCGTCGCACAGCCGCTCGAATCGGTGCTTCGCAGCACGCGTGGCTGCGACATAGTCTTCGCCGCGGCTGCCCGGCGAGGGTGCCGGCTGCTGTTCACCTCGACCTCCGAGGTGTACGGGAAGTTGAGCGGCGAGCTATCCGAGGACTCGGATCGAGTCCTGGGGCCACCCTCTCAGTCGCGCTGGAGCTATGCGACCGCGAAGGTCTTCGGCGAGATCCTCGCCCACGGATACCACCGGCAGTACGGGATCGAGACGATCGTCGCGCGGCTGTTCAACACCGTCGGCCCGCGCCAGACCGGCGCCTACGGGATGGTCCTGCCTCGCTTCGTTTCCCAGGCCCTGGCCGGCGAGGACCTGACGGTGTATGGCAACGGGACCCAGTCGCGCTGCTTCACGCACGTCCTCGACACCGTGCATGCGCTCGTCCAGCTGTGCGATGCGGACGCGGCGGCGGGACGCGTCTACAACGTCGGGGGCGACCGCCTCGTGCCGGTGATCGAGCTCGCGGGCAAGGTGATCGAACGCACGGGCTCGGACTCGAAGGTCCGGCTGATCCCCTATCGGGAGGCATACGAAGGCGGATTCGAAGAGCTTGGCCGCCGGGTACCCGACACCTCGGCCCTTCGGGAGCTGAACGGCTGGAAGCCGTCACGGACCCTCGACGAGATGGTCGATGACGTCATCGCCTATGAGCAGAGCGAGACCCGTGGCGCAGGTCGCGTTCCCGACCCCCATCGATCCGAGTCCGGGGCGATGCGGGTAGTCGGGTGAGCCCCCCGAGCCGGTGAGCGCCGCGTGCTTCCGGCGTTTCTCACCTCCTACCTCGTCGCACTCGCCGCCACGCCGTTGGCGATCCGCGTAGCCCGCCGCTACGGCATCGTCGATCACCCGGTCGGCTACAAGGGTCACGCGCGGCCCACTCCGTGCCTCGGCGGCGCTGCGGTCCTGGCCGGCTTCCTCGCCGGGGCCCTGGTCGACGGTGTGCTCTGGGACGGCGATCTCACTCCGATCTTCGCGGGCGCGGCATTCCTTTGGGTGGTTGGAGTTATCGACGATCGCTTCCTGCTCGGCCCGCGCATCCGGATCGTCGCCGAGGTACTCGCCGCAGTGCTGTTGTGGAACAGCGGCCTTGGCTGGTCGCTCTTTCCGGGCGAGGTCGCCGATCTCGCCGTGACGGTGCTCTGGGTGGTCGGAATCGTCAACGCCTTCAACCTGATGGACAACCTCGACGGTGCCGCCGGGACGGTCGCCGGGGTCAGCGCGGCGGGCATCGCGCTGCTCTCGGTCTACGAGGGAACCGACCAGCTGACCGCGCTCGCGGTCGCGGTCTGCGGCGCCTGTGCCGGGTTCCTGTACTTCAACCTCACCCGCCCCGCTCGCATCTTCCTGGGTGACGGCGGCAGCATGCTCCTCGGCTTCCTGGTCGCGGCCCTGGCGATGGCGGTCTGGCGACTGAACGAGATGATCGGGCCGGCTTTCCTACCGGCGATCATGCTGGTCGGCGTGCC
>DATAFO010000068.1:0-6197 GCA_036257465.1 Solirubrobacterales bacterium | reverse complement strand
TGACATCGTCTTCATCCACGACCCGCCGGTCGCCGGTCTCCTGCCCAAGGCACAGGACGCCGGCGCCCGCACCGTCTTTCGCTGTCACCTCGGGGTCGGGGTGCCGAACGAGCACGCCCGGCGCGCGTGGGACTTCCTGCGCCCCTGGGTCTCCTCGGCCGACGGCTACGTGTTCACGCGCGCCGAGTATTTGTGGGAGGGGCTGGACACCGACAAGGTCGCGATCCAGCTCCCTTCGATCGACCCGTTCTCGCCCAAGAACCAGGAACTGCGCCCGGAGGTTGTGCTGTCGATTCTCGACCGGGTGGGGCTCACGAGGAGCGGCGTCGACGCCGAGCGTACGTTCACCCGGTTCGACGGCTCACCGTATCGGGTCAACTCCAGGGCCGAGATCGATCAGCGCGCCCCGATCCCCCCCGAGGCCGGGGTCGTGGCCCAGGTGTCGGGCTGGGAGCGACTCAAGGATCAGGCGGGCCTGGTTGAGGCACTGACGCGATCTCGCCACCCCGATCTCCATCTCGTCCTCGCCGGGCCCTCGGCGGCCGCGCGCTCCGTAGAGAGCGAGGAGCGCCAGGCGATCGCCGAGCTGCGCGAGCAACGACACTCCCTGCCTGAAGCCATCGGTCGCCGAGTCCACCTGGCCGAGCTTCCCGTGGAGGATCGCGACGAGAACGCAGCGATCGTGAACGCGATCCAGCGCCGGGCCGACCTGATCGTCCACAAGAGCCTCGAGGAGGCGTTCGGGCTCTCGGTGACCGAGGCGATGTGGAAGGCCCGGCCGGTTCTGGCCAGCCGAGTTGGCGGCCTCCGGGCGCAGATCGTCGACGGCGAGACCGGGGTTTTGGTCGACCCCCGCGACCTCGCTGCCGTGGCCGAGCAGATAGACGCGCTGATGGCCGATCCCCGGCGTCGCCAGGCCCTCGGGACGGCAGCAAGGGAGCACGTCGGGCGCCACTTCCTCACCAGCGCGCACTTCGCGGCGTACCTGCGGCGGATCGAGCGCGTCGTGGCTCGGTGACCGCCTGTCATGCCGGCCATCGCCCAGGTTCCGATCGCGCCCTCCTCACTGGAGCGGTTCAGGCCCGTGCTGGGAAACGACTTCTCGCAGGTCGAGCGGGCGATAGCAACCGCCAGACGCATGTTGGCCGGGCGCGTGATCTGGCATGTCAACTCGACCGCGCGCGGTGGCGGCGTCGCCGAGATGCTTCAGTCCCTGCTCGCCTACACCCGCGGTGCCGGCGTCGACGCGCGCTGGGTGACGATTGTGGGGGACGCGAGGTTCTTCGAGATCACCAAGCGGATCCACAATCACTTGCACGGCGCGGAGGGCGACGGGGGTGAGATCGGTGCCAGCGAGAGGGCCACCTACGAGCGGGCCCTCGCAGCGAGCGCCGAAGAGCTGGTCGGAATGGTTGACAACAAGGACATCGTTTATCTGCACGACCCGCAAACCGCCGGATTGACCGAGGCGCTCCGATCGGTCGTGGGACACCTGGTCTGGCGGTGTCACGTCGGTCTCGACAACCCGAACGAGGTGGCGCGGCAGGCGTGGGCATTCTTGCGGCCATACATCGAGCAAGCCGACGCCTACGTGTTCTCGCGGCGGGCGTTCGCCTGGGAGGGGCTCGACGACGGGAAGGCCTGGATCATTCCCCCCTCGATCGACGCCTTCTCCGCCAAGAACCAAGAGCTCGGACCGGAGGCCGTGAAGGCGATCCTGGCTCGGGCGGGGCTCATCGAGGGCGACGGAGGCGCTGGGGTATTCGTGCGTCAGAACGGGAGCCAGGGGCGAGTGGACCGCGCAGCCGAACTCGACCAAGAGGCGCCGATCCCCGACGATGCCCCCCTCGTGGTCCAGGTCTCGCGCTGGGATGGCCTCAAGGATCCGTCCGGCGTCCTGCGCTGCTTCGCCGATCGCTGCCGGCATCCGGGCGCCCACCTGCTGCTCGCGGGGCCCTCCGTTGCGGAGGTTGCCGACGACCCCGAAGGGGCCGGAGTGCTTGCCGAGATCCGGGCGCAACGCGCAGAGCTGTCGGCCGACCTGCGGAGGCGCGTCCACCTCGCCAGCCTGCCGATGGACGATCTGGAGGAGAACGCGGCGATCGTCAACGCGATCCAGCGGCGCGCCGACGTAGTGCTTCAGAAAAGCCTCGCCGAGGGGTTCGGGTTGACGGTGGCCGAGGCCATGTGGAAGGCGCGGCCGGTGATCGCCAGCCGCATCGGCGGCATCCAGGACCAGATCCAGCACGGCGAATCAGGCCTCCTTATCGATCCCCGTGACCTCGGCGCAACCGCTGCGGCCATCGATGGCTTGCTCGACGATCCGGCACGGGCGCGGGCGCTGGGAGCGGCCGCCCGAGAGCGTGTGCGCGGTTCGTTCCTCGGGACCCGCGATCTGATCCAGCACATGGAGCTGATCGGGACGCTTCTCAGCGGCGGCAATCGGAGCAGGTAGGGCTTCAAAACGTGTGACCAGCGCAGCAGCGTGGGTCAGCGTGCGACGCCTGTCCGCGCGCGAAGGAGGCCCAGGAGCTTGCGGCGGCCGCGCGTGACAAGGCCAAGGCCGACGTCGAAAAGACCCGGAGCTGGCGCGTGCGACGGCGCAAGCAAGCTCGATCGGGGCGACGGCACGGGGGCGGGAGAATCGCCGCCGTGGCCACCGAGGCCCGCGACGTCGTCGCCCGGCCGCGGGTGCCCGCCGTCTACGTGATGTAGCTGCATGCCCATTCCGTTGGGGAGGTGCGACGCGCGTACGCTGCGTCGGCCATGGCATCACACCCTGACCCGACGCAGCGATTCCGCCTCGGCGAACGGTCGGTAATCGTCACCGGGGTGTCGTCGGGGCTCGGTTCCCATGAGAGGCCCGGAGAATCGGCCTTCGTAGCCGCGCACCGGAGATCACTCGCCTCGCCTCGCTCGAGCGCCCGCTCGACCAGCCGTTCGAGCTCGCCGCGCGCCGCCTCCGGGAGGTGGGCGACGACGGCCTACGGGCCGCTCACCCGAGCGCCTCGCGCACCTCTGGGATGATCTCGTCGGCCGCGACCGTCTCAGGCTTCGATCCGATACGGCCGCATCATCTCGTTGTCCTCGTGCTCGACGATGTGGCAATGCCAGACGAAGAGGCCGGCGCGCTCGAAGAGCGCCCTTCACGCTTGGCTGAGTAGCCGCAGCTGTCAGCTCTGCTTGACCACCGCGTACACAACCCGCTCGGCCACGTCGACGAGCACCTCGCCGATCCGCGAGCAGCGGCGATACAGCTCGCGGCGCGCGATCCGCTCCTGGCGGTCTTCGACCTCGAGCAGCGCGCTCATGCCCTGGTAGTAGGCGTCATCGAGCCGGTGGGCCCCCACGATTGCGGCGTCGGCGGCGGCCGTGGCGGCGTCGCCGTCGGACCCGAGGCGGTCGATCGCGGCGTCGATATGGCGAAGCGCCTCCACGACCAGACCCGCCATCTCCGCGATTCGCGAGTCCGGCCCGGAGCCCATCACCTCCGCCTCGTTGACGACATCGGTCGCGTAGTTGAGGAGCCGATCGATGCTGCGTGAGAGCGCGAACACGTCCTCGGGCTCAAGCTCGGTGACGAAGGCCGAACGCAGCGCGCTCAGCAGCTCGCGCTTCGCCACGTCCCCGCGATGCTCGGCATCGCGAAGCAGCTGCGCCGCCGCCGGATCGCCCGCGGCCCACGCCGCAAGCGCGTCCGCGCCCTCCATCGTCACCGCGACCTGGCCACACAGCAGCCCGTTCAGATCGGGCATCTCGGGGAGGAACCAGCGGCCGGGCTTCACGTGAGCCAGCTCCACAGCCAGAAAAGGCCCGCGGCAATCATCGCGCATGCGGGAAGCGTGATCAGCCAGGCGAGGACCATCTGGCGCACGATCCCCCAGTGCACGTGGCGCCAGCGTCGCCGCCCCCCGCCGACGCCGACGACGGACGAGGCGACCACCTGGGTGGTTGACGTCGGCGCACCGAGCAGCGAGGCGCCGAAGATGACTCCCGCCGAGGCGCTCTGGCTGGCCAGCCCGTCGATCGGTTGGATGTGGTAGATGCGGCGGCCCACGGTGCGAATGATGCGCCATCCGCCCAGGGCTGTGCCCGCCGTCAGTGCCGCCGCGCACGCCACTGGAGCCCATTCGGGAACCGCGGAGAGGCTGTCGATCTCGCCACCGGCGAGGAGCAGCGCGGCGATCACGCCGACCGCCTTCTGGGCGTCGTTCGCGCCGTGACTGAAGGCCAGTGCCGACGACGCCACCCATTGCCCCCCGCGGACCGACCCGCGCCAGCGGCTGGTCGCTCGTCGCGCAAGGCGGCGAAGCGACCGGATCAGCAGAAGCGCACCGAGTGCGCCGAGCAGGGGCGAGATCGCGAGCGCGATCAGCGTCCCGAAGACACCGACAGGGTGCAGCCCGTCCATGCCACCCCACTCAACTGCCTGGATTCCGCCCTCGGCGAGCGCCGCTCCCACGAGACCCCCCACCAGCGCGTGGCCGGAGCTGGACGGAAGGCCGAGGCGCCAAGTGAACAGGTTCCAGCTCACCGCTCCCACCAGGCCCATTCCGATCACCACGGTGGCGGAGGACGGCGCCACTGTGACGATGCCCCCGATTGTGTCGGCCACGGCGGCGCCGACGACGAGCGGCCCGAGCAGGTTGAAGACCGATGCCAGGACGATGGCCTGACCTGGTCGCGCGGCACGGGTGGCGACGAGAGTCGCGATCGCGTTGGATGCGTCGTGCAACCCGTTTGTGACCGCGAAGGCGATCGCAAGGAGCACGGCGATCGTCAGGCCCACATCCATCAGTCGGGTCTCACCAACACGATCATGGCCCTACGACGGATGTCAACGCACGCCCTGGACCGCGGGCGCAATCTCGACGCACAGATCTGCCAGCGATCGAGTTGCCGTCTGGCTTCTGGTTTCACGCGTGCAAGCGGAACAGCTAGTCATGCGCCGAGTCGCGCTCGCTCGACTATCCGTGTCACAGCGAGAAACGAATCGGGGCCGCCGATCTGCACCTGCGACCGCCGTGGTAGCGCTTTGGTCCCGACTCTTGCGCCCTATGCCTCCAGCCTGTCTGCCGCTGGGGACGATGGGGACGCGGGGGACGCTAAGGGACGCATAGACACACCAGCACCAGCTTCCCCTCGACCGCAGAGCTCCGGAGCAGCCCCCTCGCCGGCGCTCACCCGAGTTGCCGATCGAGGTTGTAGGCGGCGCTGATCAGCGCCAAATGCGTGAACGCCTGGGGGAAGTTGCCGAGCTGCTCGCCAGTCGGTCCGATCTCCTCCGAGTACAGCCCGACGTGGTTCGCGTAGGTGAGCATCTTCTCGAAGGCCAACCGCGCCTCGTCGAGCCGCCCGGCGCGGGCGAGGGCCTCCACCCACCAGAAGGAGCACAGCGAGAACGTCGCCTCCTCGCCGGCGACCCCGTCGGGCGAGGCGTCCACGTTGTAGCGGTAGACGAGGCTGTCGGAGACCAACTCCGCGGTGATCGCATCGAGCGTGGAGACCCAGCGCGGGTCGGTGGGCGCGATGAACTTGCATAGCGGCATGAGCAGCAGGGAGGCGTCGAGCACGTCGGTGTCGTAGTGCTGGACGAACGCCCGGCGGGCGGGGTGCCAGCCGCGCTCCATGATCTGGTTGTAGATGCGGTCCCGAACCGCCATCCAGCGGGGGAGGTCGGCGGGCAGACCGCGCTGGCGGGCGACCCGGATCGCGCGCTCGACCGCGACCCAGCTCATCAGCCGGGAGTACGTGTAGTCCCGGCGGCCGCCGCGCGTCTCCCAGATCCCCTCGTCGGGCTGGTCCCAGTGGTCCATCAGCCACTCGAGGTTGCGGGTGAGCTCCATCCAGCCGTCGTGGTAGATGGGCAGCCCGTACTTGTTGCAGAGGTAGACGGAGTCCATCAGCTCGCCGTAGATGTCGAGCTGCAGCTGGGTCGCCGCCCGGTTGCCGATCCGCACCGGCGCCGAGCCCATGTAGCCCTCCAGGTGCGAGAGCTCCTCCTCGGGCAGGTCCTCGCGCCCGTCGATGCCATACATGATCTGCAGCGGGCCCGACTCGCGGTCGGCCGCGTGGCGGAAGCGCCCCTCCAGCCAGCTCATGAACGCGCCGGCCTCCTCGGTGAACCCGAGCCTGAGAAGCGCGTAGAGCGAGAAGGCGGCGTCGCGCATCCACGTGTAGCGGTAGTCCCAGTTGCG
>DATAFO010000062.1:0-2534 GCA_036257465.1 Solirubrobacterales bacterium | reverse complement strand
CGCGATCATCCGGCACGGCGCGCACCAGCCGGCCCAGAAATCGACGACGACGGGGACGCTCGAGGTCGTCTCGTCCTCGAAGCTGCGCTCGTCGGCGTCCACGACCCAGGCCAGTGGTTGCTTGCAGCGAGCGCAGCGCGGATGGCCCTTCGGCGTGGGGTTGAGTCGGTTCTTCGTGCCGCATGAGGGACAGGCGACGATTGCGCTCATCGCTTCGAGCCTACCGGCGGGGCGTCGGTCACGGGTGCGGCGCAGGCTGTTCCCGGAGACTCATCCCGGACGACGTTCACCCGCACGCCGCGTACCCGTGCGGCCAGCTCGACCCAGCTGTCTAAAGCCGATCGCGCACAGCGTTGTACCGTTGTACAAGTATTCAGTTGTGTTAACCTCGCGTCATGGCAATGACTCCCTCGATGCCGCGCCCGGTCCCCGACCCGCTGGTCGAGCTGATCGCCCAGCGCTTCAGGGTGCTCGCCGAGCCGATGCGGATCAAGCTGCTCGACCGCCTCCGCGATGGGCCCGCGTCGGTGGGCGAGCTGCAGGAGGCGCTGAGCGCCTCCCAGCAGAACGTCTCCAAGCACCTCGGCATCCTTCTGAACGCGGGCATGGTCAGCCGCACGCGTGCCGGCACGTCCGCGTACTACGCGATCGCCGACGAGGGCGTCTTCGAGCTGTGCGACCAAGTCTGCGGGAGCCTCCGTAAGCAGATCGACGAGCTGGAGGCACTGCTGGCGGAGGGAATACGCCGATGAGCTCGCTTTCGACCACCGTCTCGTGCGCCCGCCGGTCGGGCTGGCCGCTCGAGCGGGTCCTGTTCGCCGCGGCGGGCGCGGTCACGCTGGTCAGCGCGCTGCTCGCCGCGACTGTCTCGCCCTGGTTCCTGCTGCTGACCGCGTTCGTCGGCGTCAGCCAGTGGCTGTACGTCGCGTTCGGTGTGTGCCCGGCGTCGGTCGTGCTCTGCCGCGTGTTCGGCCTGCGCTCCGTGCTCTACCGCGAGTGCAGGGGGGCCCGATGAGCTCCGTGGGACCGATCGGGCGGCTCGGTCACTGGACCGCCACCCATTTCCGCCTGGTCCTCGCCGCCTGGGCGCTGCTCGCCGTGGGGCTCGGGATCCTCGCGCCGAAGGTCGAGCACGCGCTCTCGGGCGCCGGCTGGGAGGCGACGGGTTCCGAGTCGGTGACTGCCCGCGAACTCGTCGACGGCAATTTCGACGGACTCTCCTCGAGTGCGCTGCAGGTCGTCGTGCACTCGCCGGGCGCAACGGTCGAGGACCCGGCGTTCAAGGATGTCATCAGGCGCGCGACCTCGGTGCTCGAGCGCGACGACCGCGTCGCCGCGGTGGTCGCACCGCAACCCGGTCTGTCGCTTTCCCGCGACGGTCACACGGCGGTGATCCAGGCCGGCGCGGCCGCCGACCCAAACGAGATGGTCCGCGTGGCGGACGACATCAAGGAGGAGCTGACCGGCCTCGGGAGAGATGGCATCGCCGTCAACCTGACCGGCGCCTCCGGTATGTGGTCGGACTTCAACGAGGCCAACAAGACCGCGATGCTGAAGTCCGAACTGATCTCGTGGCCTGTGACCCTGGGCATCCTCGTGCTGGCGTTCGGCTCGCTCGTCGCGGCCGGGCTACCCCTGATGCTGACGATCCTCGGCCTCGTCGCGGCAGCCGGCTCGCTCTACGTGGGAACGCAGGTGGCGGACATCTCCATCTGGGCGATGAACTTCGCGCTGATGTTCGCGCTAGCACTCGGCATCGACTACGCCTTGTTCATCGTCTATCGCTTCCGCGCCGCGTTCTTCGGCTCCCGCCTGTCGGCTCGCGAGGCAACTGCCTTGACGATGGACACGGCGGGGAAGGCCGTGCTCTTCAGCGGCTTGACGGTGCTGATCTCGCTCAGCGCGGTAATGCTCGTGCCGAGTCCGGCGTTTCGTTCGATGGCGCTCGGCATCATGCTGTCGGTCATCTTCATCCTGGCGGCAACACTCACTCTGCTGCCCGCGGTGCTGGCGAAGCTCGGCCCGAAGGTCGACAATCTCTCGCTGCCTTGGGTGCACTCCGGTGAGCACCGCTCCCCCCGCTTTGCCGCCTGGGCGGAGCGCTTGTGGCGCCGGCCGCTCGCTTACGGCGCCGTTGCGCTCGTCGCCCTGGTGGCGCTCTCGGTGCCGGTGCTGAATATCGACACGGGCATGCCGTCAATCAAGGTCGTGCCCGAGGAGGACGGGTCGCGCCAGGGCTACGCCCAGGTGCAGGCCGCTTTCGGGGACGGTGCGCCTGGCGCGCTGCAGGTCGTCGCGCCGTCTGATCAGGCCGATCCGGTCGCCGCGGCGGTCGAGCGCGACCGGGGGATCGCGCACGTGATGCCGCCCCAGCGGGGCGGTGGGAACCTCGCGCTAATCCAGGCGGTCCCCGCGAACGACCCGTCTGACGAGGCGGTCGGCCAGACAGTCGACCGGCTGCGCTCGGCCTTGCCGAACGGCGCACTGGTCGGCGGTGCCTCGGCCGAGAACCACGACCTCGAGAGGGCGCTAGC
>DATAFO010000057.1:0-2618 GCA_036257465.1 Solirubrobacterales bacterium | reverse complement strand
GGCGTCTGCGCTCGTGGTCGACGACGACCCGATCAACCGGATGCTGCTGTCCAAGAGCCTCGAGCAGCAAGGCCATCGGGTGATGACGGCGGAGAACGGCCTCGAGGCCCTGGCAGCGCTCCAGGCGCAGCCGTTCGACGTAGTCCTCTTGGATGTGCTCATGCCCGAGCCGGACGGCTCTGAGGTGCTGGCACGGCTCAAACAGGATCCGGGGCTGCGCCATGTGCCGGTGATCATGGTTTCGGCGCTCGAGGACATCCAGTGCGTCGTGCGGTGCATCGAGATGGGCGCCGAGGACTACCTGCCCAAGCCCTTCGACCCCGTGCTGCTGCGCGCACGGGTCAACGGTTGCCTGACGAGAAAGCGGCTGCGCGACCTCGAGCTGGAGTACATGGAGCAGGTCGGTCACGTCGTGCACGCGGCCGCGGCCGTCGAGGACGGGGTGTTCCAGCCCGACAGCCTCGACCGCGTCGCCGAGCGCGGCGACGCGTTGGGCCAGCTCGCGCGGGTCTTCCAGCGCATGGCGCGGGAGGTGGAGCTGCGCGAGCAGGCCTTGAAGCGGCAGGTCCAGCAGCTTCGCATCGAGATCGACGGGGCGCGGGCCGCACGCCAGGTCGCCGCGATCACCGAGACCGACTACTTCCAGGACCTGCAGCGGAAGGTGGACGAGCTGCGCTCCGGGAGCGAGGCCGACTAGCCATGGCGCCGATTCTCTCGATCCACTCGTTCCGGGGTGGCACAGGCAAGTCGAACCTGGCCGCCAACGTGGCGACGCTGCTGGCGGCGGAGGGGCGGCGGATCGGTGTGGTGGACGCCGATATCCAGTCGCCGGGCATCCACGTGCTGTTCGGCATGAGCCAGGATGCGATGCGCCGCTCGCTCAACGATTACCTTTGGGGCCGGTGCCCGATCGGCGACGCCGCCCACGACGTCACCTCCAGCCTCGACGAGGGGCTTGCCGGGCGCGTGTTCCTCGTCCCCTCGAGCATCAATCCGAGTGACATCGCCCGGGTGATGCAGGAGGGCTACGACGTGAGCCTGCTCAACACCGGCGTCCGCCACCTCATCAAGGAGCTCGGGCTCGATACCCTCATCATCGACACCCACCCGGGGCTGAACGAGGAGACGCTGCTCTCGATCGCCATCTGCGATGCCCTCGCCATCGTGATGCGCCCAGACCAGCAGGACTACGAAGGGACGAGCGTCGCGGTCTCGGTCGCGCGCAAGCTCCGGGTCCCGCGCATGGTGCTCGTCGTGAACAAGACCCCGACGGTGTTCGACGTCGCCGAGGTCAAGGAACGAGTCGAGCGGGCCTACGGGTGTGAGGTGGCCGCGGTTCTGCCCCACGCGGATGAGCTGATGGTCCTCTCCAGCATGGGGGTCTTCGTGACCCGCTATCCGGCCCATCCGGTCACGGCGCTGTACAAGCAGGTGGCCTCCTGCTTGACGGCGTAGCGCGCCGGCCATGTCCTCGGATCCGTTCGGGGGGCTCTTCGACCGAGACGAGCTGCTGGCCGGCCTCCCCGCCAGGCGCGCGAGCGCGCTCCTCTTCCTGATCGAGAGCCGCACGGCACATCTCGTGGCGCGCTCGCGGCAGGCGACGGAGTGGTTCCTCACCGAGGAGGCCGCACAGGAGCGCCAACTCGCCTTCCTGGAGGCCTTCGCGCTCGGACGCGACCCACCGCTCCGCCCCACGATCCATGACCTCGAGCGCCACTCCGAGGCATGGGCCCCGCTGGTTGCGAGCAACCCGCGGTTGCGGGCGGCGGTCGCCCGCCGCCTGGGGGAGAAGTACTCGTTCACCTACGAGGCCGTCCCCGGCATCCGGGCGGCGCTCGGCCTGGACGAGGCGGAGGTGCGGCAAGCCTACGAGCGCCTGTACCGGGAGCCGCTCGAGCGCAGCTTCGTCGCCCGGGCCCGGTTCGCGGACCGGCTCCGCTCGGGGTGGACCGGCCTCTCGGGCCGCCTCGAGCGCCTGCCGCCATTCTGGACAGCATATTCGCTCACGCTCACCGAGACCGTTGGGGCGACCATTCTCGCCCTGCCGATCGCACTCGCCGCCGTCGGCCCCCTCCCGGGTGTCGCGGTCCTGGTCGCGCTCGGCCTGGTGAACGTCCTCACGATTGTCTTCATGGCCGAGGCGATCGCCCGCAGCGGCACGATCCGTTATGGGCGCGCCTTCTTCGGCCGGGTCGTTGCCGACTACCTGGGCCGCGGCGGCTCGCTCGTCCTCACGGCGAGCCTGTTCCTCCTCTGCGCATTCATGCTGCCCGTCTACTACATGGGCTTCGCCGTGACGCTCGAGGACGCAACGCCGGTCCCCGCCCCGGTCTGGGTGCTGGTCCTGTTCGTCGTCGGGCTGTACTACCTTCGCCGGCAGTCGCTCACCGCGACGATCGCCTCGGCGCTGGTGGTGGGCGCGGTCAACCTCGGTCTCGTCCTCGCGCTGTCGCTGCTGGCCTTCCCCTACGCGAAGCTGGACAACCTGCTGTATGTGAACGCGCCCTTCCTGGGCGGGCGGCCCTTCGACTCGTCCATCGTCGCGCTGATCTTCGGCGTCGTCCTCGCGGCCTACTGCGGGCACATGTCGGTCGGGATCTGCGGCCGGCTGGTGCTCC
>DATAFO010000019.1:0-108417 GCA_036257465.1 Solirubrobacterales bacterium | reverse complement strand
CAATGCCGCCGATCGCTCGGCGACCTGCTCGACGCGATGGAATCGCTCAACAACGTCGTCGTGGTGGGCCTCGACTACGCCGGCTACCTGAGCTCGGTCGAAAACGTCCGCGCCGTTTACGCGGGCGTCCCAGCCGACCGCCTCGGCATCGTCTGTCTGGCTCGCGCCGCCGGCCCCGCCGAGCGGGCGCTGAACGCCTACATCGAAGCCGCCAACGCCTGGGGCGACTGCCTGGCGGACGCCTCCTGCGACCCGGGGCAGGTGGAACCGAAGCTGCAGCGCCGCTGGGCGCGGGCCTCCGACGCCCTCTCCCTCGCCCAGAGCGGGTTGCGGGAATGGGCCGGGCGCAGGCGCTGAGCTCAGGCGTAGAGGTTCTCGCCGGCCAGCTCCTGGCCGCGGCGGCTCCAGAGCTTCACCTGGAGGAAGATGTCGTCGCCGTAGCCCTCGAGGGCGTCGAGGGCGACGAGGGTGAAGCGCTCGTTGGAGACGACCTCCTGGTCGACGGTCTCCATGTCGAGCTCGGCGGTGGCGGCGACGGCGCCGCGGACGAGGGGCCGCCCCCAGACCAGGGTGACGGCGCCGGCCCGCCCGCTCTCTCCCCGCCAGCGGCCGATCACGTCGTCGTTGAGGTCGATCCGCCACTCGGGGTTGTCCTCGGCCGTGACGTCGGTGAAGTCTGCGCTCGCTGAAAGGCTCTGGGGCTCGCCCTCGTCGCCGCGGTCGAACGCAACCCAGCCGAAGTACTCGGCGAGCGCCTCGGTCCCGTCCTCATCTTGAGTGGCGTCCCGCGCGCGTCCTGTCACGGGCACGTAGACCCGTCCGCCCCAGGCGCGCTCGGGAAACCACTTGAGCGTCTCGGGATCCAGGGGCGAGGGCGCCTCCGATGCAAGTGACTTGCACGCGGCCGCGAAGCGCTCGACCAAGCGCTCCTCCCAGCGCCCGTAGGGCTGGCTCTCCTGCGGCGAGTCGGCGATGAATCGCGGATAGGGGCGACGAACGGGCGGCACGGGTGGCGGAGCCTAGTCCCCCAGCGCCGCGCGGAGATCGGAGGCCGCGCGCTCCGGCGGATAGACGTTCACGTCGACGCCGGTTCCGAGCTCGAAGCCGGCACGCACCGTGAGCCGAGGCACCAGGTCGATGTGCCAGCAGAACTCGTCGGTGCCGCGGGGCGCAGTGCGCACCCAGAGGTTGAGCTGTGGTGGAACATCTAACGCTTCGCCCAAAGCCCGCAGCGCCGTCCTCAGCATCCCGACACCCGCCGTGTCCGCCTCAAACGACGGGGCCGTCCGCCGGGGCACCACGCGGAGCTCGAACGGCGAGCGCGAGGCCCACGGGCAGAGCAGAATTGCGTCGTCGTCGATCGCCACCAGGCGCTCGCGACGGCGGACCTCCTCGGTGGCCACGTCGGCGAGCAGGTGAGAGCCCATGGTGCGCTCGTGGTAGGCGGCCGCCCGCTCGCGCTCGCGGGCGATCTCGGCCGGCACGAACCCGAGCGCGTAGAGCTGGGCGTGGCTGTGCTCCAGCGACGCGCCGGCGTCGGGCCCCTCGTTGACGATCAGGTGGACGAGGGCGGAGTCGTCGGCGTGGGCCGCCATCCGGTTGCGCCACGCCGCCACGGCCCCGGCGAACCGCTCGTCGGAGAGCGCGGCGAGCGTGGTCTCGTGCTCGGGTGCGTGCACGATCACCTCGTGGGCGCCGTAGGCGGGCTGGGTTCGGAACAGGTCCGCCGTCGTGCGGGCGGACGCGCCCAGCGGGTCGATCGACGCGGCGAAGCCGGATTCGAGCGCCGGGCGTCGACTCTGTAAGCCCGTGGCTGGCGAACTCGACGGTCGATCCTCATCGTCTGGGTCGCCGAGCACGGGATACAGGTTCGGCACCGACCGCTGAAGCCACCCGGCACCGTCCGGCTCGCCGCCGCCCGGCCGGTTCGCCCAGACCTCGGGTGGCGTTCGATCCTCCCGCCCCTCGCAGAACGGGCACGTCTCGCGCGCGTCCCGGCGCGGCGCAGCCGGGACCGGCGCAAACGCATCGGGGCGCTCGGCGCGACCCGGGGCGAGGATCGCACGCAGGCCCGTGAGCTGGTCTATCCGGACTTCGGGAGAGGTCAGGAGCCGGACGCGTTGCCGCCGCCGCGGGCTGCCCCCGTGAAGGCCTCGATCAGGTCGAGCGGGAGCGGGAAGACGATCGTCGTGTTCTGGTTCACGCCCATCTCGAGCAGGGTCTGCAGGTAGCGGAGCTGCAACGTGGCCGGGTTCTGGCTGATGATGTTCGCCGCCTGACCGAGCTTCTCGGCCGCCTGGAACTCGCCGTCGGCGGCGATGATCTTCGCCCGCCGCTCCCGCTCGGCCTCCGCCTGCCGGGCGATCGCCCGCTGCATCTCCTGGGGCAGCTCGACGTCCTTGACCTCGACCGTGGAGACCTTGACTCCCCAGGGCTCGGTCTGCTCGTCGATGATCTGCTGGAGCTCGATGTTGAGGCGCTCGCGCTCGCCGAGCAGCGCGTCGAGCTCGGCCTTGCCCAGCACCGAGCGCAACGTCGTCTGGGCGATCTGCGAGGTCGCCAGCAAGAAGTTCTCCACCTCCGTGATGGCGCGGTTCGGATCGATCACGCGGAAGTAGGCGACCGCGTTCACGCGCACCGTGACGTTGTCCTTGGTGATCACCTCCTGGGGCGGGACGTTCAGGGTCACCGTCCGCAGGTCGACCCGGACCATCTGGTCGACGATCGGGATCAGCAGGATCAGCCCCGGCCCCTTCTGGGCGATCAGGCGCCCCAGCCGGAAGATCACGCCGCGCTCGTACTCGCGCAGGATCCGAATCGCCGAGGCGAGGATGATCAGCAGGAAGACGGCGAGGACGCCGACGACCACCAGACCAACCACTCCTACTCCTCTCGCTCGGAGGTCTCGGCGACGGGCCGCACCCGCAGGGTCAGGCCGTCGACCGACTCGACCTTCACTCTATCGCCGCGTTCGAGCCTGACGGCCTCGCCGTCGCCGGCGCCGTCGGCCAGCGTTGCCCGCCACAGCGCTCCCTCCACGAACACCTGGCCGACGGGGTCGATCGGCGCCCGCACGTCGCCCTCGGAGCCGATCAGCTCCTCCCAGCCGGTGACGACCGGGTTGCGGCGTGCCTGAACCACCTTCTGGACGGCGAACGCCATGAATCCGCCGAGCATGACCGCGACCAGGATCACGACCGGGACCGACACCTCATAGGCATCCGAATCCGTGTTGAACAGGAGCAGCCCGGAGAGGGCAAGGGCCAGTACGCCGACGCCTCCGAGGATGCCGTGGGTGGGCAGGTGCGCCTCGGCGATGATCAGCCCGATGCCGAGGACCAGCAGCAGGATCCCTGCGGCGGTTACCGGCAGCTGCGCCGTCCCGTAGAGGCCGAGCAGGAACGAGATCACTCCCAAAGTGCCTGGCACGATCAGGCCCGGGTTGAAGATCTCGATCGCCAGGCCAACGAGTCCCGCCGTCAGGAGCAGGTAGGCGACCGTTGGGTTGACCAGGACCTGCAGCACCTGGAGCAGGAAGGGCATGTCGTGGCGCTCGATCTCCAGGCCCGCGGTGTCGAGGGTCTGGGCCTTCGGCCCTTGCACCTCGAAGCCGTCGATCTCGGAGAGGAGCTCCTCCTCCGAGCCGGCCACGACGTCGATCAGGCCCTCTTCAAGTGCTTCGCTGGCGGTGACGTTCTCGGCCTCGGTGACGAGGCGCTCGGCGAGGTCGCCGTTGCGGCCGTGGCCCTCGGCCAGCGCCCGGATGTAGGCCCCGGCGTCGTTTTCGATCTTTCGCCCCAGCACGTCGCCGACGTCTTCGCCGGTGATCGAGACCGGGCTCGCCGAGCCGATGTTGGTCTGCGGGGCCATTGCAGCCACGTCTCCGGCTTCGGTGATGAACGCGCCGGCGGAGGCGGCTCGAGAACCGTCGGGGGAGACGTACACGACGACGGGCATCGGCGCCGCGAGGATGTCCTTGATGATCTCGCGCATCGAGCTGTCGAGCCCGCCTTCCGTGTCGAGGCGGATGATCGCGAGCTCGGCCCCGGCGTCCTCGGCGTCGCCGAGGGCCTGGTCGATCCAGCGTTCGGTCGCCGGATCGACCGTGCCGTCGAACTCGATCGAGTAGGCGATGCCGGAGCCCTGGGCGCCGGCGCCGACCGGCAGCAGGGCAAGCAGGGCAGCCAGTGCCACCCAAAGGAGCACACTCACGCGCGCGCGTTGGCCCATGCCCGAATTATCCGCTCACTGCGCGTAGCGATCGATGTCCGCGGCGAGGTCGGCTTCGGAGGCGTAGCCGCCGCGCTTGATGTAGACCCGCTCGCCCCCGGCGTCGATGAAGACCGTCGCCGGGAACTCGCGCTCGGCGTCGAGCGATTCGGCGATTTCCTGGTCGGGATCGGTGTAGCTCGGGTACGGCAATGGCAGCTCCTCGAGGAAGGTTCGGGCGCCCTCGTCCGAGTCGTCCGAATCGAGGCCGAGGAACGCCACCCGGTCGGCGCGCTCGCTCGCCTGCGACTGGAAGAACGGGAACTCGAACCTGCACGGGCCGCACCACGAGGCCCACTTGTTGATCACGACCGGCACTCCCTCGAGCTCGGCGAGGCGCTGCTCGAGCGCGTCCTGTCCTCCCGGCAGGAGCTCGTTCGCCTCCTCGCGGAGCGCCGCCAGCGCCGGCGGCGCGCCCTCGAGCGGCGCCTTCGCCTCCGCCGGGGTCAGCTCCGACTCAGGGTTGCGGTCGTCTTCGTCGCCGTTTCCCGCGACGACGAGCACGACGAGCACGACGATTAGCACGCTCGCGATCGCAATCAGGAAGTGCCGAAAGCGCATTCTCCGCCTGGGGTGGTACTTTTCAGGTGGTCCCGTTCTCTGGACCACGGGGGTCTGCCGGTCCGACCGGAGGGGAAAACCGGCCCGTCAGAGCCCTCATGAGCTTACTTCGCTCGCCGCGCACCCTTCGGATCACGCGGCGGGCGCGGGACCCAAGCCTTTCTCATGGCCAAGACGACCGATGTCGCCGCAGGCGCGGCGAAGCTGACCGAGGCCGACCTCGACAGGGTGCGGGAGTTCTCCCGTGAGCCGATCCTGCTCGAAGGCGAGACGATCGACGACCTGGCGTCCGGCACCGCACGCCGCCGAGCCGTGGACGCGGCGCTCAAGGAGCTCGACGACGGCCTCGAGGTGCCTACGTTCGAATGGCGGCGCAACTACTCGCTGGTGCTCGGCCTGGAGCGTTTGCTCTGGGACGAGAGGCCCGAGCTCAGCGACGGCACCGATCTCTCCGAGCATCAGGTCGACGCACTCTCAGGCACGCTTGCCGCCCTGACGGCCGAGCTCGAGCGAGCCAACGGGACCCGTGGCAACGGCCGCGGTCGCGGCAACGGCGGGCGCCAGTCCGATGGCGCCACGGTTCAGGACGCGGAGGACGGCTCCGGCGACGGCGATGCCGAGCTGGCCGCCGAGGACGTCCTTTCGCCCGACGAAGAGGAGCCGCTCGATTGGGACGAGGCCGAAGCCGAGGAGGAGCTGACCGAGGCGCCCGAGGACCCGGGAGCCAGTCGGCGGTTCTGGTTCGAGCACGCGACGGGCGCCGGAAAGACGGTCGCCGCCGTCGGCTTCGTCGAGGCCTCGCACACGGGCGGCGTGCTGATCCTCACCCACCGTCGCAACCTCGTGGACCAGTTCATCGGCGAGATCTCGACCCGCGGCTACAAGGACCGTCTCTCCCCCCCGCTGCTCGACGGCGCCGATCACCCCTACGGTCCGGTCACCGTCGAGACCTACCAGTGGTTCGTGCGCAACGCACGGCGAGTTTCCGACGCGTACTCGATCGTGATCTGCGACGAGGCGCACACCGCCCTCGGAGAGAAGACGAGCGCATGCATCCGCGATTGGCCCGGCCCCGTGTTCATCGGCATGACGGCCACCGGCGCGCTGATCGCCCGCCACGTCGCCGACCTGTTCCCGACACAGACCTCCCGGTTCGACCTCGCGCAGGCGGCCCGGCGCGGCGTGATCGCGCCGCTGCGGTGCATCCGCATCCCGCCGGGCCCGGGGGTGCGCACGATCGCCAAGGTGCCGCTGCGACGCGGCGAGGTGGATCAGGACTTCGACCAGGAGGAGCTGGCCAAGCTGCTGGACCAGGAGCCCTTCAACGTGGCCGTCGCCGACCTCTACCGGTCGCGCTTTCGGCGCATCCCCGGCGTCGTCTACACGGCCGGGGTGCGGCACGCTAACCACGTCGCAAAGGCGTTTCAGGACGTTGGCATCAACGCTCGCGCCGTTTCGGGCGAGACGCCGAAGCGCGAGCTGACCGAGATCCTCGCGGCGTTCGAGCGCGGCGAGGTGGACGTGCTCTGCAACGCGATGCTGCTGGCCGAGGGCTGGAACTCACCCCGGGCGACGATCTGCATGCACCTCGCGCCGACCGCCTCGCGCCGCGTCTACCAGCAGCGCGTGGGCCGGGTTACGCGCCGCAACCCCGGCAAGGAGTCAGGGCTGGTGATCGACTTCGTCCACCCGGCGACCACCCACGACGAGACGATCGTCACCCTCCACAGCCTGCTCGACCGCGACGTCTATCGCGGCGGGGCAATCGTCGTCGGCCCGGTTCGCCGCGGCCGCGGCCGCAGGGTCAGGGTGGAACGGCGCGTGGTACCTGTCTCGGCCGACCCGGAGCGCCGGCTCGCGGTGCTGGAGCGCGAGCTGTGGCGGATCGCGGTCGAGAACCTCAACTACTCGGAGCAGCACGCCTGGGCCGCGCTGGCGGGCGCCCGGGTGACGCCGAACAACTGGCGTCGTGCCAAGGCGATGATCCAGCACGACCAGGCGAAGGAGTTGCGCCGCCGCTTCCTGCTGACCTGCCTGCAGCGCAACCGCAGTCACCAGCTTCGCCTCAAGGCACTGACCGAGGTCGCCGCGCTGCGAGAGGCCGAGGCCTTCGACGACGCGGTCGACGTGGTCGCAAGCTGGCCACGAGACGAGCGGCGCGCCGGCGCGAAGGTGTTGCTGCAGACCCTCGCCGAGCGCCGGATCGGGCGTCGCGACCAGGCTCAGGCATGGGTCTGGCGGCTTGCGGCGATCACCCGCGAACTCCACGAGGAGTACGCCGTGCAACGCTGGCCCGAGACCAAGCGGCTGCTGGGCCTGTTCGTCAACTCCTCGGGCCGCGCGCACGGCCGCAACGCGAGGCGAATCGTCCACGCCGCGCGACAGCAGGACCGCCGGCTGGCCGTGGCGCTGCTTGCGGCGGCCGTGGCCCACACGCCGGAGGCAGAGGAGGTCTTGCGCGGCGCCCGGATGCGGATGGCCCGCAAGCCCTCGGCCGTCGCGCGCGAGCTGCTTCGCAACTTCCCGAAGTCGGGGGGCAAGCGTCGCCGTCGAGGCAAGCGCCGCGAAAGCCAGGGGAATGGCGCCAACGGGCAGACCGGCAACGGGCGCGAGCGCGAGAAACTGACCGAGACGGAGGAGCCGCCGACCGACGGCGCCGGCAACGAAGAGCCGGCGGCCGACGACTCCTGATGCTCAGACGTTGACCGACCGCATGCCCGCCTCGTCGTAGCGGGCTCCCGCGGGCTCGGGAACCTCGGCCTCGATACGCGCGCGGTCCTCGTCCGACAGCTCCACAGCGAGCGCGCCGACGTTCTCCTCCAGGTAGCTGCGGCGCTTGGTGCCCGGGATCGGAACGACGTCATCGCCTTGGGCGAGCACCCAGGCGAGCGCGAGCTGTGCTGGCGTCACACCTTTCTCGTCCGCGAGCTCCCGAACCTTGCGGGCCAAGGCCAGGTTGCGCTCCAGGTTCTCGCCCTGGAAGCGAGGCTGCGTGAGACGCCAATCCTCGGAATCGAAGTCGTCGGCGCTGGCGAACCGACCCGACAGCATGCCGCGGCCCAGGGGCGAGTAGGCAACGAGCCCGATGCCGAGCTCGCGCAGTGTCGGCAGGACCTCGGCCTCGAGGTCGCGGGTCCAGATCGAATACTCGGTCTGCACGGCCGCGATCGGGTGAACCGCGTGGGCACGGCGGATCGTGTCCGGCGAGGCCTCGCTGAGCCCCAGGAAGCGCACCTTGCCCTCGGCAACCAGCTCGCCCATCGCCCCAACTGTCTCCTCAGTGGGCACGTTCGGGTCGATGCGGTGCTGATACAGCAGGTCGATGTGGTCGGTGCCGAGCCGCTTCAGCGACCCTTCCGTGGCCCGGCGCACGTTCTCCGGCGAGCCGTCGAGGACACGGTCCGCGGGATCGTCAGCGTCGAGCCGCCACGCGAACTTGGTGGCAATGACGACCTGGCCTCGGCGATCCGCGACCGCCCTGCCGACCAGCTCCTCGTTTGTGAACGGCCCGTAGGTCTCGGCCGTGTCGATGAAAGTCACGCCGAGCTCGATCGCGCGGTGGATCGTCGCGATGGCCTCCGGCTCGTCGGTCGTTCCGTAGTACGCCGACATGCCCATGCAGCCGAGTCCGATGGCGGAGACGCTGAGCCCGGACGTCCCTAGCTGTCGCTGTTCCATCTCGTTCCTCCTCGAGGGTCCGGATGCGATTCGTTGTCCGCCTCCCACGGTAGGCATTGGAGCGCGCTCTAAGTCAAGGCCGCCGCGATGAGATGTCCTTGACTTCGAGTGCGCTCTAACTTCTACCCTGCTGATATGGCGGTCGCAGCACCCGAGATGACGATCGCGGAGGCGGCCGCCGAGGCCGGTGTCAGCGTTCACACGCTGCGTTACTACGAGCGCGCTGGACTGCTGGCGCCAATCGAGCGCAACCGCTCGGGCCACCGCCGCTTCACCGCCGAGGACGTCGAGTGGGTCGCGGTGTGCACCAAGCTCCGTGCCACCGGCATGCCCATCCGCAGGATCCGCGAGTACGCGGAGTTGGTGCGAGAGGGCGAGGGCAACGAGGCCGCGCGACTGGCGTTACTGGAGGCACACCGCGAGGACGTCCGCGCGCGCCTGCGCGAGGTGAAGCGCAATCTGGAGCTGATCGATTACAAGATCGATCTCTACCGCGGCAAGCTCGACGGTAGCTGCAGCTGAACCTCACCCGCGCCTAGCGCGACGCTCTCGCCATCCGCGCCGACGACGACGAGGTTTCCGCGCTCGTCGACGCCGGCGGCAGTGCCGGTTTCCGTCGAGTCGCCATCGGCCCATGCAACCGTGCGGCCAGCGAGCGCGTCGCGAGCACCAAAGGCGGCGACCACAAGGGGCTGATCGGCATCGACCCACTCGCCCAGCATCCGATCGAGCGCCGCCCGCATCGAGTCGACGTCGACCCCGTGTCCGACCGAGGTCGCCGGCCAGCGCAGGTCGTCCCCGAACTCCTCCGGCCCGATCGCGACGTTGACCCCTACCCCGATCACGGCCCAGTCGGGAGGCCGGGCTTCGATCAGGATCCCGGCGACCTTCCGCTCGTGGATCCAGACGTCGTTGGGCCACTTGATCTCGCAGCTGACCGGCGCGACCGATTCAATCGCGTCACACACCGCAATTGGGACCGAGAGCGGAAGCAGCGCGTGGGCCGCGGAGAGCGGCCGCAGGATGGCCGAGTAGAGCAGTGCCTTGCCGCGCGGCGCGGTCCAGACCCGACGGTGGCGGCCCCGACCTGACGTTTGAGTCGCGGCGGTGACCACCGTTCCGCCTGGCGCCCCGGCTTCGGCGAGCTCGCGAGCGCGGTCGTTGGTTGAGTCCGTCACGCGAAGGTGGCGGCGCGGAGAGCCGAAAGCGGTCACGCCGGTCTCAGCACGACCTCGTCACCGGGCGCGAGCTCCAGCCGCTCGGCGGCGCTGTCGCGGTTGACCGCCAGCGCGAGGTTGCGGTACGAGTCGAGGTACAGCAGGAGCGCCTGCGGCGGCACGTCGGCGAACGTCACCGCGTAGACGGCGTCGAGGGTGACCCCGCCGGCCTCCACCCAGAGCCGATGGCCGAGCTTGAGGCCGGCCTCGATCGCCTGGCGCTCCGAGAGCTCGAGGGCCGCGTTGCCGAAGCGATCGACGTAGGCGACAGGCGCGATGACGCGGCGCCGCGGCTCGATCGTGGGCTGCGGTTGTTCGAGCTTGGCGAGGGAGCCCGGCGCCAGCGCGTCGCCGACCTCGCCGAGGCTGGCGCCCTGAGCGAGCGCGGCCGCAACCGGCGCGAACACGTCGCGACCGTGAAAGGTCGCCGAGAGCGGCTCGAGCCGCACGGGCGACAGCGAGACGTCGGCCGCCTCGATCGCGCCGCCGAACCGCTCGCTGGCCGGCCACAGGAGGCCGTTGTCGGGGCCGACGAGGATGCGGTCGTCCTCCTCCACCCGAACGGCGATCGCGCGGCGCTCGGTGCCCACCTCCGGGTCGACCACCGCGAGGTGCACGCCCGGCGCGGCGTACGGCAGCACTTTCGCCAACACCGCGGCCCCGTGGCGAACGTCGTGGCGTGGGATCCCATGGGTGATGTCGACCACCGGCGCCTCGGGAGCGATCCTCGTGATCACCGCTCGGCAGACCCCGGCGAACTCGTAGTCGGTGCCGTAATCGGAGAGGAAGGTGATCGGGCGAGCCATCCGCGCCAATCTAGACCGGCCTATCGCCCGGCCGCGTCGTCGAGCACGGCGTCCACCAGCCCAGACGGGTCGTGCCGGCTCGCCTCGACGTGCACTTCGAGGCCCGCCTCGCGAGCCGCCGCGCTCGTCACGGGGCCGATCGAGGCCACTCGCGCCGCTCGAGGAAACTCATCGCCGATTGAGCCAAGGAGGTTGCGGACGGTCGACGACGAGGTGAAGGTGACGTAGTCGGCGTCGCGGGCCGCCTCGAGGGCCTCGGGTTCCGGCTCCTCCGCAAGGGTCTCGTACAACACGACCACGTCAACGCGCGCGCCGCGCTCCCGCAGCGCATCGGGAAGCACGTCGCGCGCCTCGGCGGGGCGAGCGACGAGAACGGGACGGTTGGCGACGTCAACCGCGCCGAGAGCCTCGACCAGGCCCTCGCCCACGAACCGCTCGCCGACGATGTCCGCGATCACGCCGCGGTCGGCGAGCGCCGCCGCGGTCCCAGGCCCGACTGCGGCAACCGTCGCGTTGGCGAGCGCCCGAGCGTCTCGGCCCTGGGCTGCCATCGCCTCGAACAGCAGGCGGACGCCGTTGGGGCTCGTGAAGCAGACGAGCGCGTAGGAGTGGAGGTCGTCCACCGCATCCGTGACCGCGGGGGAGTCGATCAGGGGCTCGATCCGGATCGCTGGCAACTCGATCACGTCGGCGCCGAGCGTGCGCAGGGTGGCCGCGAGGCCGCTGGCCTGCGCACGGGCTCGGGTGACGACCACACGCCGACCGTGCAGCGGCCGCCGCTCGAGCCAGGAGATGGCTTCGCGCCGCGCTGCGACTGGGCCGAAGAGAAGAATCGAGGGTGCTTGCAGGTCCGCTTCGGCTGCCGCCCTCGGAAGCTGCGCAAGCGTGGCCGTGACCACGCGCTGGCCGGGGAGGGTGCCGCCCTCCACCGCTGCGGCAGGCTCGTTCGGATCGCGCCCGGCTTCGGTGAGGCAAGCAACGATCTCCCGCAGCCGCTTCACGCCCATGTACACGACGAGCGTGCCGGGGAAGCTCGCGAGAGCTTCCCAGTCGAGGCCGCTCCCGCCCATGTGCGGGTCCTCGTGCCCGGTGACGAAGGCGACGGCCGAGGCGTCGTCTCGGTGGGTGACCGGGATGCCTGCGTAGGCCGGCGCCGCGACCCCCGCGGTCACGCCCGGCACGACCTCGAAAGAGATCGCGGCCTCGGCGAGGGCCTCCGCCTCCTCGCCGCCCCGCCCGAAGACGAACGGGTCGCCGCCCTTCAGCCGCACGACGCTGCGGCCAGCGCGCGCCTCGGCGATCAGCCGCTGCTCGATCTGGTCCTGCGGCACGGACGCCCGGCCCGGTTCCTTGCCGACGTACAGAATCTCAGCGTCCGGTCGCGCCCCGTCGAGGGCCGCCGCCGGGATCAATCGGTCGTGAAGGATCACGTCGGCAGAGGCGATCAGCTCGAGCGCGCGCGCTGTGATCAGCCCCGGGTCGCCCGGGCCGGCGCCGACCAGATACACGACCCCCGGGCGGGCGTTCATGCGGCAGCCGCCGCTCGCTCGAGGATCTCCCCCGCGCCCGCGGCGGTCATCCGCTCGGCCAGCGCCTCTCCGAGGGCCGCGGGCTGGTCGTGGTCGCCGGCGACGCGGTCGCGAACCCACTCGCTGCCGTCAGGAAGTCCGGCGAACCCATCGACCACGAGCTCGGAGGCCTCGAAGCGAGCGCAAACCCCAACCGGCGTCTCACAGCTCGCGCCGAGGCTCCCGACCGCGGCTCGCTCGGCCGTGAGCTCCACCAACGCGGCCCGGTCGCTGATCCGGCCGGCGGCGGCGGCTGCCTCGGCGTCGTCCGCTCGGGCCTCGAGCGCCAGCGACCCTTGGCCGGGTGCGGGAGTCAGCTCCTGCGGCGAGAAGCGAAACGCAATCTCTGCCGAGCGTCCCAGACGCACGAGACCGGCGACCGCCAGGACGATCGCGTCGTACTGGCCCTCGGCGAGCTTTCGGAGCCGGGAATCGACGTTGCCGCGTAGCGCGACGACCTCGATGTCGGGGCGCAACGCCAGCAGCTGCGCGCGACGGCGCAGGCTGGAAGTGCCGACCCGCGCCCCGGCGGACAGCTCGTCGAGCGAGCCCGCCGAGCCGACGAAGGCATCGGCCGAGTCTTCACGGCCCGGGACACCAACCAGCTCCAGGCCGTCGGGAAGCTCACCCGGCAGGTCCTTGGCCGAATGGACGCCCAGGTCCGCCTCGGCGTCCAGGAGCGCTTGCTCGACGCCCCGGACGTAGCGCGACTTGTCACCCGGCTCGCCGTCGGTGCTGCGAACCGGCACGACGTCGGCTCCCCCCAGCGCGGCGGCGACCTGCTCGGCCTGAGCGCGCGCCAGCGGGCTGCCCCTGGTGGCGAGCCTCATTGCTGACGCACTCCTACCGCTCGTCGCGGCGGCGCTGGCGATCGCGAAGATCGGTGACCTCGGCCTCTGACTCCGGCAGCGGCTCGCTCCCCGAGTCGAGGCCGAACAGCTCGCGCAGCACCGCGACGCGGACGTAACCCTGGCCACCCGACGCGGCGCGCCTCAGTCTCAGCGTGGGGTCGTGAAGCAGGCGCGAGGCAATCGAGCGGGCGGCGGCCTCGAGCCGGCTCCTGTCGGCCTCGGTGAGGCCCTCCCAGCGCGCCTCGTTTTCGGCCAGCACCCGCTGGACGATCTCATCAGCGCGCCTGCGAAGCGCGGCCACCGTTGACATCACGTCCTGCGACGCCAGCCAGTCCTCGAACTGGGCGAGGTCGGCCCGGAGCACGCGCTCGGCGCGACGCGCCTCTGCCTCCCGGCCCGAGGCGTTCCGCTCCACCAGCGCTTGGAGGTCGTCCATGTCGTGCACGCCGACCCCCGGCAGCTCGCGGCAGCCGGGATGGATGTCGCGGGGCACCGCGAGGTCGATCAAGAGGAGCGCCCTGTCCTCGCGCGCGGCCATCACGGCACCGAGCGGATCCGGCTCGATCACGTGGTGGGGCGAGCTGGTCGAGGCCAGCACGATGTCCGCGGCGACGAGCTGCTCCGGCAGGTCCTCGAAGCGCACCGCCCTGCCGCCGAACCGCTGCGCGAGCCCGATCGCGCGGTCGTAGTGGCGGTTGGCGATGAACACCGCGTGGACGCCGCGCGCCGCCAGCGCGTGCGCGGTCAGCTCGGCGGTCTCACCCGCGCCGACGACAAGCACCCTCCGCTGCTCGAGGTCGCCCAGAGCGCGCTGGGCCAGCTCCATCGCCACCGAGGGCACCGAGAGGGCGCCCTTGGAGATCCCGGTCTCCGAGCGAGCGCGCTTGCCGGCCGCGAGCGCACCCCTGAAGAGCCGGTTGAGCACCGGTCCCGTCGCCCCCTCGACAAGCGCCAGCTCGTAAGCACGCTTGACCTGCCCCTGCACCTCGGCCTCGCCCAGGATCATCGAGTCGAGGCCGGCGGTGACGCGGTACAGCTGCGCCGCCGCCTCCGAGCCGCTCAATGAGTAGATGTGTCCCAGGAGCTCGGTCGGTTGGATGCCGGCCCCGCCCGACAGCAAGCCCAGCGCCTGTGACTCCGCACCTACGGGGTCGGCGGCGAACAGATACAGCTCCGTGCGATTGCAGGTCGAGATGGCCGCCGCCTCGTGGATCTCCTCGGTCCCGGTGAGCTCGCGCAGCGCACCGACGGCCGATCCTTCAGTGAGCGCGAGGCGCTCACGCAGCTCAAGCGGGGCGGTCTTGTGGGAGACGCCCAACGCCAACAGTTCAGCCATCGCGACGCTCTTTCTCGGCGAGCTCCGCCAGCTCGCCCAGCTCACGATCGATCCGCTGCAGCTTCGCGGCCATGATCGCGACGTAGATCAGGATCAGGGCGACAAAGACCACATACGCCCCGGCGACGTACCTTCCCGCCTCGTCGAGCGGAAGTGCCGGCATCAGCTCATCTCCTACGCGGACCCCGCGGCTTGGGAGGGGACGCTGGGCGCGACGCGGGAGCCGGACGGCGCGTACTCCTCGCCCTCCAGCGCGCGGCGCAGGCGCGCGAGCTTGGCCGACGCCGACTTGGCGGCAAGCTCGAACCGCACCAGGACGGTCCAGAGCAGCGCCATGCCTGCGAGCGAAGCCAGGAAGGTCACCCACATCTTCGGCGGCATGCCGCCCTCGGCGGTCGCGAACACGCGCGGGTGCAGGAGCGTCTCGGCCAGGCGCACGGCGATGAAGTTGAGCGGCACGAAGGCGCCCGCCGTGATCGCGAACACGGACGCGTAGCGGGCCTGCCGCTCGCGGTCGGGGATCGCGTACCGCAGCGGGTAGTAGGTGCAGTACAGAAGGAACACGATCAGGAAGCTGACCAGCGTGGGCTCGTCCCAGACCCACCACTTGCCCCACGAGGCGCGCGCCCAGATCGCGCCGGTGACGAGCACCGCCACCCCGAAGATGATCGAGAGGTGGATCGAGACGTACGCGCGGGCGTCGTGAACCGGGTCTGAAGTCCGCAGGTGGCGGATCGCGTGCACCGCGGCCACCACGAACCCAACCAGGGCGCAGATCGCCAGCGGCACGTGCAGGTAGAAGATCTTCTGGATGAAGCCCTGGTCAGCATCGAGCGGGGCGTAGAAGAACACCAGCACAAACGCGGTCCCGATCACAATCGGGGTGGCGATCGCGAGGGCTCTGAGGCTCGGCATCGGCATCGTCTGGGCTGTGTGGGCGTCAGTCCTCGAGCAGGAAGTCGTAGACCGCGTAGCCCACGAGCAGGAAGACCACATCGTAGAGAGCGAGCACGGCCACCCACTGGCCGAAATCCGCGTACGAGGGCCCGCCCTCGGCCAGCAATGGCTCGGCCGCTCCGGCGGCCGCGATCATTACCGGAACCAGCAACGGCAGCAGGATCAACGGTCCCAGCAGGTCGCGGGCGCGAGAGTTCACGGCGATGGCCGAGACAAGCGCGCCCGTCACCGCCAGCCCGAGATCGGCGAGCAACAGCACCGGGATCAGCGGCGCGAGCCCGGCCCACTCATCCATGAACAGGAACGCGAACGCGGGCACGGCGACCAGCTCGAGCGCCGCCAGGTAGACGAGCAGCGCCACGACCTTGGCGGCAAACAGCGACGTGCCATCGATGGGGGCGAGGCGGATCACGTCGAAGCCGCCCTGCTCGCGCTCGGCCAGAAAGACTCGGTTGATCGCAAGGATTGCCGCGAACAGCACCGTCGCCAGCAGCACGCCGGCGGCGAGGCTGCCCGACAGGCTCTCTCGGTCGAGCCCGAAGCGAAACAGGACGAACGTCGTGAGCGCAAACAGGGCCATCGACGGAACCGACTCCAGCGTGCGCAGCTCAACCCGTAGGTCCTTGGCCAGGATCGCCCGGAAAGCCGTCACCGCGCCTCCCTGCCCGAATAGATCGCACGCGCGTCGCCCGGCGAGAGCCCGGGCGCTGGCCCCGCGTACCCAACCGTCCCGTCAGCGCGCAGGGCGAGCGCGAGGTCCGCCTCCGCAAGCGCTCCCTCGACGTCGTGGGTCACCACGACCCGGGTGCGCTCCGCCGTAGGGCCGATCACGCGCCCGGCCAGTGCCGCCGCGTCCGGGTCGAGGTGAGACAACGGCTCGTCGAGCAACAGCAGGTCGGGTTCGTGCATCACAGCTCGGCAGATGGCGGCGCGCTGCACGATGCCCGCCGAGAGCTCGCGCACGAGGTCGTCGGCGCGCCGTGTGAGGCCCGCCGCGCGAAGCACGTCAGCGATCGTCTCATCGGCCGCCTCGAGTCGATGCAGGCGGGCGTTGAAGCGCAGGTTCTCCCGCACTGTCAGGTCGTGGTAGAGCAACGGGTCGTGCCCCACGAAGCCGATCCGGCCCCGGATCCGCCACGCCTCCCGGGGAAGCGCGGCTCCGAGCACCTTCGCCTCGCCCGCGGTCGGCCGCAGCAACGTGCCGAGAATGCGCAGGAGCGTGGTCTTGCCCGCCCCGTTCGGGCCGATCACCGCGAGGGTCTGCCCCACCGCGACATCGAGTGAGACGCCGAGCAGCACCGGTCGCTCGGCGTAGTCACGGCGCAGCCCGCGCAGCTCGATCGCCGGCGACGCCACCCGCTCAGGCCCGACGGCCCCCGACCCTGGCTTGACCTCGGTCCGCAAACTCACCCTCCCGATTCTCCCATCGGTGGACCTCGCGGCACCCGTGGGCCGTAGCGACGGCGAGACATCGTGCGATCCCCCCTAGGACCGCTGTTGATTTCGGCGCTAGCCGTGCTGTGCGGCGTCGCGCTGCTGCTCGCTTCCGAGCTCGACAGCCGGGGCGGCGAAGCGTCGCGGCGCTCGGGTGCGGCTCGGCCTCCCACGGCCACGGCCGACCCGTCGACACGTGTTCGGCCGGACCCTTCGGATCGCCGTGAACCCGCGAAGCGAGGTCCGCGGATCCGCTGGCGTGACTCGGTCGCGGTCGGGACGCCCGAGGACGGCAGCCTGGTGCGAGGTGTGCGGTTGCCCGCCGAGGGACGGAGCTACTTCACCTGGGACCCGGTGCTGAAGCGCAGGCCCGACCGCGACTGGCGCCGGTGGGGAACGGACGACACGGTCCGCACGCTCCTGCGCGTGATCCGTGGCTACCGCGAGGAGCACCCGAACGCGCCGCGGGTGGGCGTCGGGGACCTCAGCCTGCCCCGCGGCGGCTACTTCGGACCCGAGGTCAGCGGGGGAATCGGACATGCCACCCACCAGAACGGCCTCAACGTGGACGTGTACTACCCGCGGCTCGACGGCCGCGAGCGGCCGCCCACGAGCGTCGATCAGATTGAGCTGCCGCTGGCTCAGGACCTCGTGGATCGCTTCGTTCGCGCCGGCGCGGTACGGATCTTTGTCGGCCCCAGCACGCCGCTCACGGGCCCACCGGGCGTCGTAACGCCCCTGATCAGCCACGACAACCACCTACACGTCGTGATCGGGCCATAAGGCACCTGCCGCTAGCGCCGGGATATGCTGGGCCCGTGGAGGAGGCAACCCAGCCCGCCGGACCGGCGCGCGTCACGGTCGCCACCTACAACAGCTACCGCGAGGCGGAGCGCGCCGTCGACTTCCTCTCCGACAACGAGTTCCCCGTCGAGCGGGCGGCGATCGTCGGCACCGGTCTGCGCACCGTCGAGCAGATCGCCGGCCGGATGACAACCGGGCGCGCGGCGCTGATCGGAGCCGGGCAGGGGGCGATGATCGGGCTCTTCTTCGCGCTGCTCCTCGGGCTCTTCTTCACGGTCGACGAAGCGTTCCTTGGGGTGCTGCTTTAC
The DNA here is from genome assembly GCA_036257465.1 of Solirubrobacterales bacterium. Lineage (GTDB taxonomy): Bacteria > Actinomycetota > Thermoleophilia > Solirubrobacterales > 70-9 > DATAFO01. The sequence continues at coordinate 90,628 of DATAFO010000019.1, read as the reverse complement.
GGGTTGATTGTCGGGGCGCTGTTCGGGGCCAGCTTCGCGGCGCTGTTTCAGGCGATGCAGCGTGGACGGCGCGATTTCGCGTCGGTCCGAGGCATGGAGGCCGAGCGCTACGAGCTCCAGGTCGACCAAGAGGTCTCGGCCCGAGCCAAGCAGCTGCTGGCCGAGATGCCTGCGACCGCCTCCAGCTCCTGAGCCCGACTAGCGGCCCTTGCGCAAGGTGCGGGCACCAACCCGCATCAGCGGCACAAGGCCCTCGCGCAGTCCCTTGAGCCGGGTGCCGTTGCGACCGTAGATCAGGCGGGCCGAGGAGCGAATGGCCTTGCCGAGCGTGGAGTCGTAAGGCTGCCACCAGAAGTCCCGCGTCAGCCCGGGCTCCCAGGTGACGAGCTTCACGTTGACGCACTCATAGAGGCCGAACTTTGAGTGCGAGCGGCCGAGGCCAGACTCCTTGACCCCGCCCCACGAGCACTGCATCGCGCCGTGGGAGAAGGAGTGGTCGTTGATCCACACCATCCCCGACTCGACCTCGCGCGCCATCCGCTCACCCTTCGCGCGGTCCTTGGTCCAGATCGAGGCGCCGAGCCCGAAGTTGGAGTCGTTGGCGCGCTCGAGCGCTTCCTGCTCGGTGTCGACGATCACGATCGGGACGACCGGGCCGAAGATCTCCTCGTTCATGATCCGCATCTCGGCGGTGACCCCGGCGAGCACGGTCGGGGCGATGAACCGGCCCTCGAAGCCGGGCACTTCGCGCGGGCCCCCCATAACCCTGTCGGCCCCCGCCTTGAGCGCATCGTCCACCAAGCTCGTGACGACGTCTGCCTGCTCGGCGGAGACCATCGGCCCGATCTCTGTCTCCCAATGCAGCGGGTCGCCCACGGTCAGCCGCTCCGCCTCGCGCACGACGCCCTCCAGGAAACGGTCGGCGATCTCTGCCACCACGTAGGTGCGCTCGATGCCCGAGCAGGTCTGACCCGAGTTGGCGAACCCGCCCCAGACGCAGCCCGACACCGCGTTCGCCAGGTCGGCGTCGGCACAGACGATCTGCGGATCCTTGCCGCCCAGCTCCAGCACCGAGCCCTTGAGCCTCTGCGCGCAGATCTCACCGACCTTGCGCCCGACCTCCACTGAGCCGGTGAAGAAGATCTTGGCCGTCGACGCCTCGCACAGGGCCTGGCCAATCCCACCGCCGCCGTGGACAGTGCGCACAAGGCCTTCCGGAAAGCCGGCCTTGTCGAAGATCGACTGGATTCGCTCGCCCAGCAGCGGGGTCAGGCTCGCCGGTTTGAGCACGACGCCGTTGCCCGCGATCAGGGCGATCGCGACCTCGCCGAAGGGGATCGACCACGGATAGTTCCAGGGCGCGATCACGCCGACCACGCCGAGCGGCTCGTAGCTGAAAAACCCCTTCTTGGTCTTCAGGATGGCCTGCGGGTAGGGGACCTTCTCGTCGGCGAGGACCTTCGGGCCGTTGTCCGCGAGCCAGTTCAGCGCGTCGATCGTGGGCAGGAGCTCCATCGTGTAGCTCTCGGTGATCGGCTTGCCCTGCTCGCGCGTCAGGAGCTGCGCAACGTCTTCCATCTCGGAGACCAGCACGTCAGCGGCTCGGCGCATGTAGCGCGCGCGGTCGGTGAGGGAGAGCTGCGCCCAGAACGGCTGGACTTCGGCAACGTCGTTGACCACGGGCTGGACGTGGTCGGGCTTGATCGTCTCCACCGTCCCAACGAGCTCGCCGGTGGCGGGATTGAACGACTCGAGCGTCCCCATTCGCTTGGAGTCTATGCAGGAGGCTCTCAGTCGCCCAGGAGTCGGCGGCGAATCGCCTCCATGCGCTCACGCAGTTGCGCCTCGAAGCCACGCTCGGTGGGCTCGTAGAAGCGCTCTCCCTCCAGGTCGGGTGGCAGCAGCGGTTGATCGGCGACACCGCCGGGCTCCGTGTGCGGGTAGACGTAGCCCTCGCCGCGGCCGAGTTTCTTCGCGCCCGGATAGTGCGCGTCGCGGAGGTAGTCGGGCGGCAGGCTGGCTCCCTGCTCGCGAACGTGGCGGATCGCCGCGGAGATCCCGCGCGTCGAGGCGTTGGATTTCGGAGCCAGGGCCAGGTAGGCCGCGGCCTGGCCCAGGTTCAGCACGCACTCGGGCAGCCCCACGCGATCAACCGCCTGGGCGGCCGCGGTGGCGACGACCAGCGCCATCGGATCGGCGTTGCCGATGTCCTCGGAGGCCAGGATCACCATCCGCCGGGCGATGAAGCGCGGATCCTCACCGCCCTCGAGCATCACGGCCAGGTAGTAGAGCGAGGCGTCGGGATTGGAGCCGCGCGTCGCCTTGATCCACGCCGAGATGTAGTCGTAGTGGCGATCGCCCTCGCGGTCGTAGAAGAGGGCCTTGCGCTGCAAGGCGTCCTCGGCGGTCTCCACATCGACGCCCCGCCCTGCGGCCCGAGCGGTCTCCACGGCGCGCTCGAGCGCCGACAGCGCGGTACGCGCGTCTCCGCCGGACCGTTCGGCGAGAAGCCGGAGAGCGTCCTCGGAGATCTCGGGCGGATCGGAGATCCCCCGTTCGGGATCGTGCAGCGCCCGCTCGAGCAGCGCCCGGACCTCCTCTGTGTCGAGGGCGTGCAGCTCGTAGACTTGACAGCGCGACAGCAGGGCCGAGTTGACCTCGAAGTACGGGTTCTCGGTGGTGGCGCCGATCAGCGTGACCAGGCCCTCCTCGACGGCTGGCAGCAGGGCGTCCTGCTGGGCCTTGTTGAAGCGGTGGATCTCGTCCAGGAAGAAGATGGTCGGCTGATCGTTCAGGCGGCGGCGCGCCTCGGCGCGCTCGATAACCGCCCGGACCTCGGCCTTGCCCGCGTTCACCGCCGAATCTTCCTCGAAAGCCCCCTGCGCCGCGGCGGCGACGATCCGTGCCAAGGTCGTCTTGCCGGACCCCGGCGGGCCGTAGAGCACCATCGAATGAGGCTCGCCCGAGGAGACGGCCGTGCGCAGAGCCGACCCCTCGGCGACCAGGTGCTCCTGGCCCACGAGCTCATCGAGGGTCCGCGGGCGCATCCGGACCGCGAGCGGAGCCTCGTTGGGCGGCACGCTGGTGCGGCGTCCCGCGCGCTGGTCACCGGCGTCGAACAGGCGCTCCACTCCTGACAGTATCCCCGGCTCCTTGGACGCGCTGGAGCTCGCCGCCGTGGTCGCCTGGGCATTCCTGGTCTCGCTGATCGGGGGCCTGGTCGGGCTCGTGCTCGGCAACCTGCGACTGCCCGTGATGCTGCTGTTCGCCACCTCGCCGGCCGCCGGAGCCGGGGCCAACGTTGCCGTGTCGGGCGCGGCTGCAGTCGCCTCCGCCTCGCGCCACGCGCAGTCCGGCCGGATCAACTGGCGGCTGTTCGGCTGGATGGCGCCCGCTTCGCTCGGGGGGGCGATCATCGGCGGAGTCGTCGCCGGGGTGATTCCCGACCAACCGCTGCTGATCGCGATCGGTCTCGTCGTGCTCTACGGCGCTTGGGAGGTCTACCGCTACGAGCGCCCTGGGGGCGACGGCCAGCCGCCCATCGGCCGCGCGCACCTCTGGAACGCGGCCTCGATCGGGTTCGGCGTCGGCCTGCTCGGCGGCTTCGTCGGCCTGATCCTCGGCTCCCTGCGACTGCCGGCGATGGTCAAGTACGTCGGCGTCACGCCCTACGCGGCGGTGGGGACCAACGCCGCGGTGGGCGTGGTCGTTGGGCTCGGGGGCCTGATCGGGCACCTGCCGAGCGGAGTCGACTGGGATCTGTTCGCCGCGGGCTGCGTCGGCGGCGTTCCAGGCGCCTATCTCGGCGCTCACTACACCGGCAGGCTGGACGAGCGGACGCTGCTCCGCGCCTGCGCCGCCGTCCTGCTGTTGAGCGGCATCGGGATCCTCGTCCAGGCGTTCGTTGACTAGCGGGGTAGCCTCCACGGCGTGGGCGAGGAGACCGCGGTCGCGGATTCCCGGTTGGGAGCAGAAGCCGTCGAGCTCCTCGGCGAGCTGATTCGCCTCAACACCGTCAACCCGCCTGGCAACGAGGCCCCAGCGCAAGAGCTGTTGGCGTCGAGGCTGGGCGAGGCCGGCTTCGAGTGCGAGCTGCTTGCAGCGGTGCAAGGCCGGCCCAACCTGGTGGCGACGCTGCGCGGCGAAGGCGACGGGCCCACCCTCTGCTTGCTGGGACACGTCGACACCGTCCCGGCGGAGCCTCGGGAGTGGAGCTTCGACCCGTGGGCCGGCGACGTCGTCGACGGGGTGATCCGAGGGCGGGGCGCGCAGGACATGAAGGGCCAGGTGGCGGCGGAGGCCGCGGCGGCCGCTTCGCTCGGCCGTCAGGGCTGGCGGCCCGCTCGGGGAGCCCTGAGGCTCGTGTTCACCGCCGACGAGGAGATGGGCGCCGAGGTGGGCGCGGCCTGGCTGTGCAGAGAGCACCCGGAGAAGGTGCGTGCGGACCTGGTCGTCAACGAGGGGGGCGGGCAGAGCTTCGAGCACGAGGGCCGGCGCTACTACACCCTCTCCGTGGGCGAGAAGGGCGTCTGTCGCTTCCTGCTTCGCGCCCGGGGAGTCGCCGGCCACGCCTCGGTGCCGGGCATCGGCGCGAACGCGCTCTTGAAGCTCGCGCCGGCGCTCGAGAGGTTTCGCGAGCAGCCGCCGCTCGAGCCGACCCCTGAGGGACTTGCGTTCCTGGCCGCGCTCACCGGCGAGACGATCGATCCCGACGACCGGACCGGCCTCGAGGCGAGCATGGAGCGCCTGCGCGCCAGCTCGCCCACCCTCGCCGCCTACGTCGCCGAACCGATGCTGCGCGTGACGCTGGTGCCGACCGTCGCGAGAGCATCGGATAAGGACAACGTGATCCCCTCGGTGGCAGAGGTGCTCGTGGACTGCCGCGTGCCGCCGGGCGCCGACCTCGGGAGGGCGCGCGAGCGGATCGACGCGGTTCTCGGGCCGTTCGCGGGAGAGCTTGAGGTCGAGTTCACCGACGTCGTCCTCGGCAACAGCTCCAGCTTCGAGACGCCTCTAACCGACACGATCCGCCAGTGGCTCTCCGAGACGGAGCCCGAGGCGACGCTGGTGCCGATGGCGATGGCCGGGTTCAGTGACAGCCATTGGTTTCGCGCGGCCTTCGATTCGGCAACCGTCTACGGCTTCTGCCCACAGCGCGCGATGGACCTGTTCGAGGCCGACCCGCTGGCCCACGCCGCCGACGAACGAGCGGCGGTCGCGGACATCGAGCTCGCGGCGGGATTCTTTGCCGACCTGCCTCGGAGGATCCTGGGATGACCGCCTCACCGACTGGGAGCTCCGACGGTGCGGGGCCCGAGCAAACCGAGCGCCTTCGCCTCGGCGGCATGGCGCTCCGCAACGGGCTCTTGATCCACGGGCCGACGGCGTGGGCGATCGCGGCACGCACTCCCGACGGACGGATCGAGTCGGCCTCCGGTCCCAAGCCGAGCTTCGCGCCCGGGCGGCTCGGGGAGATCCCCATGCTTCGCGGACCGCTGCGACTCGCCGAGGCCCTGGCGGTTATTCCCCTGGCCAGGGCGCGCCTACCGGCCGCCCGGCTTCCGTTCGAGGATCGCGGCGTCCTGGCGGCGGTTGGCCTCAGCCTCGCAGCGAGCGGGATGCTGCGACGCGGGCGCTCCGCCGAGCCATCGGCTGCGGGCGCTGCGGCGCGAGAGGCGGTGGTGGCGCTGCTCGGGACCCTGCCGGCCGTGGCAGCGCTCCGCGACCGCGACTTGGCCTCCTATCACGGCGTCGAGCACAAGGCGATCGGCGGTTATGAGGTGGGAGCCGACCCGGCCGAAGTACCGAAGGAGCATCGGCGATGCGGATCGAACCTGATCGTCCCGATGCTCGCGCTGTCCATCGCCGGACAGGTCCTCCTCGGGCGAGCCCTCGACGAACCCGGACCGCTCGCGCGGGGGCTGGCCGGGCTGGCCGGGGTAGGAGCGGCGGTGGAGCTGTTCGTCCACGCAGAGCGCAACCCGGACAGCGCCGTGGGCCGGGCGGTGCACGGGCTGGGCTATGAGATCCAGCGGCTGATCTCGACGCGGGACCCGACGCCTGAGCAACTCGACGTCGGACGGGTCGCGCTGCATGAGGTCCTACGGGCCGAGGCTGAGGCTGCCGATACCGTTTAGGGACGGGCGAACGCCCGTCGGGGTCAGCATGCACTCGATCGCAATCCTCGGAATGAGCTACGACGAGCTGGAGCGCTACGCGACGCTCTGGCTGCCGGTGGTGTTCATGGGGGTGCTGGTCTACCTCGTCTGGCGCACGCTGAAGCTGATGCCGCGGACGAAGCCGCAGCAGATCGCGCCGCGGTCTAAGAGCGCGGTCACTTGGGACGACGTCGCGGGCGTCGACGAGACCAAGGACGAGCTCCGCGAGGTCGTCGACTTCCTCTCCGACCCCAAGCGCTTCAAGTCCCTGGGCGCGAAGGTGCCGAAGGGGATCCTGCTGCACGGGCCTCCCGGGACAGGCAAGACGCTGCTGGCGAAGGCCGTGGCGCACGAGTCGGGCGCCCAGTTCTTCAGCCAGTCGGCGTCTTCGTTCGTCGAGATGTTCGCGGGGCTCGGCGCGGCGCGTATCCGGCGCCTCTTCAAGCAGGCCCGCGAGAACGCCCCGGCGATCATCTTCATCGACGAGCTCGACGCCGTGGGCGCCCAGCGCGGCTCGGACATCTCCGGCGAGCGCGACCAGACGCTCAACCAGCTGCTGGTGGAGATGGACGGGTTCGACGCGCGCGACAACGTGATCGTGATGGCCGCCTCGAACCTCCTCGAGAAGCTCGACAAGGCGCTGCTGCGACCGGGTCGCTTCGACCGCCAGGTGTTCGTGCCGCCTCCTGACATGCCCGGGCGCGAGCGGATCCTCGCCGTCCACACCACCGGCAAGCCGCTCGCGCAGGACGTCGACCTCGAGCGCATCGCTCGCCACGCGGCCGGGCTCACCGGCGCAGACCTCGCCAACCTCGCGAACGAGGCGGCGATCCTCGCCGGGCGCGCCAAGCGCGACTTCATCGTGCAGGCCGACTTTGACAACGCCTTCGAGCGGGTCGTCGCGGGCCTCCAGACCCGCAAGGTCATCACCGCGCACGAAAAGCGCGTCGTCGCCTGGCACGAGGCTGGACACGCGCTGGTCTCCGAGCTGCTGCCGACCGTCGACAAGGTCCAGAAGGTTTCGATCGTCCCCCGCGGCAAGACGCTTGGCTACACGCTCAACCTGCCCCAGGAGGACCGCTACCTGAAGTCGCGCCAAGAGCTGATCGACTACATGAAGGTACTGCTCGCCGGCCGCGTTTCCGAGCAGATCACGTTCGGTCGCGTGACCACCGGCGCCTCCGACGACCTCAAACGGGTGACGAGCATCGCGCGGTCGATGGTCTACGAGTACGGCATGGGCACCCAGATCCGTTCCCACCAGGTCCCCGGCGACGACTATGCGGTCTCCGAGCGGCTGCGCCAAACGCGCGACGAGGAGGTGACGGCGATCGCCGAGGAGGCCTACCGCGGCGCCCATCAGCTGCTCACCGACCATCGTGACCTGCTGGACGAGATCGCCGAGCGCCTGCTCGTCAACGAGTCGATCGAGCGCGACGAGATCAAGGCGATCATGTCGCACACGCGCGACCGTGCCGAGCAGGAAACGACGGTGATCGACACCGCGGCCGACCAGCCCGCCGCGCTCGCCAGCGAGCCACCGGACGACGACTAGACTCCGGCCTCCGTGTTCGACCTCATCGACCACGTCGGGGTCGCCGTCGACGACCTGGACGCCGCGATCAAGCTCTACGAGGCGACGTTCGGAATGCCGTTGGTCCACCGGGAGACCGTGAGCGAGCAGGGCGTCGAAGCCGCCCTGCTCGACGTCGGCGACGGCCACGTGGAACTGCTGCTGCCGCTTGGCGACGACACGCCCGTAGGCAAGTTCGTCGCAAAGCGCGGCCGGGGGCTTCACCACGTGGCCTATCGCGTGGGGGACATCGATGCCACCCTGGCCGGACTGAAGGAGAAGGGCATCGAGCTGATCGACGCCGAGGCCCGAACCGGAATCCGCCAGAGTCGCGTGGCGTTCCTTCATCCGCGCTCGACGGGCGGCGTGCTGACCGAGATCGTCGAGCCGGCGGACGTGCACTGATGGCGGAAACCCAGCGAGTCGAGATCGGAATCGACGGCGGGCAGGTCGTCAGCGTTCGCTTGGAGGAGGGTCCGCTCGCGGATCTGCGCAAGGCGGTGGAGAAGGACAGCGGCTGGTACGACCTCGAGACCGACGACGGAACGCTCGCTCTCGATCTCGACAAGGTCGTCTTCGTGCGCATCGCGGGCGCCCCGCACACGATCGGCTTCTCGGGAGATTGATCGGCAGGTTCGCGCTGGGCGCAGCTGCGGCAATCGCCGCGGCCGCGTGGTGGTGGCGGAACCACCCCTCCGCCTGCCCCTACCGCCAGCGTTTCTGGGTGGAGGCGCCGCACCCGCTGATCACGCGGGAACGGCTGCGTGAGACGCTCGCGCCACAGCCGGGCGAGCGGATCCTCGAGATCGGGCCCGGCACCGGCTACTACACGATCGACCTCGCGCAGTGGGTCGGCGCATCGGGAACCGTGGACATCTTCGACCTCCAGCAGGAGTTCCTCGATCACACGATTGAGCGAGCGACGGAACGGGGCCTCGCCAACGTGCGGCCGACGCAAGGCGACGCGCAGAAACTGCCGTACGACGACGACTCGTTCGACGCCTGCGTGCTGATCACGGTGCTCGGTGAGATCCCCAACCAGGCAGCGGCCCTGAGTGAGATCGCCCGGGTGCTGAGACCGGGCGGCCGGCTGGTCGTCGGGGAGCTGCTCGGCGATCCGCACTACGTGACGCCGGGGTCGCTCGCCAAGCGCGCTGAGGCGAGCGGCCTGCGCGTCGAGCGGCGAGTCGGCCCGCCGTTCGGCTACTTCGCGCGGCTGGTGGCCTGAGCGGGCCGATTGTCGGCGCCGAGGCGCGGGTAGACGACGGCAGCCATGCCTCGCCTGCGCCGCGTCGACAGCTCCGAGCCCGGAATCGCCCGCGTCCGCCACGGGCGCGGCTTCCGCTACCTCGAGCATGACGGAACCCCGGTCGTTGATCGGGAGGTCGCCGAGCGGATCAGGGAGCTCGCGATCCCGCCCGCGTGGGACCGGGTCTGGATCTGCCCGCATCCCCGCGGGCACATCCAGGCGACCGGGTACGACGCTGCGGGGCGCAAGCAGTACCTCTACCACCCAGCCTGGCGCGAGCGGCAGGACCGGCTCAAGTTCGCGCAGATGGAGGAGTTCGCCCGGGCGCTGCCCGACCTGCGTGAGCGGGTCACCTCGGATCTCGCCCGCCGCGGGCTGGTCCGCGAGCGCGTGCTCGGATGCGGTGTGCGGTTGCTCGACCTCGGCTTCTTCCGAATCGGCAGCGAGCGGTACGTCGCCGAGAACGAAACCTTCGGCCTGGCCACGCTGCGCAGGAGCCACCTGCACTTCGAGCGGGGCGTTGCCGTCTTCGACTATCGGGCGAAGGGCTCGTTCCGCCACCGCCAGGAGGTCGCCGACGCAAGCGTGCTGCCGACCCTTCGGGCGCTCAAGCGCCGCCGCGGGGGCGGTGCCGATCTGCTCGCCTATCGGCGCGGTCGCACCTGGGTCGACGTGCGCTCGGAGGAAATCAACGAGTACCTGCGCGATGTCGCGGGCGGCGATTTCACCGCCAAGGACTTCCGCACCTGGAACGCAACCGTGCTCGCGGCGGTCGAGCTTGCCGGGGTAGACCTCGGGCCAAGCCCGTCGAAGGCGGCGCGAAAGCGAGCGGCGCGCGAGGCCACCGAGCGGGTCGCCGACTACCTCTCGAATACACCGGCGGTCTGCCGCAGCGCCTACATCGACCCACGCGTGTTCGATCTTTTCGACAGCGGCGAGACGATTCGCCGCTCGCTGAAGCGAATCGTGAGCGGCTCAGAACCGGGCGAGTTTCCCGACCGCGAGCAGATCGAGCGCGCGGTGTTGCGCCTGATCTCCTAGCCCGGCTCGACGAGCGTGCCCCACAGGCGCTCCTCGGCCTCCAGCACCGAGTCCGCCGCCTGCCCCACCCGCGACCACGCCTTCGGGTCGGCGTCGGAGAGCTCCGACGCCTCGCGAAGCCGCTCGGCGAGCTCCGTCCACAGCGCCGCCGCCTCGGCGACGATCTCCGCCTCTTGTGAGCCGGCCTCCTCGAGGAAGCGTGAGTACATGAGCCGGAAGTTGCCGCCCCCGGTGCCGCGTCGCTCGATCGCCTGGTAGTTGAACCGCGCGCACCACTGCCAGTCGTCGACCTGCTCTGGCCAACTCGCCACCTCGGCGGCGAATCGGCGCAGCGCGGGCAGTCCCTCGTACTCGCCGAGCGGGGGCTCGATCATCCGGCTGGCGGCCCGGCCGATCGCGCGGGGAATCGCCTCGCTGAGATCGGCCAGCGCCGCGCCGTTGGGGACGCTGAACATGTGGCCCGCCAGCGGGAACACCGGGAGCTGTGCGTGCCTGGCCCGCTTGAGGTTTTCGAGCCTCGTCGCCTGCAGTTCGTCGAAGCCGGTGTCGGAGAGGTACGCAACCTCGTCGTCGTAGCCGGCCAGCACGACAGCGTGGCCCGGAAAGTGGGCCGAGGAGCCGTAGTGGTCCAGGTGGTAGAGGTCGGTGAGCAGGATCGCCGGCCGGCCGGAATCGACCACCTCGCGCGCCGCCTCCCACGCGCGATCGGGGTCGTCCTCGGTCGCCAGCTCCAGCGGCGCCCGGGTGAGCTCGACGAACTGCTCCTCGAGCCGGGACGTCCGGCCGTTCGTGAACCGGGATGGCGACTGGCCGTCGATGGCAACGTAGTAGAAGCAGGCGCCGGCACCCAGTCCGAGGGCCATCTCCTCGGTGAGCTCGAGACCGTGGAAGGCGAGCAGGTTGCGAAGCGCGGTCGAGCCGCAGTGGGTGCCCGGCACGTGTCGGTAGCCGGCGACCATCGTCGCTCCGGCTACCGCTTCGCCGTCGCTCAAGCAGCCCGCTCCTTCAACACACGGCGCAGGATCTTGCCCGAGGGCGACTTCGGGATCTCGTCGACGGTGTCCACCAAGCGGATCCGCTTCTGCGGCGAGACCCGCTCGGCAACCCACGCCATCAGCTCGTCGGCGTCGAACGCGCCCTCGGCGGGAACCACGAAGGCCTTCGGCAGCTCGCCGGCCTCGGCATCCGGCGCCCCCACCACGGCGACGTCGGCCACGGAGGGATGCGTGATCAACAACGCCTCGAGCTCGGCCGGCGGCACCTGATAGCCCTTGTACTTGATCAGCTCCTTGAGCCGGTCGACGATCTCGTAGAAGCCGTCGGCGTCACGAACCGCAATGTCGCCGGTGTGCAGCCACCCGTCCTCGTCGATCGTGGCCGCCGTCGCCTCGGGGTTGCCCAGGTAGCCGCTCATGACCTGCGGGCCCCGGATCCAGAGCTCGCCCGGTTCGCCTTGCGCGAGATCCGCGCCCATCTCGGGATCGACTATCCGGCACTCGGTCCCCGGCAGCGGCGGTCCGATCGTGCCGGGCTTGATCTCGCCGTCGGGCCGGTTGACGTGGGTGACGGGACTGGTCTCGGTCAGCCCGTATCCCTGGACCACGGCGCAGCGCACGCGCGCGGCAACCTGATTCGAGAGCTCGGCGCCGAGCGGCGCGGCCCCGGACATGATCGTCCGCAGGGCAGACAGGTCACGGCCGTCCACCGCCGGGTGCTTGGCCAGCGCGACCGCGATCGGAGGCACGACGTACGCGCGCGTGACCGCATGGCGCTCGAGCAGGTCGAGGAAACTCTCGAGCTCGAAGCGCGGCATGGTGACGATTGTTGCCCCGGCCCATAGCCCCTGGTTCATGATCACCGTCTGCCCGTAGATGTGGAAGAAGGGCAGGCAGCCAATCAGCGTGTCGTCCGCGCCGATCGGGAACGTCGCCTGGACCTGCAGCACGTTTGCGACCAGGTTGCGGTGCGTAAGCATCACGCCCTTCGGCATCCCTGTGGTGCCGCTCGAGTAGGGCAGGACGGCGACGTCAGAGGCCGGATCGATCTCGGCGGCGGGTGCCGCCTCCGGGTCGCCGAGCAGCTCGGAGAACTGCGGCGCCCCGTCGGCCTCACCCACCACGTACACGCCCTCGACCCCAGCGTCGTCGGCTGCCTCGCGGGCGACGTCCAAGCAGGGCGCCGCCGTAACCAAGAGCCGCGCGTCCGCGTCGCGCAGCTGGTAGGCGAGCTCCCGGGCGGTGTAGAGCGGGTTGACCGTTGTCGCCCGACCGCCGGCAGCCGCAGCGCCGTGAAAGGCAATCGCGTACTCGGGCAGGTTCGGCAGATGGATCGCCAGCGTGTCGTTCTTGCCGAAGCCACGCTCGGCGAGCCCGGCGGCAAAGGCGCGAACCGAGCGCGCGAGCTCGGAGTAGCTCAGCTCCCGCCCGGTGGGGCCGTCGATCAGCGCTGGTTTGGAACCGCGCTCCTCCGCTTCGCCGAGAACGTGGGACGCGATGTCGGCGTGCGGGATCTCGATGCCTGCCTGGGCGCTGCGTTCCGTCATGCGGGGTGAGTTTCCCATCCTTGCCATCGGGTACGCGTCCTCTACCAGCACGAGGCGACCGAAGGAGAGGAAGAAGTGACGATCGCAGTGATTGTGGGGGTTTGCATCGTTCTGCTGATTCTCGCGTTCCTGCTCCCGCGCCTCAGCAGGCACCCGCAGCAGGGCGTGGACAGAACTCTGGGCGTCGGAGAGAGCGCTGCCGGGAAGGCACCCGGGAAGCTCGGCGAGTGGCTCCGAAAGCCGTTCTCGAGCTCGCGCAGGGCGGCCAATCGCAGCGCCGAGGCGGGTCGGCGCGGACGCGCCAAGGTCGACTAGGGTCGGCTTAGGGGGGCCCAGCCCCCGCGCAGGTGCGACGTTGTCTGCTTCGTCGAGGCTCAAGATCGCGCTGTTCGCGAACCCGGAGTCGGGTAGCGGAGAGGCGCGCGAGGTGGCGCGCCTGCTCAGAGCCCGCGGAGCGGACGTGGTGGAGTTGAGCCTGGACGGGCCGCCGGAGGCGGTCGATCAGGACGTCGATCGCGTCGCCGTGGCCGGTGGAGACGGATCGGTTGCCTCGGTGGCGGTGCGCGCCGGCGCGGCGGGGCTCCCGCTGGCCGTGATCCCAGTCGGAACGGCCAACGACTTTGCCCGCGCCCTCGAGCTCCCGCTGCAGGTTGAGCCCGCGTGCGCTCTGGCCCTGGAGGGGCAGTTGACGCGGGCCCTCGACCTTGGCTGGATGGATGAACGCCCGTTTGTCAACGCCGCCAGCGTTGGCCTCTCGCCCGTGGCGGCGCAACGGGCGCAGGGGTTGAAGCGCGTCCTGGGCCCGGTGGCATACGCCGTCGGAGCCTTGCGCGCGGCCGCTTCCGCCAAGCCCGTGCAGTGCCGGATCCTCGGCGATGGCAAGCTCGTTCACGCAGGCCCCGCCTGGCAGGCGACCGTTGCCTGCACCGGGGCCTTCGGAGCCGGCGCGGAAGTCGACGCCGATCCGCGCGACGGGGCCCTGGATGTAGTGGTGATCGAGGCTGGCAGCCGCTGGCGGCTGGTCCAGCGCGCCTCTGGGCTGCGTGCGGGAACGGTCGAGTCTCAGACGGGCGTGCGCAACGCGAGGGCCCGAGAGGTTGAGGTCCAAGCCGAGGGCGGCAGCGGCTTCAACGTCGATGGCGAGCTGGTGGACACCGTGCGGGCACGCTTCAGGGTTTCGCCGCACGCGTTTGGGGTCGTCGTCGGATGAACCTCGGCCCGCCGTGGGTGGATCGGTCCGAGCCGGCCTGGAAGGAGGCTTGGCGCAGATACGCGCTGCCGGCCGCGGTGGGTGGAGCGGCCCTTGCCTGGTACGCGGCCGACAGCCTTCGCCATCGGCGGGAAGGGGCCTTCGGTTACGCGCTGGCGCAAGGCGTCGAGGTGGACTCGCCGGACTTCCTGCGCGCGGCCGAGGCCCTCACGGGCGCACCGATTACGCACGGCAACCAGGCGGAGCTCTTGATCAACGGAGATCAGATCTTCCCCACGTTCCTGGAGACCATCGAGTCAGCCGAACGCACGCTCAACGTCCAGACCTACGTCTACTGGCGCGGCGAGATCGCCTCCGACGTGGCCGCCGCGATCTGTGCCCAGGCGCGCGATGGGGTGTCCTGCAACGTGATCCTCGACGCGCTGGGCGCAGCCAAGATGGAGCGCTCGCTGGTCCGCGAGATGGAACGGACTGGGGTCAACCTGGTTCGGTTTCGCCCCCCAAAGCCCTACGCGCTGCGACGGATCGCGAACCGCACCCACCGTCGCCTGCTGGTCGCCGACGGCAAGGTCGGGATGACCGGCGGGGTGGGCATCGCCGCCGAGTGGACCGGCGATGCCGAGGATCCGGATCACTGGCGCGACACCCATGTCCGCGTGCGTGGACCGGTGGTCAGGGGCCTGCAGGGGGCCTTCGCCGAGAACTGGCTCGAGGCCACCGGCGAGGTGCTGGCAGGAGAGGACTACCTGCCGGAGCTCGACCCGATCGACGACGGAGGCCCGATGCAGCTCGTCCGATCGAGCGCGAAGGTCGGCGACACGAACGTCGAGGCCCTCTACTACCTCGCGATTGCCTCCGCGCGCGAGTCGATGGAACTCACCGCCGCCTATTTCGTCCCTCGCCCTGCGTTCACCGAGGCCCTGGCGGAGGCCGCGCAGCGCGGGGTCGAGGTGCGGGTGCTGGTGCCGGGTCCGCACACGGACAAGGAGCTGGTGCGGGTCGCCGGCCGGGCCGCGTACGCCCAGCTGCTCGACGCTGGCGTGCGGATCTTCGAGTTCGCGCCGACGATGCTGCACGCCAAGAGCCTTGTGGTCGACGGCGCGTGGGCGTCCGTGGGAACGGTGAACTTCGACAACCGCTCGTTCCAGCTTCACGACGAGGTCACGCTGTGCGTCTGGGACCAAAGCTTTGCTGCTGAGCTGCACGAGCAATTCGAACGCGATCTGGAGCGAGCCGAGCCGATCGATCCAAAGCGGTGGGATCAGAGGGCGCCCCACCAGCGAGCAGCGGAGGCTGCCACGAGGCTCCTGCGTCGCGAGCTGTAGCGGCTGCGCTTATCCTGCCTGCGTGCTGGAGCGGCTTCGATCGACTCGGCGCCGGCAGCGCCCTCGCCTCGGTCTGCCGGGACGGCGGGTTGCGCCGCGCAACCCGGTGCTCGCGGCGCTCGGCCGCGCCGACCAAGCGGTCCTGCGCTTCTTGCGCACACACGGCCACCAACCGCCAGTGGAGGCGGCGATGAGGGCGATCGGGATCGCCGGGGAGTACGCGTCGGTGTGGGCGCTCACGGGTGCCTGCGGGGCTGCGGCCGACCCCTCGCGCCGGCGGCAGTGGGCGATCGCGGCGGCCACCGGACCGGCGGCGGTGGGGATCAACGTCGCCGTCAAGGTCGCGGTGGGCCGCCAACGCCCGCTGATCGAGGAGCACCCACCGCTCGCTCGTGCCCCGACCAAGCTCTCCTTCCCATCCGCGCACGCCACCTCCTCGCTCGCCGGGGCGACCGCACTCGGACGAGTGGAGCCGCGCCTGCGGGGCCCGCTGTACGCGCTTGCCGCAGCAATCTGCGTGGGCCGGCCGTACCTCGGGATGCACTACCCCTCCGACGTCTTGGCCGGCGCCGCGCTCGGACTGCTGCTGGGTCGAGCCGCGCCCGGGCTCGGAGCCGCCCCGGCCAAGGAGCGGCTGATCGACCTCGCGATCGACGCGAACCAGCGCCCGAAGGACGACGGCGCCCCCGCGGTTCCCCTTGCAGCAGGCGAGACCGGCAAGCCCCCGGCGTGAGGATCGGCATCGTCGGCCTGCCGAACGCCGGTAAGTCGACTCTGTTCAACGCGCTTACCCGAGCCGGCGCCGAGACCGGCGAGTATCCGTTCACGACCATCGACCCCAACCTGGCCGTGGTCCCGGTTCCTGACGAGCGGCTGGAGCGGATTGCAACGACGGTGGGCTCGACCGAGCTGGTGCCGGAGACGATCTCCTTCTACGACATCGCGGGCCTCGTTCGGGGGGCGTCGGAGGGCGAGGGCCTCGGTAACCGGTTCCTGGCCGCGGTTCGCGAAACCGATGCCATTTGCCACGTCGTGCGCTGTCACTCGGAGACGGGCATCGCGCATCCTGAGGGGCGAATCGACCCGGTCGACGACGCCGAGCTTGTTGAGGCCGAGCTGTGCGCCGCAGATCTCGAGCAGGCGGAGGCGCGCCTGGAGCGCGTGACCAGGCAGGCCCACTCGGGCGGCCCGGAGGCCCAGGCCGAGCGCGACTGGCTTACCGACGTCGCCGCGGCGCTCTCCGCCGGGCGCCTGGTGCGCGACGTCGAGGTGCCCGACGCGGCGGCCGGCGCCCCCGACCGGCTGCAGGCGTTGACCTCGAAACCCGTGCTGTACGTCGCCAACGTCGCCGAGGGCGTGGACGCCCCACCAGAGGAGCTGGTCGAGCACGCTCGCGACCTCGGCGCGAGCGTGGTGGCGATCAGCGCCCGGGTCGAGGCGGAGCTGGGCGAGCTCGAGGACCCCGTCGAGGCCGCGGAGCTGCGCACCGAGCTGGGCGTTTCAGAGGCTGGACTCGAGCGGCTCGTGGGCTCTGCGTTCGAGCTGCTGCGCCTGATCACGTTCTTCACCGCGCACAAGGACGCCGAGGCGACCGCTCGCACCCTGCCTCGCGGCTCCACCGCGTGGGACGCGGCGGGGCGGGTCCACACCGACTTTCAAACCGGCTTCGTGCGCGCGGAGGTGGTCGGGTGGCGCGACTTGGTCGAAGCCGGTGGCTATGCGTCGGCCAGGGAGCGAGGGATCCTGCGCACCGAGGGGCGGGACTATGTGGTCGCGGAGGGCGACGTGCTGACGTTCAAGGTCTGAGCCGCTAGTCGGGCACGAGCTCCTCGCCGAGCTCGGACACCGTGATGTGGATCGCGCCGGGCTCGATCGCGTAGTCGATGATCGCCAGGCTGCTGAGCCGGTCGATGACGTGTTGGACCGCCCGCGCCTGCCGGGAGTTGTCGTAGGAGCGCAGGATGTCGAACGACCAGCCGGTCGTGTGCAGCGAGTACTCGGCCGTGGCCTCCGGATTGGATCCGATCAACAGCTCCTGGTATTCGCGGTCGCGCACGGTGCTGGTGATTAGCAGGGGGGCGAAAACGCCGCTGACCTCGCGCACCTCGGACGCCAGATAGCTGAGCGTCGCAAGCGCCTCGGGGCGCAGGGCCCGATACAGCGCCGGCTCACGGTCGAGCTCGGGCGCCAGTTCGCCCATCTGTGGGTCGGGCACCCAGCCGAGCCCGGGCGACACCGGCAGCGGCACGAGCTCGCCGTCGCGCAGCGCACCCTCGATGTCGTCGGGCTCGGAGAAGACTTCCGTCTCGTCCTCCGGGTGAAACACCTCCTCGAGGGTCGCCTTCGCTGTCGCCAGCTCCGCCGTTCGATCGAGTTCGTCGGGATCCTGCCGGAAGCGGCGCATGATCGCCTCCGAAGCCTTGACCTTCCAGAGATAGTCGGCCGATTCGTCGCCGAACCCACGCAGGAGCTCGTAGGCCTCCCGGTGGCGATCCGGCCCAGAATCGAAGTGGAGGCGGGCGTACGACACGTCCTCGGCAGCCACCAGGTCGCCGATCGGCACGGAGCCGGACGTTCCGAGGTACGCACGGATCACGCTCTCCAGGTTGCCGATCCCCATGTGGTAGCTGGAGACTGCGAGTTCCGGGTCGCCGAAGCGCTCCTGGGCGATGTCCAGATAGGTCGCGGCGCCCTCGATCGCGGCCTCGGGATCGAACCGCTCGTCGATCTCGGCACGCTGCGCGCGCAGGCGAGCGGCCTCCTCGGAGGTCTCCGCGTTGGCGATCCGTTTGGTGAGCGCGATACTCGCCGGCAGGTCCACCTGCATGCCCAGCAGGTCGGTCGCTGTGGACGGAATGATCTGGGCGAGCCCCGACGCCGCCTCGGGCGTGGGCCCCGCGCTGACGTCGGGACGCCCCGCGCTCTCGAGGAACACGATCGCCTCGAGCGTGTCCGCGTCCACGTCATGGCGACTCGCCGCCGCTTCGATCTGCTTGCGCCAGCGCGCGGTGCGTCGCGCCGACGCGCGGGCGCCGCCCGGGCTCTTGGCGTAGAGGACGTGGGAGCTGCCGATGGCCGCCCTGGCCTCGAAGTCCTCCTCCCGAGAGTCCTGCCACGCGAACGGATCGGACGCCGAGCGCGCGGCTGCGCTCGCCCCGCTCACGATCCGCTCGACCCGCACGTCCAGCGACTCGCGATCGCCGAGGCCCAGCGCGAGGGCCGCCGCCGCGAGCGCCGCCGCTGCGACGCAGAGCAGCAACACGCCTCCGGCCGCTCGCACGGCGGCGTCGAATCCAGCACTTCGGGGTCCCACCGCGGCGATGTTAGGGTCCGCGCGTGCGAACCGAGGCACGGTTCCCGGGCGTTTCTCCCGGGGCGGGGCATTACGAGAGCTTCTACATCAAGGCGACCCGGCCGGGCGGGGGCCAGGGGATCTGGATTCGCCACACCGTTCACAAGCGGCCCCGCACAGAGCCGAACGCGTCGCTGTGGTTCACCCTGTTCGACGGTGACGCCGCCGGGCCGCGGGCCACCAAGGAGACCCTTCCCGCGACCGAGCTCGGCGTTCCGACGGGCGCCTACATCAAGGTCGGCGAGTCGCTGCTGGAACCAGGTCGCGCCCTCGGCACGGCGGCCAGCGAGTCGCTGGAGGCATCGTGGGACCTGACGTTCGACGCGGAGGCCGAGGCCTTCCATCATCTGCCGTACGAGTGGCTGTATCGCGCTCCGCTGCCGAAGACGAAGTTCCTGTCGCCCTACCCGGACGCGCGCTTCAACGGCACCGTGACCCTCGACGGCGAGACGATCTCCCTCGACGGCTGGCCGGGCATGATCGGCCACAACTGGGGCGCCGAGCACGCCGAGCGCTGGACGTGGATACAGGGCTGTGAGTTCCGCGAGGCGGAGGGTGGCTACTTCGACGCCGCCCTGGGCCGGATCAAGGTCGCGGGCCTGACCACGCCCTGGGTCGGCAACGGAGTCCTCCGCCTCGACGGTGTCGAGCACCGGCTCGGGGGCTTAGATCGCATTCGCTCGACCGAGATCAACGACGAGCCGACCGAGTGCCAGTTCAAGCTCACCGGCAAGGGAGTCGAGGTGACCGGCCGCGTCTCATCGGGGCCCACAAACTTCGTCGCGTGGGTGTACGCAGACCCCGCTGGCCCCGAGCACAACACGCTCAACTGCTCGATCTCCGACCTCGAGCTGGCCGTGAGGCGCAAGGGCGCCGAGCCACGCCGGCTGGAGTGCGTGGGCGCGGCGGCCTATGAGATCGGGATGCGTGAGACCAACCACGGGATCCCCCTGCAGCCATATCCGGACGGCTGAGTCCGCCGCCCCGCTTGCTGGTCGATACCCCCCAGGAGTATCTGTTAGAGTGAAGCGTCGTGGAACGGACCGCGGCACACACGGAATCGCTGGACGCCGAGGCGCGCCACCACGACCACCGGATGCCCACCGCGGGTCCCGCCCTGACAGCGGTGGCCGCCAGCGCCACGCTGCACTGCCTGACCGGGTGCGCGATCGGCGAGGTGGCCGGCGTGGCGATCGGTACAGCCGCGGGCTTCTCCGACTTCGCGACGATCGCACTCGCGATCGGGCTTGCCTTCCTGTTCGGCTACGGCCTCACGAGCCTGCCGCTCCTGCGCGCGGGCCTGGCGCTGGCGACGGTGATCCCGATCGCGCTGGCTTCCGACACGCTCAGCATCGCGACAATGGAGGTGGTCGACAACGCGATCATCCTGCTCATCCCGGGAGCGATGGAGGCAGGCCTTGACAGCCTGCTTTTCTGGGGCAGCCTCTCGTTCGCCCTGGCGGTCGCCGGCCTGTTCGCGTTTCCGGTCAACCGCTGGCTGATCGCCCGCGGCAAGGGTCACGTCGCAGTGCACGAGACCGGCATCCACGGCGGCCCGCCGACCCCGGTTATCGCTGCCATCGCGACGGTCGCTGCCGCCTTCGGCACCGCGGTCCTGCTCGCAGAGCTGATCAGCTCCGCTTGAACTTCGCCCAGGTGGAGCGCAGCCCCAGGCGGTTGCGCAGGGTGTCGCCGCTCACCGTGCTGCTGCCCGACGAGCCGACCACCCGTGCCCGCACGATCCGCGGCGAGCGACCGGTGTCGAGGATTTCGATCCGCCTCAGGTTGCCCTGAAACAGCGACTTGAGTCGGGACTCCATCGCCGAATTCGAGTAGGTGACCCGCCACCTGTGGACCGGCGAGATGTCGTCGTACGGATCGTTGACCGACTTCAGGTAGGGAGACGGGCTGCCCGCACCGAAGCCGAACTCGGAGTTCTCGGTCTGCCCGCCCGAGGTGGAGAAGTAATACGTCGTCGCCACCCTGCCGCCGTACTTGACGACCTTTCGCTTGGTGCGCTTGACCGCCCGGTTGGTGGCCTTGGTCTCCGAGGTGCGCCCGCCGTAGACCTGGCTGCGCGTGTCGTCGTAGTGGTCGAAGGCGCCGGCGCGCGTGGTCGCCAGACCGTATGAGCGCGCGACGACCGCCTGTGCCCGGAGCGCCTGCTGATGCCACGACGACGGCATCTCGTTCGCAACGACGCCCTTGACGTATCCCTCGGCGCCCACCGAGTTGATCACCAGCAGCGAGTCGCCGTCGGCGCTCGCGACCAGGTCCCCGCGGTAGCGACCGAAGCCGTCGATGCTGATCGTGCGCGCGCCCTTGGCCCGGCCCTCCTTGCCGCACGAGCCCAGCTTGCTGCCGTTCGCCCCCAGCAGCGTCGTCCTGGAGCCGCTGAGCGCAAACGAGTAGCGCTTGTCCGGATTGAGGGCGCGACCGCACGCGTCCCGGGCGCGGCTGAAGCCAACGTTCGACTGCGAGCCGAGCAGCACGCGAACTCGCTTGCTCTTCGTCCTCGCGACCTTGGTCCCGCGGTAGTAGTGGCCGAGGATCTGCTTGTAGTTGCGCCCGTGCTGGGCATAGCCATGGGCCCCGTACTGGCTGAGGCCCACGCCGTGGCCGAACCCGCGGCCCTTGATGACCCAGTTCGCCGCGGCCGCCGCCGGCGCCAGCAGCGCGACGGCGAGCAGGGCAACGAATGCATGTCTCGCGCGCGACCTCATCTCACTACCCCCCGAGCGACAACAACCGCGGGTCTCCTAAGTCGCGGTTCTACGTCTGCGGGCGCGAACCTGCAGCCCCGCTACGCTGACGCAAGAGATCAAGGAGAGGTGCAGATGACCACGGCCACGCAGGATCAAACCGTCATCGACAGCGTCCCGAAGCAACTTTTCATCGGAGGCGAGTGGCGCGACGCGGGCGGGGGCGCGACGCTCGGCGTGGAGGATCCCGCCACCGGCGAGATCCTGTGTGAGGTGGCCGACGCGACCCCGGACGACGCGCTCGCGGCCCTAGACGCCGCCGTCGCGAAGCAGGCCGAATGGGCCGCCACTCCCCCCAACGAGCGCTCGGAGATCCTGCACCGGGCCTTCCTGGCGCTCAACGACCGCGCGGACGAGCTCGCCTTGCTGATGACGCTGGAGATGGGCAAGTCGATCGCCGAGTCCAAGGCCGAGATCGTCTACTCGGCCGAGTTCTTTCGCTGGTTCTCAGGCGAGGCGCTGCGGATGGACGGCTACTACAAGGTCGCGGGCAACGCGGCCTCGCGAGTGCTGGTGATGCGCCAGCCGGTGGGCCCGTCCTACTTCATCACCCCCTGGAACTTCCCGACGGCGATGGGAACGCGCAAGGTCGGCCCGGCGATAGCAGCAGGCTGCACCATGGTGATCAAGCCGGCGCAGCAGACGCCGTTGTCGATGCTCGCGCTGGCGAAGCTGCTGGAGGAGTGCGGGCTGCCGGACGGCGTCCTCAACGTGATCACGAGCTCGTCCTCCAGCGGCGTCTCCGAGCCGATCATCTCCGACCCCCGGCTGCGCAAGCTGAGCTTCACGGGCTCGACCGAGGTCGGCCGCAAGCTCATCGCCCAGGCGGCCGACAACGTCCTCAACATGTCGATGGAGCTGGGTGGCAACGCGCCGTTTCTGATCTTCGACGACGCCGACGTCGACTCCGCGCTCGAGGGGGCGATGATCGCCAAGATGCGGAACATCGGCGAGGCGTGCACGTCGGCCAATCGCTTTCACGTAGCCGGAGGGGTGGCGGAGGAGTTCGCCGAGCGCCTGGCCGAGCGCATGGGCGCCCTGAAGCTGGGGCACGGAACCTCAGAAGACGCCGACGTTGGTCCGCTGATCGACGAGAACCAGCGCTCGAGGGTGGCCGAGCTGGTCTCCGATGCCACCGCCAAGGGTGCGAAGGTGCTGGTCGGCGGCCAGCCGCTGGACGGAGCCGGGTATTTCTATGAGCCCACGGTGCTCGCCGGCGTGAGCAAGGACGCGCGCGTGCTGAAGGAGGAGATCTTTGGGCCCGTCGCGCCTGTGACGACCTTCTCCTCCGAGGAGGAGGCGATCGCCAACGCAAACGACACCCAGTACGGCCTCGTCGCCTACGTCTTCACCAGCAACGTCAAGCGCGCCCTCCGAGTGTGTGAGGGGCTCGAGACCGGGATGATCGGCCTCAACCAGGGCATGGTGTCGAACGCGGGGGCACCCTTCGGGGGCGTCAAGCAATCCGGCATCGGGCGCGAGGGCGGCAACGAGGGCATCGAGGAGTACCTGGAGACCAAGTACGTCGCGGTGAACGTCTAACACCTACCGGCAGGTGCCTGTTTCGCCGCTAAAGCGGCTCACCTAAATCAGCGGCCGAGCAGGTTTGCGAGGAGCCCGTGCTCCTGGCGCTTGGAGAGGTAGCACTGGTGGTACTCCTCCGCCCGCCAGAACGGTTTTGACGGCTCGATCGCGGTCACGATCGGGTCCTTGAAGCGGCTCTGAGCACCCGCGATCACGCGCCGCGCGAGCTCCGCCTGTTCGTCTGAGTGGGTGAAGATCACCGACCGGTACTGGTAGCCGACGTCCGGCCCTTGGCGGTTGAGCTGGGTTGGGTCGTGAATGGAGAGGTACTTGGCGACGAGGTCCTCGTAGCTCACCTTCGCGGGATCGAAGCTGATCTCGCAGACCTCCACGTGGCCCGTGGTGCCGGAGCAGACCTCCTCGTAGGTCGGGTTCGGGACGTCGCCGCCCTCGTAGCCGACGGCGGTGTCGATCACGCCGTCGACCTGCCGGAACTCCGCCTCGACCTGCCAGAAGCAGCCCGCTCCGAAGGTCGCCTTCTCCGTGTTCTGAGTCTGCTCGTTCACCCTTACAAGCTTAGTCGGCCGAACAGGGCAGGCATTACTACTCGTAGACGACGACGCGCGGGCGCGGCTCGAGCGCCAGCACCTCTGCGGCGGCCGCAGAGGCATCCTCTGCTCCGGACTCCCCGGTCGCGATGCCGGTCGCCGCCGAGGCGCCCATGGCGGCGACGGCGAGACCGATCCGGATCTCGGCGCGCACCCGCTCAGTCGTGAGGACGGGCCAGCCGGCGGTGGTCGAGCGCCTCTTCGAGGACCGATTCGTCGACACCCATCTCGCGCGCCACCTCGCGCAGCGGGCGGCCCGTGGCCGCGGCCTTCTGGACGATCTCGGTGGCGCGGTCGTAGCCAATGTGCGGGTTGAGCGCGGTGGCCGTGGCCAGGGTTGCCTCGGCGTGGCGCTCGAGCCTCTCGGAGTTGGGCTCGATTCCGCTCACGCACTTGGAGTCGAGCAGGCGGCAGGCTGCGGCGAGGATCTTGATCGAGTCGAGCAGGTTGCGGGCGATCAGGGGCACGCGCACATTGAGCTCGAACTGACCCTGGGAGCCCGCGACGGTGATCGCGGCGTCGTTTCCGATCACCTGGTCGCCGACCTGGATCACCACCTCACAGATGACCGGGTTCACCTTCCCGGGCATGATCGACGAGCCCTTCTGGAGCTCAGGCAGGCGGATCTCGGCCAGGCCGGCGCGCGGACCGGAGCCCATCAACGCCAGGTCGTTGGCGATTTTGATCAGCGACACGGCGACGACCTTGAGCGCGCCGGAGAGCTCCACCAGCGAATCCCTGTTGCCCTGCGCCTCGAAGGGATCCTCGGGCGCATCAAGCGAGAGGCCGGTGGCCTCGGTCAGCAGCGCTCGGACCCGCGAGGCGAACTCGGGGTGCGTGTTGAGACCCGTGCCGGTTGCGGTTCCGCCGAGCGGGAGCTGTCCAACGCGCCCGAGCGTGTCGCGGACGCGGTGGATGCCCAGCCGGATCTGCGCCGTGTAGCCGCCGAACTCCTGGCCGAGCGTCACCGGCACCGCGTCCATCAGGTGGGTGCGGCCCGCCTTGACGTGATCGGAGAACTCGTCGGCCTTGCGCGCGAGCGTCGTCGCGAGGCCCTCCATCGCCGGGATCAGGTCCTCGGTGACCTCACCGAGCGCGGCGAGGTGCACCGCCGAGGGGAACACGTCGTTTGAGGACTGCCCCATGTTGACGTGGTCGTTGGGATGAACCCCATCCCCGGCCAGGTTCGCGATCACCTCGTTGGCGTTCATGTTCGAGGAGGTACCGGAGCCGGTCTGAAAGACGTCGATCGGAAACTGCTCGTCGTGCTCACCGGCGGCAACCTCGTCTGCGGCTGCCGCGATTCGCTCTGCCTCATCGGCCTCGAGCAGCTCCAGCTCAGCGTTCGCGCGCGCCGCCGCTGCCTTGATCCGGCCCAGCGCGCGTATCACCGAGTGGGGGATCGGGTTGCCCGAAACGGGAAAGTTCTCGACGGCCTTCACTGTCTCTGAGCCCCAGAGCTCCTCGGCCGGCTCGGCTCGAGTGGGTGCCACTCCCTCAGGCTATCGGGAGGCGCGCTGCCGCTCACGCCACGCGCGCGCCTTCGCGCGGTTGCCGCACTCCTCCATCTCACACCAGGTGCGGGAGTGGTTGCGCGAGTGGTCGTAGAACGCCCACTGGCAGTCGTCGGCGGGACACAGCTTGAGTCGCTGCCACGTCTTGTCGCGCATCGATTCGTGCGCGATCGCGAGAAGCCTGGCGACTGCGGCGTCGACACCGTCGCACCGCGTGACGAGGTCCGATCCATCGGTGTCGAAGTGCAGGCCGATCGCCGCCTCGCTCGACCGCCGGTTCAGCTCCGTGAGCGCCTCGGGTGGCGGGGGCTCACCGGAGTTGTTGGCGAGCAGCAGCTGCCGCAGCGCCTCACGCATGGAGGTCAGCCGCGGGAGGTCCGATCGGTCGAGGCCCTTTGCGCCGGGCAACCCGTACTCGCTGAGCCAGGCTTCTGCGCCGGCGCGCGAGGACAGCGCGTCCGTGCCCGCCTCCACGTCCTTTGTGTTGACGAATCGGCGCACGACCTCCAGGCCCCCGGGCGCCTGTTTGCTCGTGCCCATAACCGACATCATACCGTCGCTGGTTATGTTATAACTGTCGTTGTCCGTTTACTGGTTACTCACGGAGGTCCTGATGAACCCCATGCTGAGTGTTCTCATCCTCGACGCCCACCGCGCCAGCTTCGAGCGCACCCGGCACGCACCCCTGGCGAGCCCCTTCGGCGGCCTTCCTCGGCTTCGCGACCGGAAGCGGGTTCGCCGCCGGATCTACTACTGAGCGTCGCGCTGTCCGGCCACGTAGCCCTCGCCGAAGGCGCCCTCGAAGCGCGCTGGAAACGGGTCGCCGGACGGAGTGAAGTTGGCGGCGGCGTCGAGACGGAGGGTGAGGTCCTCGTGGATGCCGCTCGTGCCTGAAGCGGCTTCCTGGGCCGCACCCACCAGGTAGCCGAGCTGCACCATCGCGGCCTCGTCCGAGGTGCGGCGGACCTCGGCGTTCAGCTTCGTCGCCGCCGCGACCATGGCCTGGCCCACTTGGGAGAGCTCCCCGGCCTCCTGCTCGTCGACGATGCAACCGCCGATCGGCGTCGTGTCGGCGAGCGTGACCTCGTCAGGCGCCGCTCGGAGGGCCTCGAGGTAGCTCGACGCCGGCGCCAGGCAGGCGCCCGGGGTCGAGGGTGCGTCGTCGTCGCCGCAGCCCGCGACGACGAGCATCGCCCCCGCGAGCACGGAGATCTTGCGCCGCACGAATCCATCGTACGAGGGGCCAACGGCTCTTCGCAGCTCGCGGATCCCGATCGTTGGTCGTTCTCTCCCGGCCCCCGCCCTCGGGTCGCCCAAAGGCACCGGCCTAGAATCCGCCGCCCGTGAGCGGATTCAGGCCCGTCGACCCCAAACAGTCCTTCCCGGCGCTCGAGCTCGCAGTCCTCGACCGCTGGCGCGAGCGCGATGTCTTCCATCGCCAGCTTCGCCAGCGCCGCGAGCAGGACGCGCCTGTGTGGAGCTTCTACGAGGGGCCGCCGACAGCGAACGGCGCTCCCGGCTCGCACCACGTGTTCTCCCGGGTGTTCAAGGACATCTACCCGCGCTTCCAGGCGATGCGCGGGCACTACGTGCCCCGCAAGGCCGGTTGGGACTGCCACGGGCTCCCGGTGGAGCTGGAGATCGAGCGGGAGCTCGGGATCTCCTCCAAGGCCGAGATCGAGGCCTACGGGATCGCGGAGTTCAACCGGCGCTGCCGCGAGTCGGTGTTCCGCTACGTCTCCGATTGGAATCGCCTCACCGAGCGGGTCGGGTTTTGGATCGACCTCGGCGACCCCTACGTGATGCTCGACAACACCTACATCGAGTCGGTCTGGTGGTCCCTTCGCAAGATCTGGGACGACGATCGCCTGTACGAGCGCCACAGGGTCGTCCCGTACTGCCCACGCTGTGGGACCGCGCTGTCCTCCCACGAGGTCGCGCTCGGCTACCACGAGGTCTCCGATCCGTCTGTCTACGTGAGGTTGCCGGTGCTGGAGGTGCCTCCGAGCGACGAGGTCCCAGAGTCACCCGTCCGCGTGGGCGATGCGCTGCTGGTGTGGACGACAACGCCCTGGACGTTGATCTCGAACGCCGCGGTCGCGGTCGGGCCCGAGATCGAATACGTCCGGGTGAGCCCAGCCGGTTCCGACGAGGTGCTGATCATGGCTCGCGACCGGGTCGAGGCCGTGCTCGACGAGGGCGCACTCGTGCACGCCCACTTCCCGGGTTCCGTGCTGGCCGGCATCCGCTATGAGCCCCCCTTCGCCTACATCACCGACTACGGCCCACGGGGCCACACGGTGCTCGAGGCCGACTTCGTGACCACCGACGAGGGCACCGGGCTGGTGCACACCGCGATCGCGTTCGGCGAGGATGACTTTCGCCTCGGCGAGCAGTACGGGATCACGCTGCAGAACCCGGTGCGGCCCGACGGCACCTTCGACGAGCGAATCACGGACTTCGCCGGCCGGCTCGTCAAGGACGCGGACCCCGACATCATCGAGGCGCTGCGCGCGAACGGGCGCCTCTCTCGCGCCGAGGTCTACGAGCACTCGTACCCGCACTGCTGGCGCTGCGACACGCCGCTCCTCTACTACGCGAAGTCGAGCTGGTACATCCGCACCACCGACGTGCGCGACAGGATGCTGGCCGAGAACGAGCGGATCGGCTGGCATCCCGAGCACATCAAGCACGGGCGGTTCGGCAAGTGGCTGGAGGGAAACGTCGACTGGGCCTTGTCGCGCGAGCGCTACTGGGGCACTCCACTGCCGGTGTGGGAATGCGCCTCCGAGGACTGCGAGGAGCGCTTCTGCGCCGGCTCGGTCGCCGAGCTGCGCGAGCGTGGCGCGGAGGTTCCGGACGACCTTCATCGGCCTTACATCGACGGCGTGACGCTGCGCTGCGAGCGCTGCGGAGGCGAGATGAAGCGCGTCGAGGAGGTGATCGACGCCTGGTACGACTCGGGCTCGATGCCGTTCGCCCAGTTCCACTACCCGTTCGAGGGCGAGGAGCTGTTCGCGCAGCGCTTTCCCGCGGACTTCATCAGCGAGGCGATCGACCAGACCCGGGGCTGGTTTTACTCGCTGCTCGCAATCTCGACCCTGGTCTTCGACCAGACGAGCTATCTCAACTGCGTCTGTCTCGGCCTCATCCTCGACCCCGAGGGGCAGAAGATGTCGAAGAGCCGCGGCAACGTGGTCGATCCGTGGGAGGTGATCGACCGCCACGGCGCCGACGCGTTTCGCTGGTATTACTTCACCTCGCAGCAGCCGTGGGCCGGCTATCGCTTCTCCGCCGACACCGTCGGCGAGGCCGTTCGCCAGTTCATGCTCACGCTCTGGAACACGTACTCGTTCTGGGTGCTGTACGCGAACACCGAAGGGCTCGCGCCCCGGACGGTCGCAGACCCCGCTGCCGCCGGACGCGAAGCGGAGGAGGCGGCGGGCCAGTTGTTGGATCGATGGGCACTCTCGCGGCTGCAGGGCCTCGTCGGCGAGGTCACGGAGCGCATGGAGGCCTACGAATGCACGACCGCCGGCAGGGCGATCGCGGCGTACGTCGACGAGCTCTCCAACTGGTACGTGCGACTGTCGAGGCGGCGTTTCTGGGAGGGCGACCGGGCCGCGTTCGCGACGCTGCGCCACTGCCTGGTGGAGGTTTCCAAGCTGCTGGCGCCCTTCACGCCGTTCCTGGCCGAGGAGGTCTACGCCAATCTTGCGGGCGGCGCGGCGGACGACTTCGGGGACCTGCCGGATTCGGTGCACCTGTGCGACTTCCCGGAGCCGGACGCGGAGCTGCGCGATCCCGGCCTTGAAGCCGGGGTCGACGCGGCGCGCCGCGCGATTGAGCTCGGGCGCGCCGCGCGAGCGCAGGCCCGGATCAAGATGCGCCAGCCGCTGCGCAAGGCGGTGATCGTCGCCACCGGGACGGAGCGACAGGAGATCGAGCGGCTCGGGGAGCTTGTGGCCTCCGAGCTGAACGTGAAGGAGCTCGAGTTCGTCTCGGAGGAGGCGGAGCTCGTCACCTACCAGGTGAAGCCGAACTACCGCGTGCTTGGGCCGCGCTTCGGCGCCCAGATGCCCAAGGCGGCGGCCGCGATCGAAGCCCTCGACCCGGGGCACGTCGCGGAAGCCGTGCGCGGCGACCGGCGGATCGGAATCAACGTCGACGGCAGCGAGCACGAGCTGGCGCCCGACGACGTCAGCCTGGCGATGCAGCCGCTGGAGGGCTACGAGGTGGAGTCGGAGGCGGGCCGCGCCGTGGCCCTAGCGCTGGAGCTGGACGACGAGCTACGGCGCGAGGGGCTGGCGCGCGAGGTCGTGCACGCGATCCAGGGCGCGCGCAAGCAGGCCGGCCTTGAGGTCACGGATCGCATCTCGCTGGCCCTCGGGGGCGACGACGAGCTCTTGGAAGCGATCAGAGCACACCAGGACTACGTCGCCGGCGAGACACTCGCAACGTCCCTGTCGTATGACGGAGCGGGTGGGGAGGCGGCTGTGATCGACGGTCGCGAGCTGCGCATCGTCGTGGAACGCGCCTGAGGAATTCAGATCGCGACGACTGCAGCCTTCAATGACCCATCGGTCCGAAAAGGCTGCAATCGCGAGCCGCGCCGGTTAGACGAGCGCCGGCTCGAGCTCTGCCTCGAGCCGCTTCTTCGGCAGCGCGCCCACGATGCGCTTGGTCTCGGCGCCATCGCGGAACAGGATCAGCGTCGGGATTGAGAGCACCTCGTAGTTGGCGGCCGTCTGCTGGTTGTCGTCGACGTTGAGGCTGACGATCAGCAGGTCCTCGCGCTCGGCCAACATCTCCTCGAGAATCGGGTGCACCACGCGGCAGGGACCGCACCACGGCGCCCAGAAGTCGACCAGCACGGGCTTGTCGGACTCCAGCACGTCGGCCTGGAAGTTGGCGTCGGTCACGTCGGGCAGCTTGCCTGTCACTCTGGTCCTCGCTTCGGTCGGTCCCTGAGGGTCACTGAGGTTCCCTCTTGTACCGGATGTATGCGCCGGTGTCCCTCCGGCGAACATCCTCACCCCAACTATACAAAATGAAGTATGGATCTCCTCAACGCCCGCGCAGCCGCATCGCCGGCACCTGGAGCGCGGCCTCGAGCACGATCGTCCCGCTCATCTTGGACTCGCCGACCCGTCGATCCGAGAAGGTGATCGGCACCTCGACCACCCGAAAGCCGGCACGGAGCGCGCGAAAAGTGGTCTCGACCTGAAAGGCGTAGCCTGCCGCGGAGATCGAGCCGAGGTCGATCGACTCCAGCACGCGGCGGCGAAAGACCTTGAAGCCCCCGGTCAGATCGCGCACCTCGACCCCAAGCAGCGTGCGCGCGTAGGCGCTTCCGCCTCGACTGATGGCGCGGCGCACGGGCCCCCAGTCGGCAACGCCTCCTCCGTCCACGTAGCGCGACCCGAGCACGAGGTCAGCGCCCTCGGCCGCCGCCAGCAGCCGCGGGAGGTCTGCGGGGTCGTGGGAGAAGTCGGCGTCCATCTGCGCCACCAGCGCGGCTCCCCCCTCGAGTGCGCTGTCGAACCCGGCCATGTACGCCGGGCCGATCCCCTCCTTGCTCGAGCGGTGAAGGACCGCGACGTCCCCGTGCTCGCCGGCCAGGCGGTCGGCGATCTCGCCCGTGCCGTCGGGGGAGTTGTCGTCAACGATCAGGATCCGGCTTCCCTCCGGCAGCTGGTCGCGAACCGCGGCGACGATCGGCTCGAGGTTCGACGCCTCGTTGTAGGTGGGCATGACCAGCCACACGGCGGTGTCGGGAGGCATTCACGCAATCTAGTGGGCGGCGTCTGAGCCCCACTACAGTCAGGGCCGATGACCAACTCGGAGATCGCCAACGCCCTCGCCGAGCTCGGGACGCTGTACGAGCTCGACGGAGCCGTCCGCTACCGGGTGAACGCCTACAAGGAGGCGGCGCGGGTGATCCGCGAGAGCCCGGTGTCGGTGGAGGAGCTCGCCCGGGCGGGGCGAGCCACCGAGCTGAACGGAGTCGGCAAGACCCTCCAGGAGAAGATCATCACGCTGGTCGACACCGGCTCGATTCCATCGGCCGAGAAGCTGAAGGCCAAGTTCCCCGCTTCGCTCGTCGAGGTGACCCGCCTGCCGGGCGTGGGCGCGAAGACAGCCAAGCGCCTGTACGACGAGCTCGGCATCGCGACGCTCGACGATCTCCGCGCGGCGGCCGAGGCCGAGCGGGTCCGCGGCGTCCGGGGCCTGGGCGAGAAGTTCGAGGAGAGCGTCATTGCCTCGCTGGACAAGCTCTCCGAGGAGGGCGCGCCCGGACGCGTGCTGCTGTCAAAGGTTCTTCCGGTGGCGCTGGAGCTCGCCCAGGCGTTGCGCGAAGACCCCGCCAGTGACGGGGTCACGGTGGCCGGCTCCGCCCGACGGATTACCGAGACCTGCAAGGACATCGACCTGATCGCGACGGCGACGGATCCGAAGGCTCTCGCGACCGCCCTCGTCGAGCATCCGCTCGCCGCCCAGGCGAGTTCGGCCCGCGAGTCGGGCGCCCGGATCGTCACCCACACGGGGATCTCGGTCGACCTCAGAATCGTTCCTCCGGAGGCCTACGGCAACCTGCTGCAGCACTTCACGGGCTCCGCCGCGCACAACATCGCGCTGCGCGAGCGAGCGGTGAAGATGGGGCTCTCGGTGTCCGAGCACGGGATCGTCGACACCGACACCGGCGACGTCACCCGGTATCGAACCGAGGAGGAGGTCTACGACCGGCTCGGCCTCGCCTACATCGAGCCAGAGCTTCGCGAAGGGCGGGGTGAGATCGCGGCGGCCGCCAACGGTGAGTTGCCCGACCTGATCGAACGGGGTGACATTCGCGGCGACCTGCACTGCCACACCACGCTGTCGGACGGGCGCAACTCGCTGGAGGAGATGGCGGAGGCCGCCCGCGCCCGGGGATACGCGTATCTCGCGGTCACCGATCACTCGGCCAGCCACGGATTCGGAAACCACGTCACCCCGGAACAGCTGTGGGCGCGCATCCAGGAGGTGCGAGAGCTGAACGCGAGCCTGAACTCGAAGCGCTTCAGGGTGCTGGCGGGCTCAGAGGTCAACATCGGAACGGACGGCTCGCTCGACTACGACGACGACCTGCTGGCAGAGCTCGACTGGGTCATCGCCAGCATCCACACCTCGTTCCGAATGAAGCCGCGCGAGCTCACAGCTCGGGCGGTCGCGGCGTGCGAACACCCGCTCGTCGACTGCATCGGCCACCTGACCGGACGCCTGATCGGCAGGCGGGAGCCCTACAGCATCGACGTCGAGGCGGTGGCGGAGGCTGCGGCGCGCACCGGCACGATGTTGGAGATCAACGGCAACCCCAACCGTCGCGACCTGTCGGAGCGCAACGCGCGCCTGGCAGCCGAGACGGGCGCCCTGATCTGCGTGAACACCGACGCTCACGGCTCGGAGACACTCGAGAACATGCTCTACGGGATCGCCACGGCGCGCCGGGCGTGGCTGACTGCCAACCAGATCGCCAACACCCGCCCGTGGCGCGACTTCTCGAAGCTGCGCAAGCGCACCCCTGCCACAACAGCAAAGTAGTTTGCTACGCTAATTAGCGATGGCAACTACATCGGAGAGCACCGCCGAGGTTGCCGCCCGGCTCCGCCTCGCCATCGCGCGAACCGCGCGCCGGTTGCGTCAGGAGGCCGGCGGCGAGCTCTCGCCCTCGCTCGCCGCAGCGTTGGCGACGGTCGATCGCCACGGCCCACTGACCCCGAGCGAGCTGGCCGAGCGGGAGCGGGTGCAGCGGCCCACCGCGACGCGGATCCTCAGCCGTCTGGCCGAGGCCGGGCTCGTGGATCGCACCTCGGACCCCAGCGACGGCCGGGTGAGCCTGGTCAGCGCCACGCCGCGGGGCCAGGCGCTGCTGCGCCGGCTGCGCGTGCGCAAGAACGCCTACCTGGCGCGCGGTCTGCGCGACTTGGACCCTGAGGACGTTGCCACGCTCGACCGCGCCGCCGAGGTGCTCGAGCGCGTGTTGGAGCGTGACAGCGCGTGACGGAAGCGCTGCGCCGCTCCTTCATCTCACTTCAGATCCCCAACTACCGGCGCTACTTCGCCGGACAGCTCGTCTCGCTGAGCGGGAACTGGATGCAGGTCGTGGCCGAGGTCTGGCTGATCCTCTCGCTGACGGGAAGCGGGGTCGCAGTCGGGATCACCACGGCGCTGCAGTTCCTGCCGATGCTGCTGGCCGGGGCGTGGGGAGGTGCCCTGGCCGACCGCGTCGACAAGCGGCGTCTGCTGATCGTCACCCAGGCGCTGATGGCGCTTCCCGCGCTTGTGCTGTGGGCCGTGACGGCTGGCGGTGCGGTGGAGCCGTGGATGGTCTTTGCGCTCGTCTTCGCCCGCGGGGCGGTCAACGCGTTCGACAACCCAAGCCGGCAGAGCTTCGTCATCGAGATGGTGGGCTCGAGGCGGGTCGTCAGCGCCGTCGGGCTCAACAGCGTGCTCATCCACTCGGCGCGGATCCTCGGACCGGCCGCCGCGGGCGTCGCGATCGCCACCGTGGGCGTTGCTCCCTGCTTCCTGCTCAACGCCGCCTCGTTCGGCGCGATGATCGTCGCCCTCCGCGGAATGGACCGGGCGCAGCTTCGGACGCCCGCCCCGACGGGCGACACCGAGGACGGTGTGCGCGCCGCGATCGCCTACGTGGCCAGGACCCCTTCGCTGGCAATCCCTCTGGCGATGATGGCCCTGGTCGGGACCTTTGGCTTCAACTTCCAGGTCATCCTGCCGCTGCTGGCGCGGTTTGCCTTTGACGGTGGCGCGACCGCCTACACGGCCCTCGCCGTTGCAATGGGTGCCGGGTCGGTTGGTGGGGCGCTCGCCACCGGCGCGCGTGGGCGCGTGAGCCCACCGTTCCTGGTCGCGACGGCGTTGGCCTTCGGGGCCCTCGCCGCGCTGGCTGCCGCCGCCCCAACGCTGGAGCTGGCCGTGATGGCGCTGGTTCCCCTGGGCGCGGCCAGCGTCGCCTTCGCAGCCGGCGTCAACTCGACGTTGCAGCTGACCGCGCACCCGCAGATGCGCGGGCGTGTGATGGCGCTGTACTCGGTTGTCTTCTTGGGCACCACGCCCATAGGCGGGCCGATCGCGGGGGCCCTGGCCCAGGTCGCCGGCCCGCGCGCTTCGCTGTTGCTCTCGGCCTCGGCCGCGCTGGCGGCGGGTCTCGGTGCCTGGCTCGCGTTCGCGCGCCTGGGGCGCGTCCCGGCGCCGGCGGACCTACTGGACGGGGGGCGGTGGAGGAGCCTTGGCCGCGGGCGGCCGGTCGCGGTAGAGGCCGGGGGTGCGAATCAACCTCAGCGGCTCGAGCGCGGAGGAGGGCTCCACGTAGAACCGCACACCGTCGCGCTCCTCGATGGCCGTCACCGCAGCCTCGCGGCGACGCCACGCGAGTGCGACCAGGATCGCGTAGCCGGCGCCAATCGCGGCGACTTGCGGCCACACCCAGGCCAAGCCACCGACGATCAGCGCAAATGCGCCGATGGGCCACAACCGCAGAAACGCGATCCGGCCGGGGCTCTCCGGAGGCAAGCTGGTCGCCGTGCGGGCGCCCGCCAGGACGCTGGCGATCGCCTCGGCCGTACGACTTCCGCGACCGAGCCAGAAACCAATCGCCGCGGCCACCAGCCACCACCCCGCCGCGACGACGAGAGCGACACCGTCGGCGTCGCGGTTGGCGATCACGACGCTGATGGCGCCCAGCACCGTCGCCACCGCCGCGACGAGCAGCACGGTCACCCGCAACAGGTCGCAGAACAGCATCAGGCGAGCGAGGAGAGCAGCTCGACGAACTCGTCGGTGCCGGCGACGATGAGGTCGGCCTGCTCGGCGAGCGCTGCCGGCGCCTCGTCGGAGCCCACGCCCACGCAAACCGCTGCCTCGAGACGGTCCGAAGAGCGCATCCAGCGCAGGGCGCGGAACGCGTCGAGGTCGGTGACGTCGTCGCCGCCGTACATCGCGCGTCCCGTCCCCGCCTCGCGCAGCAGGCGGGTCACCGTGGCGCCTTTGTCGATCCCGGCCACCGGCCGCAGCTCCAGCACCTTCCGGCCCCAGCGCGGCACCAGGCCCGAGGCTTGAGCGAGCGTCGCCACCTCCTTAGCCTGGAGCTCGGCCGCGGCTTGACTCGGCGCGCCGCGCCAGTGAAGCGCCTGAATTGGACCCTTGTCCTCCACGCGGATGCCGACCACGTCGAGCCGCGACCGATCGAGGCTCGCGACGAAGGTGCGGGCGCTCTCCGCGCGCTCGCGAACGGTCGGGTCCAGGCGCGGGGTGGACTCGCCAGGGTGCAGGGTCTCAAAGCCGTGGTTGCCGACGTAGACGAGACCCTCAACCCCCACGAGGCGCTTGGCATCGGCCACTCGGCGGCCGGAGACACAGGCCACCAGCGCGTATCGCTCCGCGAGCCGCTCGAGGGTCGCACGGGCCTCGTCGGGCACCACCGACTCCTCGGGACGAGCGGCGATCGGCGCGAGAGTGCCGTCGACATCGCACAGGATGGCGGACGCGGGCGGCTCGGCCCGCAGCGGCTCGAGCAGCTCGGCGATCGCTGGCACGTGGCCTAGTATCGCGGCCGGTGCCTCGCGACCGACTGCTCAAGCTGGCCGTCATCGGCACGGCCGCGGGCGCCTTCAGCGGCCTGTTCGGAGTCGGCGGCGGCACCGTGATCGTGCCGCTGCTGATCTTCTGGCTGGCGTACGGCGAGCGAGAGGCGACCGGCACCAGCCTGGCGGCGATCATCGTCATCGCGCTGCTGGCCGCCGCCGGGCAGGGGCTCTACGGCAACGTGGACCCGGCGGAGGCGGCCCTGATCGCCGTTCCGGCGCTCGCCGGCGTCGTGCTCGGGACCGGGATCCAGCAGCGGCTGCCTGAGCGCGCCGTGTCGCTGCTTTTCGCCCTCCTGCTGATCGTGATCGCCATCGAGCTCGCGATCCCCTAGGGAGCGACGGGATGGAGTACGTCGCCGCAGCGCTGTTCGGTCTCGCCGGCGGGCTGGTGGGGGGGGTGCTCGGGGTTGGCGGGGGGATTCTGTTCGTGCCAGCGTTGGCGATCTTCCTCGATGAGCCCCAGATTCGCGCCGAGGCCACCTCGCTGCTGGCGATCGTCCCCGTGGCCCTCGCTGGGAGCTGGCGCCAGTACAAGTTCGGCAACGTCCGGGTTCGAGATGGGATCGTGATCGGGATCCTGTCTCCCCTGGGCGTCGCGCTGGGAGTCGTAGTCGCCAACGCCGTCTCACAGCGGGTGCTGGAGCTGTCGTTTGCGGCGCTGCTGGCCTTCGTTGCGATTCAGCTGGTTCGGAGGGCCGTGGCAGACCCGGCGTTGGGAAAGGCGGGGTAGGGGCCCGCTATTCGAGTGCGGCCTTGACCGAGGCGTCCAGCGCGTTGAGCCGGTACAGCGCCAGTGCCTCTGGAGATGCGAAGCCCCTTGCCCCGGGACCGTCGCCCGGCTGACGGGTGCGGGCAGGGCCCGCGTCCGGCCCGTGGTGGGAGAGCACGCAGTTGAGCAGCGCCAGCCGACGCTCTGCCGGCAGATTCTGGGCGGCGCCGCTGATGATCTCGGCGCCGATCGCCAGGTGGCCGAGCAGACGCCCCTCCTCGCTGATCCCGAACTCGGCACCGTACGTGAACTCGCGGGTCTTGCCGACGTCGTGGAGGATCGCCGCGGCCATCAGCAGGTCCGAATCGAGGCGCGGGTGGAGCGGGCACAGCTCGCCGACCAGGGTGGCGACCGAAACCGTGTGCTCGAGCAAGCCGCCGAGGTAGGCGTGGTGGGCGCCGCGGCTACACGGCGCGCGGCGAAAGTCCTGCGCCACCGCCCCCGACAGCGCGGTCTCCGCCACGGCGCGCAGGCCGGGATCGTGGATCTCCCGCACCAGGTGCTCGAGGAAGCCTTCGAGCTCCTCCATGGAGCGGTATGCCGCCGGCAGGAACTCGGCCGGGTCCACCGCTTCGGGGTCGAGTCTGCGAACGTCGTCGAGATCGACGACGAGCTCTCCCCGGTAGCGCTCCACCCGGCCGCGGGCCACGAGCGCATCGCCGCGCTCGAAGCGCAAGCCGAGCCGATCGGCCTCACGAAACGCCCGCGCGGCGATCGTGCCCGTTCGGTCGCGCAGCCGCAGCGACAGGTACGCGGAGCCGTTGCGGGCGGTCAGGCGCTCCTTGCTGACACACGCGTAGCGGCCCTCGAACCGCTGTCCGGCGCGAAGCTCGGCCACCGGTGGATGGATCGTCGCGAGCGCTGCTTCCACGGGGTTCGATTCTGCCCCGGTTCCCGGACGCGACGGCCGCGCGAATCGGGGGTGCCGGGGCGCCGTTTCGTCTACGCTCGATGTCGTGGACCCGCTGGCATGGGAGGGGGATCCCCCGGAGCTTCGTTCGCCGATTCTGGTGGCCGCGTTCGCCGGATGGAACGATGCGGCCGGCGCCGCCACGGCGGCACTCGAAGCGGTGGCGATGTCGCTCGATCCCGAGCCCGTCGCCCACATCGATCCCGAGGAGTTCTTCGACTTTCAGGTCAACCGTCCCACGATTCGATTCACCGAGGGGCAGACCCGGGAGGTCGAGTGGCCGCAGACCGCGTTCTACGCGGTCGCCGCGCCCGCCGCCGAGCGCGACCTCGTGCTGCTCTCCGGGCTCGAGCCGAACCTGCGCTGGCGCACGTTCGCCGACGCGGTGCTCGACGTCGCCGAGCGCCTCGAGATCGAGTTGGTGGTCACGCTCGGGGCGCTGCTCGCGGACGTCCCACACACCCGGCCCGTGCCGATCACCGGGCTCGCCTCCGACCCCAAGCTGGTCGAGCGCCTTGGCCTCAGCCGCTCCAGCTACGAGGGGCCGACCGGCATCGTCGGAGTCATCCACGAAGCCTGTCACCGGCGCGGGGTGACCTCGGCCAGCCTCTGGGCGGCCGTGCCGCACTACGTAGCCGCGGTGCCGAACCCGAAGGCGGCGCTGGCGCTGCTGCGCCGATTGGAGGGCTTCACCGGCCTCGCGATCGACGCCTCCGAGCTTGAGGACGCGATCGATCGCTACGACCGCCAAGTCGACGCGGCGGTCGCGGCGAACCCCGAGATCGAAGAGCTCGTCCAGCGACTCGAGGAGGAGCAGGACACTCACCCGGTGTTCTCCGAGGAGGTTCCCTCCGGGGACTCGATCGCACAGGAGTTCCAGCGCTTTCTGCGGCAGCGCGGCGACGACGACTGACCCGATCCTCTCGCGCTACGGGGCTGGGTAAGGAGCGCCGACTACGGCGAGCGTCGACTTATCGGCGTTATCTGCACGTAAGGTCGACGGTCGTTGCCATTACCAGCTTGGGGCCCGCCCCCTACCCCGCCCCATCCACGGTGGCGCTGCCACACCGACCGCGGTCACGCTTCCGAGGCCGGGCAGATCAAGCGGTAGTCGCACCAGGAGCAGATCTCATACGAAGGCCGGGGCTCGAAGTCTTGGCCGGAGATCCCGGCTGCGGCCTCGAGAACCGTGCGCTCCACGCGCTCGGCATCGTCGGCGGCCGCCGCGACGTGAACACGCTCATCGTCGAGCACGTACCAGTAGCTGCCGAGGTCGGCGTCGATCCGCCAGGCCTCCCTGGCGCCCAGGCGATACAGCGCCAGCTGGACGTCGTCGGTCAGCTCCGGTTCGGCCTTCGCCTGCCCGGTCTTGTAGTCGATCAGCTCGTAGCCACCCTCCGGCAGCCTGTCGACCCGGTCGATCCTCCCCCGGAGCTGATGGGGGCCGATCGCGAAGGAGAAGCTCCGCTCGAGCCAGACGGGGCTGGTCTCCGAGCGCACGTGGCGCTCCCGGTAGCGCGCCAGCGCCGCCACGGCTCGGTCGCGGTACTGCAGCTCGTCGTCGGAGGAGCCGAAGCCGGCGCGTCGCCAGCCGGCCTCAAACAGCGTGAGCAGCCGGTCGAGGCTGCCCGCGCGCGCTCCCAGCGCCGGCTGAGCCCCCGACGAGTCGGCGCGCAGCTCTTCCGAGTGGAAGCGCTCGAGGACCTGATGGATGAGGATCCCGAATCGTTGGTTGATGGTCGGCTCCTGAGGGATCGCAAAGACGCGCGCGAACTTGTATTTCAGCGGGCAGGTCCGGTAGAGGTCGATGTCTGACGCGGAGAGCGCGAGGCCTTCGCCGCGGCGCGGCAGGAACTGCTCCAGCGATGGCTCCCGCCGGGCGGCTACGAGCTCGCGCCGAGCCTCCCGCTCGCGCTCCTCCCCCGTCACGTAGGCGTCCAGCGCCGACTCGGCGAGGGCGGCAGCCTGTTCGGGCGTCGCCACCCGGCCCAGGAGCTCGTTGATGGCCGCCAGCGCGTCGTGGGCCGGCTCGCCGCCCGGCCGCTGGATCAAGGCGGCGAGCTTGACCAACTCCAGGAAGCGGGCGACAGCCCGATTGACGTCCTCGGCCGTGTCGAGCCGCATCTCCGACAGCGCAGAGCCCGCGCGCCATGAGGCCTCGAGGACCTCGTCGCGGATCATCCGGTACGTGGAGTGGAGGCCCTCTGCGGGGCCGAACAGCTCCTCCTCGTGCACCTCCTCGTCTCCGTCAAGGGCTCGAATCGCGGCCTCGTAGACAACGGACGGCCCGACCTGGGCTTCGTCGCCCGACTCCGCCCAGGAGAGCACCAGTGCGCGGCGCGCGCGGGTCGCGGCAGTGTGCGCCAGCATGCGGGTCCGGGCCGCCGTCAGCTCGTCACCGGCCGCCGGGACCTCGTCGTCGCTGAGCTCGGCGGGGATCCAGCTGTCCTCCCACGGCCTCGTGGCGAGAGCACCGTGGTCGAGGCCGAGGAGGTAGACACGGTCGAACGAGAGCCCCTTCACCTGCTCGGGCGCGGCCAGCTGCACCGCGCCGCGCTTCGGCGGCTCGCAATCCTCGGCCCCCAGCTCTCCGGCCTCCGCGACCGCGGTCAGGTGACGCACGAAGTCCCGCACCGAGCCACGCGGCTCGCGCCTTGCCCACTCGGCGGCCAGTTCGGCCAACCGGGAGAGGTTGACCAGGCGCTCGGCGGTCTCGGGGCTGGCCGCGAACAGGCGGTGCCTCCGCAAGCCCACGCGCTCGATCAGCCTCCGCACGAACACGTCGGCGCGCATCTGCTCCATCGCCGACGCAGCCGCGCGATGCAGCTTCAGGAAGGCCTGGATCCGGTCGCGTGCCTCGGGCGGCAGCTGCGGGCTCTCGAGCGCCGCGTCGAGAGCCGAGACCATGTCGAGCTTGCGGCGCCGCGCGATCGTCGTCACCTTGGCGAGGTCCGCCGAGCGCAGCTCAACAGGAGGCCGGGTCAGCACCCGCACGACCGCAGCGGCATCGCCCGGGTCCGCCAGCATCCGCAGCCAGGCGAGAGCGTCGCGGACCTCGGGCCGCTGAAAGAAGGCGGCGTCGCCGACGTAGCGGAAGCGAACGCTGCGCTCCTCGAGTGCGGCGGCGACCAACCTGGCCTCGCGCCATCCTCCTCCGGCGATCACGCAAACGCTCTCCGGGCGCACCTCGCCCGCCGCGAGCAGGTGCTCCACCTCGCGCGCGACGGCCTGCGCTTGGGCGCGTTCACCACGCGCCCGCCAGAAACGCACCAGGCCGGCATCCTCCGCGCCGGCGCCCGCGGGCGGGGCCGCGTCCGGATCGAGCATCGCCGTCGCGGCGCGCGCGATGCGTGCCCCGAAGCGCTGGTGCCCCTCGAGCTCGACCACGGCCGCATCCGGATGGGCCGCGCGGAAGGATGCAAGCGCGGCCGCCCCGGCGCCACGGAAGCGGCGCACGGCCTGCTTGGGGTCGCCCGCGCAGACGATGTTTCCGTGCGGCGACAGCGCCGCCAGAAGCCGCCTGTGGGCCACGCCGGCGTCCTCGAGCTCGTCGGCCATCACGTGCTCGAACCGCTCAGTGACGACCTGCGTAACGTCGGGGCGCTCGCGCAGCAGGCGGATGAGCTCGAGCACGAGGTCGCCGGCGTCGAGGTTGCCCGCGTCGCGCAGGATGCGATCGTGGCGCACGTACAGCTCGGCGAACTCGA
Source organism: Solirubrobacterales bacterium (assembly GCA_036257465.1). Classification (GTDB taxonomy): domain Bacteria; phylum Actinomycetota; class Thermoleophilia; order Solirubrobacterales; family 70-9; genus DATAFO01. The sequence goes on along the minus strand of DATAFO010000019.1, from coordinate 49,738 downwards.
GCTCCCGCTGGCCGCGCTCGCGCTGGGCCGGATTGTCAGCCGACGACTGCAGGTCGGTTGCCCAGTCACGCAGCTTGCCGGCGCTCACGGCCTCGGCCTTGAGCACGTCGATTCGCCTCAGCAGCCGGGCGAGCAATCCTGCGGGGTTGCCGCGAATCTCGTGCCGGCGCAACGGCAGCTCTTCGACGCGATCGAGCAGGATCGCGAGACGGTCGGGTGCACTGACGAAGGCGAAGAACGGGTCCAGGCCGGCCTCGGTCGCGTACTCGCGAAGCAGCCGCTCACCGATCTCGTGGTGAGTGGCGATCCAAAGCTCCGCGTGCGCGGGGGCGAGCAGCCGGTCGACGCGGTCGCGAAGGTGTGCCCGCGCGGCTCTCGAGCGGGAGAGCAGCAGGACCCGCTCCGGCGGATGGCCGGAGGAAACGAGGCGAGCCAACCGCAGTGCCAGCGCCTCGCTGCGACCCGATCCCGCCGGGCCCAGGACGAGCATCGGACCCGTCTCGTGCTCGGCGACCCGTCGCTGCGCGGGGGTGGGCTCAGCCGTGTGGATTCCCTCGTCCCCGATCACCCGAGTAAAGCTAGCGGGGCCGTGCAGACATCTAGACGCGGAAGGGCGCGACTAGCATGGCCCCCAGATGGGGCGCGAAGGCGATCGCGAGCTACTGGACGTCGATTGGCTGGCGGCGTTCCGGCGGATGGTGGGCGCGCAGCACGAACTGTTCGAGGCCGAGTCCGGGATCGCGGGGCGGACCGTCTATGAGGGCGTGGGCGAGGGTGGCGACAGGACACTCGCCATCGATCGCCGTGCGGAGGAGATCGTGTTCGAAGAGCTCTCTGAGCTTCATCGCCGCGGTTATGAGTTCACGGCCATCTCCGAGGAGCGCGGGGAGGTGGCCTTTGGCGGCGGCGAGCGTGCCGATCGCGTCGTCATCGACCCGATCGACGGCTCGCTGAACGCGCGGCGCACGCTTCCCTCCCACGCGCTGAGCGTCGCGGTGGCGTCCGGCCCGTCGATGGCCGACGTGGAGATCGGCTACGTCTACGACTTCGGCGCGCGTGAGGAGTTCTGCGCCCGGCGCGGGCAGGGAGCCGAGCTCGCGGGCGCGGCGCTGGGAGCCGAGCGCCCTGGCTACGGGCTCGAGATCGTGGGCTTGGAGGCATCGAAGCCGGAGTTGATCCTGCCGCTGGTGGAGGGACTGGCCGGCAAGGCGTTTCGAATCCGAGCGGTGGGCTCGATTGCGATCTCGCTCTGCTACGTCGCCGCCGGGCGATTCGACGGCATGCTCTCCGCTCGACCGTGCCGCTCGGTCGACGCAGCGGCCGCGCAGCTGATCGCGCGCGAGGCGGGAGCGAGCCTCAAGTTCGACCGCGTCGACCTCTCCGACGCTCCGCTCTCACTCGACGCCAGGTACCTGCTCTCCGCCGCGACGGACGAGGAGATGCTCGGGACGCTGCTGGACGTCCAGCGAGCGGCCGAGATCAAAGCCGAGTCCTGAGCGACGCGTCGGCGTAACGACTCGTTCACGAGCGGCCGCGTAACCCTGGCTAGGCTGGGGTTACAAACAGGTGTTCGTGTTGCTACACTGAACATCCTTAGAGATAAGGAACTTAGATCACACGCAACGACCCATCCGAGAGGGGTTTGTGAAGCAGATGCCCACCAACGGCAAGAGCACCACCACCACCAGCACGACCACGAGCAAGAGCACGGAGGCGCCGGTCAACGGCACCGTCGCCGCCGTTCGGCAGACGGCCGAGCGCGCCGTCGACGTTCCGGTCGGGGCGGCCCTGACGGTCCGCGAGCGTGTCAACGAGGCTGTCGAGCCCTGGACCAAGAGCGAGACCCGCAGCAAGGAGCTGAAGGGCCTTCGCACCCAGGTCACGCGCGAGCTGAACAGGTTCGAGCGTCGCGGTGGCCAGGCCCGCCGCAAGGCGACGCAGCGCGCCCGCCGCACCCGCAACCGCGTCGAGCGCGAGGTCATCCAGCGCCGCCGCGCGATCGAGAGGGGCGTAAAGCAGAATCGCTCCAAGGTCGAGCAGCGGCTGAAGAAGGCCCAGAGCGCAGTCCAGGAGCGGGTTCCCGCGAGGAGCTAGCGCTTAGCCCGGGTCGCCGCGGGGAGGTGGCGAGCCCGGAGAGATCTGCCCGCCCACATACTCGCGGCAGAACAGCAACCTCTCCTCCCGATCGACCGGCCTCCGGGCCGGTCGATCTCTTTGCGAGAATTGAGCTTGATGGCAACCAAGGAACAGGTGACCGAGGCGCTGCGGAGCGTCATCGACCCGGAGCTGCGGCGCTCGATTGTCGACCTGGGCATGGTGCGCTCGGTCGAGATCCGCGAGGGCGGCAAGGTGGAAGTGGTCGTCTCCCTGACCACGCCCGGCTGCCCGATCCGCTCGCACTTCCAGCAGGCCGTGGCCCAGAACGTCTCCCGCCTCGACGGAGTCACCGAGGTAGGCGTCGGCTTCGACGTGCTGTCCGACGACGAGAAGGCGGGCCTGCAACAGGCGCTCGGGCGTGGGCGGCTCCCGGAGGGAGCGCTCGCGCAGGTCTCCAACGTCGTCTGCGTCGCCTCCGGCAAGGGCGGAGTCGGCAAGTCGACGATGACGGCCAACCTGGCCGCGGCCCTGGTGGCCGAAGGTCACTCGGCCGGAGCGCTCGACTGCGACGTCTACGGCTACTCGATCCCGCGCATGCTCGGGGTTGACCGCAAGCCCGACGTCAACGCCGAGCGCAAGATCATCCCCCCCGAAGGACCGGGCGGGATCAAGGTGATGTCGATCGGCTTCTTCCTCGAGCAGGACGCGGCAGTGGTCTGGCGCGGGCCGATGCTCCACAAAGCCATCCAGCAGTTCCTGGAGGACGTCGCCTGGGACCAGCTGGACTACCTGCTTCTCGATCTGCCGCCGGGCACCGGAGACGTCTCGATGACCCTCGCTCAGCTCCTGCCGCAGGCGAAGGTGCTGATCGTCACCACCCCGCAGCCGGCCGCGCAGGCGGTGGCCCGCAGGGCGGCCGAGATGGCCGGGAAGGTTGATCTCGAGCTGCTCGGCGTGATCGAGAACATGTCCGGCTTCACGACTCCCGGCGGCGAGCGCTTCGCGATCTTCGGCGAGGGCGGAGGCCAGCTCCTCGCCGACGAGCTCGACGTGCCGCTGCTGGGCAAGGTGCCGCTGGCAGAGGACCTCCGAGAGCACGCCGACGCCGGAACCCCGCTCGTGCTCGAGCAGCCGGATGCGCCCGCCTCGCAGGCGATCCGGGCCGCGGCGCGGGGGATCGTTGCGGCGACGCCTCAGGAGCTGCCCGTAATGCAGGCCGAGGCGCCGGCTCTTGCCGGCCGTCCCGCGGTCAGCGGCACGGAGCTCCCGGTCGTCCAGTAGCTACTTGCTGGAGTAGTACTCCGCGTTGATCTGGATGTACTTCTGCCACTCTTCGGGCAGCTGATCCTCGGCGAAGCACGCATCGACCGGGCACGCCTCGACGCAGGCGTCGCAGTCGATGCACTCGTCGGGATCGATGTAGAGCTGCTCAGCCGCCTCGTGGTCGGGTTCGTCCGGCGTCGGGTGGATGCAGTCGACCGGGCAGACCTCCACGCAGGAGTTGTCCTTCGTCCCGATGCAGGGTTCGGCGATGACATAGGCCAAGGCTCGGTTCCTCTTCGTTTCGCGGGGATCGTTCGATGTGTCCGCCTGCGGACACGGCCGAGGGAGCGGACATTCTAGAGTCCGCGCGATGATCCTGGTCACGGGGGCGACGGGGACCATAGGCAAGGCACTCGTGCCGCTCCTGCTCGAGCGGGGGCACGACGTGCGCGTGCTGGTGCGCGATCCGCGCGGGCTGGGGCGAGCGAGGGTCCAGGTGCGCATCGCCCTCGGCGACCTCGCTGAGCTGGACGACCCCAGGGTCCGCCGCCAAGCGCTGCGCGGGGTCGACACCGTGATCCACCTCGCAGCGACGATTCGGGATCAGCCCAGGGCGCCCGTCGAGGAGCTCAACGGGCTGGCGACGGCGCGCCTGCTGAGGGCGGCCCCCGAGGCGGGGGTCGAACGCTTCGTCTTCTTCTCGGCGATCGGCGCCAGCGAGTTCCAGCGCACACGCTTTTTTCGCGCCAAGGCGCTGGCCGAGCGGGCCGTGTCGCACGCCGAGCTCCAGACGACGATCTTCGCGCCCTCGATCGTGTACGACCGCGACGACCCCTGGGTGACGATCATGCGCCGGCTGGCGCTGCTTCCCGTGTTGCCGATCTCCGGCTCAGGGCAGGCGGCGTTCCAGCCGATCTGGGCCGGGGACGTCGCACGCTGCGTGCTGGCGGCGTTGGAGGCCGGCTCCGAGCGCCGCTACGAGCTGGCCGGCCCCGAGGTCCTCAGCTACGACCAGATGGCGCGCACGATCGCCCGGGCCGCAGGACGCGAGCGGCCGCTCGTGCACCTACCGCTCGGGCTGGTGCGGACGAGCCTGATCTGGCTGCGCCGCCTGGCTGGCGAGGCGGCCTTTGCGACCTGGGAGGAAGCCGAGCTGATGGAGGTGCCCATGGTCACCCCGCGCGGCACCGCAGACGCCGAGGCCCTGGGCGTGTCGCCGCTGCCGATGGCCGAGGTGCTCGGCGCCGACTGACTGCGTCCTGGCGAAAGGGGGCTCGACCGAAGCCGAGCCCCCCGTTCGGCCGAGACAGGTCAGCCTGAACTCCTCCCTTGTACCTGATCGCCGGTACCTCTGTGCGTCCGCCGTCCGCAACGAAGAGGGGCCCGGCGGTTGCCGGGCCCCTCAGAAGTCGCCTCCTCGCGGAGGCACTCGCCTGTTGAGGCGAGGTTAGCTCGAAATCGAGCTACATCATCCCGCCCATGTCGGGCATACCGCCACCGGCCATCGCCGGCTCCTTCTCGGGCGGCTCGGCGACGATCGCCTCCGTGGTGAGGATGTTCTTGGCGATCGAGGCCGCGTTCTGCAGCGCCGAACGGGTGACCATGGTGGGGTCGATGACGCCCGCCTCCACCAGGTTGCCGTACTCGCCGGTCTCAGCGTTGAGGCCCTCGCCGGGCTTCAGGCCGCGCACCTTCTCGGCCACGACCGAGCCCTCCATGCCGGAGTTCTCGGCGATCTGGCGCAGGGGCGCCTCAAGCGAGCGGCGGATGATCTCCGCGCCCGTGGCCTCATCGGCGTCCAGGCTCTTGGAGTCGACCGCCTCCTGCGCGTTCAGCAGCGCGACGCCGCCACCCGGGACGATGCCCTCCTCGAGAGCCGCCCTGGTCGCCTGCAGCGCGTCCTCGACGCGGTGCTTCTTCTCCTTCATCTCGGTCTCGGTCGCGGCACCGACCTTGACCACGGCGACTCCACCGGCCAGCTTCGCCAGCCGCTCCTGGAGCTTCTCGCGATCGAAGTCGGAGTCGGTGTTCTCGATCTCCTGACGGATCTGGTTGATCCGGCCCTCGATCTCCGACTTCTCGCCGGCGCCGTCGATGATCGTCGTCGTGTCCTTGGAGACCACCACGCGACGGGCCCGACCGAGCTGCGAGAGCTGCGTGTTCTCGAGCTTGAGGCCCATCTCCTCGGTGATCACCTCGCCGCCCGTGAGGACTGCGATGTCCTCGAGCATCCGCTTGCGCCGGTCGCCGAAGCCGGGCGCCTTGACCGCAACGCCGGTGAAGGTGCCGCGGAGCTTGTTGACGACGAGCGTCGCGAGCGACTCGCCCTCGACGTCCTCGGCGATGAGCACGAGCGGCTTACCGCTCTGCATCACCTGCTCGAGCACGGGCAGCAGGTCCCTAACCGAGCCGATCTTCTGGTTCGCGATCAGGAGGTAGGGGTCCTCGAGCACCGCCTCCATGCGGTCCTGGTCGGTGATCATGTAGGGCGAGATGTAGCCCTTGTCGAACTGCATCCCCTCGGTGAACTCGAGCTCCATGCCGAAGGTCTGGCCCTCCTCGACGTTCACTACGCCGTCCTTGCCGACCTTCTCGATCGCATCGGCGATCACGTTGCCGATCTCCTCGTCGGCCGCAGAGATCGCGGCCACGCGAGCGATCTGCTCCTTGCCCTCGATCTCCTTCGACTGCTTGTTGCGAAGATGATCGACGACCTGATCGACCGCGGACTCGATGCCGCGGCGCAGGGCCAACGGGTTGGCGCCGGCGGCGACGTTCTTGAGGCCGTGGCGAACGATCGTCTGGGCGAGCAGGGTCGCCGTCGTCGTGCCGTCTCCGGCGACGTCGTTGGTCGACGTGGCAACCTCGCGCACGAGCTGTGCGCCCTGGTTCTCGAAGACATCCTCGATCTCGATCTCCCGAGCGATCGTGACGCCGTCGTTGGTAATCGTCGGTGCGCCGAACTTCTTGTCGAGGACCACGTAGCGGCCTTTGGGGCCGAGCGTGACCTTGACAGCGTCGGCGACCGCATCGACGCCGGCCTGCAATGAGGCCCGCGCCTCCGCGTCGTACTTGAGCTCCTTGTGAGCCATAGCTATCCAGTTCTCCTTCTTCTTGAGGTCAGTCTGTTCAGGGGTGGGGGCTAGACGACCTTGGCGAGGACGTCCGACTCGCGAAGCACGAGCAGGTCGTCGCCGTCGATCTTCACCTCGGTGCCGCCGTACTTGGAGTAGAGGACCTCGTCGCCCGCGGCGACATCGAGCGGGATCCGCTTCTCGCCGTCCTCGTCCCAGTTGCCGTCGCCAACCGCGACGACCTTGCCCTTCTGCGGCTTCTCCTTCGCCGTATCGGGAAGCACGATGCCGCTGGCGGTCGTCTCCTCCTCCTCGATCGCCTGGACGATCACTCGATCGCCGAGGGGCTTCAGGTTCATGCGCTTTACCTCCGTTGCAGTCCGGTTGAATGTCCGCCTGCCTTGGCACTCTATATGAGAGAGTGCCGAAGCGTCCTGGTGAGTGTAGCGAGCGTGCCTTTGAAGTCAAGGATCTGAGTCGATGACGCTGAGATCCGGCGACTCAGTCAGCGGCCAGCAAGCGGGCGCCAAGCAGGCTCGCGAGGCCGCTGCCGCCGTTTCGCATCACCCAGTTGTGGTTCCACTCGAACGCCGGGCGTGCAATCGGGGCAATGAGGTTCATCCACCGCTTCGTCGTGCGCACGTTCCACTCGTAGAGCACTGCCGTGACCCCGTCCTGCTCGAACAGGCGCCAGCGTCCGGTGCCCTCGAGCCCGCCCGTGGCCCGACCCTCGAGCAGCCGCAGGCGCTCCACGCGCGTCGTCGTGACCTCGAACCCGACTGCGTAGGGAATCCGGCTGCGCCACACGTACGCGCCCACCTGTCCGACGCCGTGCTCGTCGCCTTCGGTCAGGCGCCGCGCGCTCTCGACCCCGCGCCACCAGCTGGGCCACCGCTCGGAGTCGTAGATGGCGTCCCACACGCGCTCACGATCAGCCTCCAGGAGCCACGTCGTAAGAAAGCGGTAATCCCTCAATTCGGAGAGGGCGGCTCGCCGTTGCCGAACTGCGTGCCCGGGCTCTCGACGACCTGCGCGAAGCGGATCACGGTCACCGTGTCGTCCCCGGAGATCTCGCGGCCGTAGATCTGGCGCATGAAGCCGAGCGTCTCATCGAGGCGTCTGAACTCCGGGTTGTCGTGCTCGATGTCGCGCGGGGACAGGTCCCGGGCGCGCTTCACCTCGACGTCGTCGATGACCGCGGCGAACAGCTTCTCCTTCGGACTGTGCTGGTAGCCGACCGTGATCCAGACAACCTGGCCGCGCTCATACTTGCGCGACTTGTCGCCGAGACGGATCGTGGCGGTTTTGCGACCACGCTTGAGCTGGTCGACGAACGCGGGGGAAAAGAAGTTGAGCGCGTAGAAGCCCCCGGCCATGGGATCGTGAGCCTAACGCTTAGAAGCGCGTGATTCGGCGTTCCGGCTTCAATCGAGCCCGAATCCCTCCTCGCCGATCAGCGGCACGAAGCGGCACGGAGCGATGGGCCGCCGCTCGATCCCGGCGCCGGTCTCCGGGTCGATGTCCTCGGACAGCCGGCGAAAGGCGGTCAGCATGTCGGCGCGCCGCTCCGCCACCGGGCAGACGAGGATTCCGCCAACGCTGAGCTGAGCGAGCAGGCTTGGCGGGGGCGCGGGGGCCGTGGCGTGCACGGCGATCCCTTCGAACGGCGCGCGTTCGAGCAGGCCCCGCGTCCCGTCCCCGACGATCACCTCGGCGTTCGTCACCCCAAGGTCTGCCAGCGCCTCGCGAGCGGACTCGGCGAGCTCGGGCACGCGCTCGATGCCGATCACCTCGCGCGCCAGGTGTGCGAGGACACAGGTCGAGTAGCCGGACCCGGCGCCGACGTCCAACACGGTCTCGGTGCCCCGGAGCTCGAGCGCCTCGCAGATCGCCGCCACCACCCACGGCTGGGAGATCGTCTGGCCGTGGCCGATCGGCAGCGCCGAGTCGGCGTACGCGCGCCTCCGGTAGGGCTCGGGAACGAAGCGCTCGCGGGGAACGCTTGCCATTGCCTGGAGCACTCGCTCATCGGCGATCCCACGGCGGCGCAGCTGGCGCTCCACCATGCGCGCGCGCTGTCGCTCCGACACCGCGTGCGGCCTCTAGAAGATGTAGGCGCGAAGGCGTCGCGGCTCGACCACCGTCACGCGTCCACGCCCCACGTGCACCACGCCGGCGCGCTCCAGAGTGGCCAGAAAGCGACTGACGCTCTCGCGCGAGGTGCCCGCGAGCTGCGCGAGGTCCGCCTGAGTCATCCTCACCGTGATCCCCTCACGGTCCTCGGGAATCGCCTCCTCGGCGATCAGCTGGTTCAGCACCCCGGCCACGCGACTGGGAACGGTTTGAAACGACTGCCGGGCGACGCGTTCGTTTGTCTCGCGGAGCCGCCGGGTCAGGGCGACGATCAGCTTCGCGGCGATGTCCCCATGGGCAGCGATCACGCGACGAACATCCGATGCGGGCAGCGCCAGGAGCTCGGAGTCCGACAGGGTCTCGACGCTGGCCGAGCGCGAGCCGCCGTCGAGCATGGCCAGCTCGCCGAAGATGTCGCCTCTACCCAACGTCGCCAGGGCAATGGCGCGGCCGTCGGAGTGCTCGCGCGTGACCCGGAGGTCGCCCGCGCGGACGATGTAACACGCGTCGCTCGTGTCGCCTTCGTGGAACACGCGAACGCCCTTGGGAAACGAGCGTGGGACGGCCACGCTGGCGATCCGCTCGAGCTCCTCACCCGAGAGCTCGGAGAACAGCGGCACACGCATCAGCAGCTCGGTGGTCTCCTCCGGCACCTCCCCGGATTATCGCGCTCTTGTGCCTGCGAATGCGGGCCGGCTAGCGCTGACAGCGCGGGCACCAGTACGTGATCCGGTTGGAGTCGCCCTGGCCGCGAGACCGGATCCGCCCGCCACAGCGCGGGCAGTGACGTCCGCTGCGGCGATAGACCGCGCGCTGCCCGCGTTCGCCCGCCAGCCCGGCGCGCATCAGGCTCACCGTCTCGGCGACGACGGACCCGAGCTCGTCGTCGGAGAGCTCGGAGAGACGGCGCCAGGGACTGACCCGCGCGCCGAAGCAGCCTTCGGCCTTGTAGACGTTGCCGATCCCCGCGATCAGCCGCTGGTCCAACAAGGCTTCGCCCAGCTCGCGCGTGGGCTCTGCCGCGCGCAGGGCAGCGACCCCGCGCTCCGGGGTGAACTCGGGCGCGAGCAGATCAGGCCCCAGCGACCGCAGGCGGGGATCGGCGCGAAGCTCCGCCTCGGTTCGAAGCGCGAGCCGCGAGCCGCCGAACTCCGCCGCCGTCGCTGTCGCCGTTGTGAGGACCACCCAGGCGCCCTGTAGCGGCCGCCGGCCCTCCGCGCCGTGCCCGAAGACGTGCCAGGTGCCGCTGACGCCCTGGTGCCCGTGGAGGGTGAGGCCGCCCTCGAAACGCAGGAAGAGATGCTTTCCGTGCGCCTCGGCGCGCTCGAGGCGACGCCCAGCGAGCGATCGCAGCCGCTCGGCCTGAAGCCGCAACGGGCTGCGCGGGTTGGGCGCCGCCGCTCCGGCGAGAGGGGCATCACCGAGGGCGGTGGCGATCCGCACCGCGTTGCGGTGGACGGCGTCGCCCTCGGCCACGGCTCAACCCGCGGCGACGAGCTTGCGCGGCTGGCGCGAAAAGCCGGCTGCGATCAGCGTCTCCTCGAGACCCGAGCCGATCACCGGCTCACCGTCGAGGCGCTCGAGGCCGAGCTTGGGCAGCGTGCCATCGCGGGCCGCCTCGGCAAGTGCGGAGATCGCCTCGATCAGCTGCTCGCCCTCGAGCTCTGCCAGTCGGAGGATTCCCCGGCCGCCGCGCTCTACGTACAGCAGCGGCTCCCCGTCGCGCAACAGCACGTAGGCGCCCGCCGTGCGCGCCGGCCGGCGGCCGCCCTCGCGTTTGGGCCAGGGCAGCGCGGCCCCGTACGGGTTCGCCGGGTCGGTTGCGGCGAGGAGCAGGAACGAGCCGTCGGCCGGAGGCAGTCCGCGCAGCCGTTCGATCGCCCCAGCGAGCGCGAACTGGGCTCCCCCGAGGCCTTCGACGAAGTACCCGCGCCGAGCGGTGCCGAGCATCTCGAGGTTGGAGAGCTCGCCGTAGAGCGCGGAGAAACCTCCGGGCAGGCCCTCGGCGAGCACCGACTCGCGAGTCACCACCCCGTATCGCTCGAGCATCAGCTCTGCGAGGGCACGAAGGCGCGGCCCTTGGGGCGGGACATCGCGAAACAGCGCTTCCGTCAGCGACCAGCGGCCCTGGACCGCCTGCCGGCCGGCCGGCCGACGTGACGCGAACCGGCGGCCTCGCGGACGTTGACTGCGCACCGCGGAGAGCCGACGGGCGCGCAGGGGCGAGAACGCGTCGTTGGTGACCTCGCCGGCCCAGGCGAGATCCCAGAGCGCAGCGTGCAGCTCCTCGGCAGGCAAGTCGAGGTCGGCGACGAGATCCACCCAGAAGCTCGGAGCGGCGGCGAGCCGCTCGCGGATCGCGTCGTGCCCCTCGCCCTCGGGTCGATCCAGCTTGGCGTTCGCGGGTGGTGGGCCGGCGAGCCGTACGTCCTCGCGGAAGTAGATCGCCGCCCGACCCGAGCGCCCCACGGCACCGGCTCCGATCCACACCACCTCGCCACCCGTGGAGAGCTCGTCCATCCAGGCGGGGCTGTAGGCGCCAAGTCGCCGAGGCAGGACGTCGCGCTCCCAGACCTCGGGCGTCAGCGCCACTCCCTGCAGCGGCACGAGCGCCTCTCGCAGCCGGTCGGGGCCAGCGCCAGCGGGGCGGTGGGCGTCGACGTTCTGCCACGCGGGAAGGAACCTGGCTAGCTCGCGCTGGTCGACCGCTTCGGCCTCGTGCCGGAGCGCGGCCACGCTGGCGCGGCGCACCCGGCGCAGGACGTCGGTGTCGCACCACTCGCGCTCGGTGCCGCCGGGCAGCAGCTCACCGCGAACGAGCTCGCCCGAGCGCTCGAGCTCGCGCAGCGCGGGAAGTGGATCGACTCGATAGCGGGCGGCAAGCTGGCCGGTGGGGAACGGGCCGTGGGTGCGGGCGTAACGGCGCACTAAGACCGCCATCGCGTCCGGCACCTCGGCGCCAAACGACTCGGGCAGGCCCGGGGGCGACGGCACGCCGAGCGCGTCGCGGTAAAGCCCCGCGTCCTCGGCAGCGATCCACCGCTCCTCCCCGGCGATCCGCACCTTCGCTGCGCGGCGCTCGCGCTCCAGCTTCTCCAGCATCGACGCCGCCGAGTAGCCCTCCGCGACCCGCTGCCCGCACTCTGACTCCGTGAGGTCACCGAGGCGGCGCAGCACCTGTTGCAGGGCGTCGCGATCCCTCGCGAGCGCGTCGGGATGCATCAGCTGCAGCGAGCGCTCGACCTCCTCCAAGGCCTCGGGGTCGATCAGCTCGCGGAGCTCGTCGGCGCCCAGCAACTCGCGCAGCAGATCGCGATCCAGCGCCAGGGCCGCCGCACGGCGCTCCGCGTTGGGCGTGTCGCCCTCGTACATGTAGGTCGCGACGTAGTCGAAGAGCAGCGAGGAGGCAAAGGGCGAAGCCGTCTGCGTCTCGACCTCGACGAGAGACACCTTGCGCGAGTGCAGGTCGCGCAGCAGCTCTTGGAGCGCCGGCAAGTCGAGCACGTCCTGCAGGCACTCCCGGTAGGTCTCGAGCGTGACCGGGAAGCGGGGGAAGTCCTTGGCCACCTCCAGCAGGCTCTGGGCCTTCAGGCGCTGCTGCCACAACGGCGTCCGTTTGCCCGGATACGCGCGCGGGATCAGCAGGCTGCGCGAGGCGTTCTCGCGAAAGCGAGCCCCGAACAGAGCCGTACCGGACAGCTCGCGCACGACGAGGTCCTCGAGCTCGTCCGGCTCGAGCAGGACGAGGTCGGCCGGCGGTGCCTCGTCGGCGTCGGGCAAGTGCACGGCGATCCCGTCGTCGGACCAGATCGCGTCGGCCTCGAGGTCGAGCTCGTCGCGGATGCGAGCGGACAGCGCCATCCCCCACGCGGCATGGACGCGACCCCCGAACGGCGACAGCACGCACAACCGCCAGTCGCCGATCTCGTCGCGGAAGCGCTCGATCACGATCGTCTGGTCGGACGGGACAACGCGGGTGGCGGTCTGCTGCTCGAGCAGGTAGGCGACCAGGTTCTCGGCGGCGCGGCGGTCGAGGTCGTAGTCGGCGGCGAGCGTGGCCGGGTCGGCGCTCACCGCCTCCCGCGTGAAGGCTCCGATGGCCCGGCCCAGGTCCACCGGACGCCCGATCCCGTCGCCGCGCCAGAACGGAACCGCGCCCGGCACCCCCGGGGCAGGGGTGACGATGACGCGATCGCGGGTGATCTCCTCGATTCGCCACGTGGTGGCCCCGAGCAGGAACGTCTGGCCCGGGCGCGCCTCGTAGACCATCTCCTCGTCGAGCTCGCCGACCCGGCGGCCGTCGGGAAGGTGCACGCCGTAGAGGCCGCGGTCGGGGATCGTGCCGGCGTTGGTAACCGCGAGCTGGCGTGCGCCCCTGCGGCCACGGAGGGTGCCGGCCGCGCGGTCCCAGACCAGTCGCGGCCGCAGCTCCGCGAAGCGATCCGAGGGGTAGCGGCCGTCGAGCATGTCGAGCACGTTGTCGAGCTGCTCGCGGCCGAGCTCGCGGAAGGGCTCCGCGCCGGTCACCACCTGCTCGACCTCCGACACCTCCCAGTCGGCGTCGGCGACCATCGAGACGAGGTGCTGGGCGAGCACGTCGAGCGGGTTGCGGGGGACCACGGTCTCCTCGATCTCGCCCTCTCGCATCCGGCGCGTCACCACCGCGCACTCGAGCAGGTCGGCGCGGAACTTGGGGAAGATGCGGCCCTTGGAGACCTCGCCGAGCCCGTGCCCGGCGCGACCGATCCGCTGCAGGCCGCGGGTCACCGACTTCGGCGACTCCACCTGGATCACCAGGTCGACCGCCCCCATGTCGATCCCGAGCTCCAGCGAGGAGGTCGCGACGAGGCAGGGGAGCTGGCCCGACTTGAGCAGCTCCTCCACCACCAGGCGCTCCTCGTGGGCGAGCGAACCGTGGTGCGCACGGGCGATTTCAACGAAGCCGTCACCGGCCGGCGGGTCGGCCGGCTTGCCGTTTCCGGCGTGCTCGGTTGCGGGGAGCTCCTGTGGCTCCTGCTCGTAGGCGAGCTCGTTCAGGCGCTTGGCAAGGCGCTCGGCGCCGCGGCGGTTGTTGACGAAGATGATCGTCGAGGTGTGCTCCTGCACCAGGCGCAGGAGCTCGGGGTAGATCGCGGGCCAGATCGAGCGGGGGTTGGTCGCGGGGTCGAGGGAAGCTTCGATCGGACCTGGGTCGATGCGGTCGGCGGACGGTACGACCGGCGGGGCCGCGGGAGGGTCGCTCGCACCGTCCGCCGACGCGGTCGGGTCCGTCATGTCCTCGACCGGGACGACGATCTCGAGGTTGAGCTCCTTGGTGCGGCCGGCGTCGACGATTTGGCACTCGCGACGCGGCCCGACCAGGAACTCGGCCACTCGCTCCAGCGGGCGCTGCGTGGCGGAGAGGCCGATGCGCTGAGGGTCCTGGCCCTCGTTCGAGGACACCAGGTGCGCGAGGCGCTCAAGCGTCAGCGCCAGGTGAGCGCCGCGCTTGGACTGCGCGACGGCGTGGATCTCGTCCACGATCACTGCCTCGACCCCGGTCAGGATCTCGCGCGCCTGGGAGGTGATGATCAGATACAGCGACTCCGGGGTCGTGATCAGGATGTCGGGTGGGTTGCGGCGCATCGCCTGGCGTTCGCGCTGGGGCGTGTCGCCGGTGCGAAGCCCGACCGAGACGTCGACCCCGATCCCCTTCAGGGGCGCTCGCAGGTTGCGCTCGACGTCGTAGGAAAGAGCCTTCAGCGGCGAGACGTAGACGATTCGCACGCCCGAGCCGAGCCGCTCAGGCTCCTTCGCGAGCCGATCGATGCCCCACAAGAACGCCGCGAGCGTCTTGCCGGAGCCGGTTGGCGCGCTGATCAGCGTGTTCGCGCCCGACGCGATCGCCGGCCAGCCCTGTGCCTGCGCAGGCGTCGGCGCTTCGAACGACGCCTCGAACCAGCGGCTCGTGCGGTCGCTGAAGGCGGCAAGTGGGTCGGCTTTCACACTCTTGGACGGAGGCATGCTGAACCTTCCGATCTTACGCCCCGGCCGCGACTGCACGTTTTGGTAGCCCAGGGGCTACCTGAACGCTCACTCGCTGGGAGGGCTCAACCCAGGCTGCGGCCGTATTGGCGCTGGTAGTAGTCGCGGTAGGCGCCCGAGCGGATCGGGCCCCACCACCACTCGTTGTCGCGATACCAGTCGACGGTGCCCCGCAGCCCCTCCTCGAAGCTCGTCGCGGGTTCCCAGCCCAACCGCTCGCGCACCTTGTCGGAGGTGAGCGAGTAGCGCCTGTCGTGCCCGGGCCGGTCGGTCACGTACTCGATCAGCGACTCGTCGCGGTCGGTCAGCTCGAGGATCCACTTGACGACGTCGACGTTGGCGAGCTCGTCGGGCCCGCCCACGTTGTAGGTCTCACCGGGCTCACCGCGCTCCAGCACGAGGTCGATGGCGACCGCGAAGTCCTCAACGTAGAGCCAGTTGCGAACCTGGCGACCGTCGCCGTAGACCGGCAGCGGGTCGTCGGCGAGGGCGTTGAGCACACAAAGTGGGATCAGCTTCTCCGGGTGCTGACGCGGGCCGTAGTTGTTGGAACCCCGGACGATCAGTGCCTCAACGCCGTAGGTGCGGTGAAACACGCCGACGATCAGGTCACCGCCGGCCTTCGACGCCGAGTAGGGAGACGAGGGCTCAAGCGGCGAAGTCTCGGTGAACGAGCCGGACTCGATCGAGCCGTAGACCTCGTCCGTCGACACCTGCACGTGGCGAATACCGGCCGCGCGGGCAGCCTGCAGGAGCACGAAGGTGCCGAAGACGTCGGTCTGGATGAACTCACCGGGCGAGTGGATCGAGCGGTCGACGTGCGACTCGGCGGCGAAGTTGACCACGGCGTCGCAACCCTCGATCGCCGCCGCGACGGCGTCGACGTCGGCGATGTCCCCCTCCACCAGCTCGCAACGGCCCTCAGGCAGGTCGCTGAGGTTCTCGCGGCGCCCGGCATAGGTGAGCTTGTCGAGCACGCGCACCGAGCCCTCGGCGTCGGTGCTCAATCGATGGCGAACGTAGGCCGAGCCGATGAACCCGGCCCCGCCCGCGACGAGTACCTTCACGCGGCTCCCGCCCGCACCTGGCGCTCGGCCATGTACTCGCCGAGGCCCTGCTTCCAGTGCGGAAGCACGATCGGGTCGGGGCGCTCGCTTGCGAGGACCGAGTTCGCGGGGCGCGGCGCTTTGCGAGCGAGCATGTCGGTGGTGGCGGCCATGACACGCGACTCGAGCCCAGCCTGGTCGAAGATCTCCTGCGCGAAGTCGAACCACGAGCACGATCCGGCGCCCGCCAGGTGATGAATGCCAAACTCATCGCCCTCCACGAGCAGCGCCAGTCCCTCCGCAAGGTGGCGGGTGTAGGTGGGGCAGCCATGCTGGTCGGACACCACGAGCACCTCGGGCTGCTCTGAGCCCAGCCGGAGCATCGTCTCGACGAAGTTCTGGCCGTTGGTGCCGAACAACCAGGAGGAGCGAACGACGAAGTGGCGTGGGTTGGCGACGGCGACCGACGTTTCACCCGCTTGCTTGGTCCGGCCGTAGGCCGAGAGCGCGGCGGGCAGGTCGGATTCCACGTACGGCCGCCGCTTGGACCCGTCGAAGACGTAGTCGCTCGACACGTAGAGGACCTTGGCCCCGATCGCCGCCGCGGCCGTTGCGACCAGGGCGGCGCCCGTGTCGTTCACCCGCATCGCGGCCGACTCGGCGTCCTCGGTTCCGTCGACGTCGGTCCAGGCCGCGCAGTTGACAACCGCATCCGGCCGGTGGCGGTCGATGGCCGCCTCCACGGCGGCGGCATCCGTGACGTCCAGGTCGGCGCGGGCGAGCGCCACCACCTCGTGGCCACGCTCGGCGCAGGCGTCGACGACGTCGCTTCCGAGCATCCCGGCGGCTCCCGTGACGAGCGTCTTCACGGGATGTGGATCTCCGAGTTGTCGCCGACGATCATCCGCAGGGTCCGTGGGAGCGTCTCGCCTCGCACGAGCTTCACGTTACGGCCCAGGAGGCTAGCCTCCATGCGCGACCCCAGGCGGTCGATGCTGGAGCCGGCCAGCAGGATCGAGTGCTCCACCTCCGATCCGGTGACCTCAACGTCGCGGTCGATCGACGTGTACGGACCGACGTAGGAATCGAGGATCCGAGCCCCGGCGCCGACGATCGCCGGCCCGCGGACGACCGACCGTTCCAGCCGCGCCTCCGGCTCGATCACCACCCGCCCGTCCACCTTCGTGTCGACAAGCTCGCCCTCCACGCGGCGCTCGAGGTCCTCCAGCACCAGGCGATTCGCGTCAAGCATGTCGTCGAGCCGGCCCGTGTCCTTCCACCAGCCATTGACCCGGCGGCTCTCGACGCGCCGACCGCCGTCGATCAGCTGCTGGATCGCGTCGGTGATCTCGAGCTCACCACGGCCCGACGGCTCGATCGCCTTTGCCGCCTCGAAGATCGGCGGGCCGAACATGTAGACGCCGACCAAAGCCATGTCGCTGGGAGGCTGCTCCGGCTTCTCGATCAGGCGCAGCACGCTGTCGCCATCGAGGGCCGCGACACCGTAGTTCTGCGGGTCGGGCACCTTGGTCAGCAGGATGAGTGCGTCGGGCTTCGAGCTTCGAAACGCCTCCACGAGGTCGACGATCCCGTCGCGAAGCAGGTTGTCGCCGAGGTACATCACGAACGGCGCATCCTCGAGGAACTCCTCGGCGATGAGCACGGCGTGGGCGAGCCCAAGCGGCTCTGCCTGTTGGATGTAGGTGACGTGCGCGCCGAAGGCCGAGCCGTCCCCCACCGCCTGCTTGATCTCCTCGCCCGTGTCGGGAGCGATCACGATGCCGATGTCGGTCACCCCCGCACCGACGAGAGCCTCGATGCCGTAGAAGAGCACCGGCTTGTTGGCCACGGGAACCAGCTGCTTCGCCGACGTGTGCGTGATCGGACGCAGCCGCGTGCCGGCGCCGCCCGACAGGATCAGGCCCTTGAGGGACTCCATCGACGCGCAAGGCTAGCGCCGGGGCTCAGTGCGCCCACGCTCGGTGGCGACGGTCGGGCGCGGCAAGAATCCCGCACTAGTACGTCCGGCCCAGCTTGCGGTGATCCCAGGCGGCGGTGCGCTTGGCCTCGAAGCGGATCGCAACGCGCTTCGGTGCCTGGGCCTGGAGCGCCGCGGCGGCGTCGCCCTCGACGCTGGAGATCCCCTCCGAGTAGCGGATCGTCAGCTCCTTGGCGAACTCGAGCACGCGCTCGGTGTCGCGGATCAGCTCCGCAACGGCCTCGATCTGAACGCCGCGCAGCTCGGTGTACTCGTAGCCGGTCTCCACCAGCAGGGTCGCGCGCGGATCGCGCTCGAGGTTGCGGACCTTCTGGGACTTGGCGTAGGTCCAGACCCAGATCTCACCGTCGCGGACCACGTACCACATGGGCATCGAGTGCGGCCAACCCCGCGGCCCCAGCGAGGAGACGACAACCACGCGCTCTGATTCGAGCAACTCGCTGCGCTCGTCGTCCGTCAGCTTGATCTCGTCCCTACGACTGGGCATCCGGCTCGAGCTCCAGGGTCCGCCACGGCGGTTCGCCGGCCATCGGCTGCGTCTCGCCCCGCAGCCAGCGCTTCTGGAGGTCGTCGTAATGAGGGCTGGCCGGATGGCCGGACTGGCCGGTGAACTGCTGCCAACGGGCTTTGTCGGGCCGGGCGGGATCCGCCACGAGCCGCCAGCAGGGCGCCCAGATGCCCTCGAACGGGTTGTTCGGATCCCACCCCACTTGGGCAACGGTCTCCTGGGCCCCTCCCACCTCGAGCCTGCGGTTGAAGATCCAGGCCAGGATCGGGCTGGCGTCACCCAGGGCGTGCCGGAAGTTGAGCGCGTGGACCTTGCCCCAGCGCCACCCGTTCGGGTCAGAGCCAAAGCGCTGGGCGAGGTCGTCGAGCGCGCCGCGCAACGCATCTGCCGCCAGCTCCTCCCACAAGCGCCCAATGAGCTCGGTGTCGCCCTCGTCCCAGAGCGCGAGCAGGTGCGACTGCCAGCGCCAGGGGGAGGTGACGTGGGTCATGAACCCGTTGTGGGCGCGGTCGAGCCAGCGTTCGGAGAGGTCGCGATCGCCGATCGCCGCCCGGGCGACCTCCCGTCCCAGGCGCAACGTGAACGCCTGGTAGATCGTCGCAGCGACCGAGTCGACCGACATGCGGCCATCCCAGCTCTTCAGCCGCTCGATCGCCGCGATCTCGCGCTGAGAGAGCGGCACCTGCCCTGCCCCCGGCTCGCGCAGGCGGGCCAGCCGGTGCACGGTTTCGAGGCCGGGGATCGAGAGCATGTCGAGCTGCATCCGCGCGAAGTCGTCGAGGTCGTGCTCGGGGGCCGACTGAAGGAGCTGCTCGATCCGACGCGCACGGTAGCCGTCGAAGTAGTCGCTGGTGATGTGGTGGGGGTAGCCGTCGGGCTCGATCCGGTTGTTTGCACTGACGAGAAAGCCGGCCTCGGGGTCGACCAGCTCAGGAAGCTCGGAGTAGGGAACCCAGCCGTCCCACTCGTACGCGCCCGTCCAGCCCGGCTTGGGCAGGTCAGGGCAGTCTCCCCGCCGGATCGGGACCCTGCCCACGGTCTTGTAGCCGATCGACCCAGTGCTGTCGGCCCAGATGAAGTTGAGAACGGGCGTATGGTGGCCAGCGAGCGCGTCGATCAACTCGGGGCCGCTGGGGATGTCGAGAAGGCGCACCATCGGCTCGGAAACGGTTGGGAAGTCGAGCGACATCCAGCGCAGGGCGAGAGGCTCGGACTCGTCGGCTCGCAGTGCTTCGTTGACGATCGGGCCGTGGTGCGTGGCCCGCACCACGAGGCGCTCCGGCTTGCCGCCGCGAACGGGGATCTCCTCCTCGATCACCTCGAGCGGCCTGCGCTCGCCCTCGAACTCGTACTCGTCGCCGACGATGCGCTCGATGAACACGTCCATGACGTCGGCGAGCGCGTTGGTGACGCTCCACGCCACGTCGTTGTTCTGGCCGAAGTAGATACCGAGTTGGCCCGGCAGGGACGCGCCGCTACAGAAGCGCTCCCCGACCTGCAGCGCCACCTGATACGTGATCCCGGGCATGCTGGGCCCGAGGTGCGGGTCACCGGCGAACAGCGGGGTGCCGGTGGTCGAGCGCGATGCCGCGACCGCCCAGTTGTTGGAGCCCGTCGCCTCGCTCGGAAGGCCAAGCGCTCCTCGCACCCGGTCGAACTGCTCGCTGAGCCGCAGCCCGTCACCCTCAAAGAACGGCGCCCCGGGGTCCAGCACCACCGGATTGCCGGCGGGGTAGCCCGGATCCAAGCGGGCGGCAAGCTCGGGACCCAGCTCCCTGGCCATGTCCGCACGCAGCACCTCCCGCTCCCAGTTGGTCGACAGTGCGAGGGAGAGCAGCTTGCCCGTGGCCAGCATGTCGACCGGGGTCCAGGCCCTGAAGTCGAGCCGGAGGATCTGGAACTCCGCCGGCAGGGCCCGCACGGATGCCGCGGCAGCGTTGACCCCGGCGCAGTAGGCCTCCACGTGCGCCCTCAGCCCCGGCTCCAGCGCTGCCGCCTCTCGCTCGGCAGCCCGCCGCAGGCCGAGCGTGCGGACAAAGCGATCGCTGAGCAGTGCGGAGCGGCCTGTGATCTCGGCGATCGTGCCCGACGCGACGCGGCGGTAGAGCTCGAGCTGCCAGAGCCGGTCCTGGCCGTGGCAGAACCCCTCGGCGAACCAGACGTCGCGGAGGCTGTGGGCGCGGACGTGCGGCACACCCCAGCGGTCGCGGCGGATCTCGACAGGGCCGTCTAGGCCGGAGACCTGGAGGCGGCCCCGCGTGCGCGGCAGGGGTCTGACGAAGAGCTGGTACCAGAGGCCCGCGGCAGCCGCCGCGGCGACCGCGGCACCGGCGGCACCGATCAGGGCCAGGCGACCCACGAGACCGTGTCCCAGCACGCCCAGGACTCTAGACGGCGACTGCGACCGTCAGTCGGTGAGGTCGTCCGGGAGCTGGCCCTCGAACTCGAGCTTCTCCAGGTGCGCCTGCATGACCAGCGCCGCCGCAGGCCGCAGCTCGGCCGGCACGTCGTCCCAGACCACGTCGAGCAACCGCTCACGCGAGCGCTCACCGGCCTCGAGCGCCTCCACCAGCCTGCGCTCACGATCGAGCCGGTGCTCCAGGTACTCGTCGAGCTTCGCCTTCGGATCGGTCACGTACGGACCGTGGCCCGGGCACAGCAGCTCCACGTCGAGTGCGCGAACGCGGCGCAGCGACTCCATGTACGCCGCGAGCGAGCCGCCGTCGGGCGGCACGAAGCCGGATCCACGGCCCAGGACGAGATCACCGCTGAAGCAGACCGAACGGAGCAGGAAAACGACGTGGTCAACGGCGTGCCCGGGAGTCGCCACAACCTCGAACGGGCTCACCGCCTTCGCATCCGGCTGCGCCCGCCAGCCCTCGCCGCCGGGCCCGGCGCCGCTGTCGGGCGAGGCCTCATCGCCGCTTCCGATCTCACCCCACAGAAGCAAGCCGCCGAGCATTGGCACCGCAGCCGAGTGGTCGGCGTGCGAATGGGTGAGCAGCACTCCCCGGAGCCGCCCGCGCTCGGCGACGGCCTGCTTGACGGCTGCGACGTGCGCCCGGTCGGCCGGGCCCGGATCGATCACGTAGACGCCTTCGTCGGAGCCAGCGACGGGCCCAACCACGTAGGTGTTCGTCCCCTCGAGTGTGAGCGGGCCCGGGTTAGGCGCCACGATCCTGAGGATCTCGGGATAGCCTGGAGCGGCTTCGGATGACCGATCGCTGGGCAACGTTCGACTGCTACGGGACGCTGATCGACTGGGAAGGCGGCCTTCGCAACGCCTTCGCGTCCCTGTGGCCGGACGCCGACGCCGCCGCCCTGCTGCGCCAGTATCACACCGCAGAACCACGGATTCAGGCTGACGGCGGTCTGTCCTATCGCGAGGTGCTGGGCCGGGCGCTGGCCGCCCTGGCCGACGCTGCCGGCTTGCGGGTTCCCGAGGGCAGCGAGGACGCTCTGGCCGAGTCCCTGCCGCGTTGGAACCCCTTCCCCGAGGTCCGAAGCGAGCTCCAGGGAGCCCGCGACCGCGGCTGGAGGCTGGCAGCACTGTCGAACACCGATCCCGACCTGCTGGCGGCGTCGATCGACGCGATCGGGGTCGAGTTCGAACTGCGCATCACAGCAGCTGAGGCGGGCTCCTACAAGCCGGCGCCGGGACACTGGGAGCGCTTCTTCGCCGATTCCAGGGCCGATCAGAACCGCCACGTCCACGTCGCGGCCAGCCTCTTTCACGACATCGCACCCGCCGCGGAGCTCGGCCTGACGGCGGTCTGGATCAACCGGGTTTCGGAAACCAGCGAGCTGCCGCGCGCGGCGGAGCTGCCGGACCTCGCAGGGCTCGCGGACGTCCTCGACCGGCTGGTGCCCTGAGCCGCTCGCCCTAGGCCCTGGCGCTGACGGCCTTGCGCACGGCCCCCCGCGCGTCGTCGGGCTCCAGGACGACAAGGTCGCCGACGCCCTTGAGGATCTCGCGCACGAGCCAGTCGACCGACCCGTAGGGAAGCTCGACCACGACCGCGCCATCGGCGAGCTCCTCGACCACGGTGCGCTCCTCGCGCAGCCAGCGCGCTCGCTCGGGCGCCACCCAGACCCGGGCGACCCCCGCGGTCGCGACCTCGCCGTGCGCCAGCCACTCCTGCTCCGCCAGGCGCTCGTCGATTCCCTCCCGAGGCTCGAACCCCCGGTTGGTCATCGTGGCCTGCTTCATCCGGTCGAGCCGGAAATGGCGGGTGTCTGAGCGGGCGAGATCGAAGCAGCCCAGATACCAGCCCTCGGGGCCGTTGACGAGCTGGTAGGGCTCCACCTCGCGCTTCGTGAACTCGTCCTCGTTCTCCTTGTAGTACTGGAGCTCGAGCACGCGGTGCCGGCGGATCGCCTCGTTGACGGTTCGCACGACCTCTGAGTCATCGCGCCCCGGCGCGATCTCGAGGCCCTCTTCCGACGGATCGTGGCCCAGCGCGGCCACGATCTTGGAGCGGGCGCTCTGCAGGCCGGACTGCGGAAGGTGGTCGCCGAACAGGTCGATCGCGGCCACCAGTGCCTTCGCCTCCAGAGGCAGCAACCGGGCTGGCCGGGCGAAGTTGTCGCCGTAGGTGTCGGGGTCAACCTCGATCTCCGAGCCCACGATCTCCGCATACAGCACGTACGTGCCGCCCCCGAAGTTGACGACGTTGAGCACGTCGATGTCCTCCCGCAGCTCGTCGAGCGAGATGTTGAGCTCGTCGAGTACCCGCTGTACGGGCAGGGTCTCGCCCTCACGGGCGGCGCCGATCAGCAAGCCCGCGAGGGTGACCAGCCGCGCAAAGCGCTCCGGCCTGATCACCGATTCGCCGCGCCCGTTGGAACGGGCGCGGCCGTTGCCCTCGGCCAGCGGCCTGGCGGTGGTCTTCGCCACCTCGAAGGCGCCGCGGTGGCGCTCGCGCATCAGCTTCAGACGCTGGCTGGCCTCGCGGGCGAGCTCCTTGGGCTCAAGCAGGGTGGCGTTCTCGCGCCAGCCCAGCACCCACGAGACGAGCTGGCGCGCGGAGGCGTACTCGGTCTCATAGATCGAGCCCCGGCCGCTGACGCCGTCGGACCGCTTGGCCTTGCGAAGGGTGCCGTAGGTCCCGAAGTCGCGCTCGACCAACCAGGCGATGCGCTCGCGGACGAAGACCTTGGCCGTCCCCTCGATCTCACCCATCTGCCAGTCGGCCCGCGACGCGTAGTCGCGGCGGTCGAAGTCCTCGGGTGCCGAAAAGTCGTGCTCGGCCTTGGTCGCGTAGGAGACCTTGCCCCTGATCCGGGAGAGCCTGAACACCCGCACGTCCTCGCGCTCGTGCGAGTGGCCGATCAAATAGAACTGGCGGTTGCGGAAGACCAGGTGATACGGGTCGACCTTGCGGTCGGAGACCTCGTCGCGCTGCAGCGAGTAGTAGCTGAACTCGATCGTCTTGCGACGCGAGATCGCGGTCTCGATCTTGGCCAGCCGCTGTGAGAGCTCGCGCCCGCCGCCAGGGGGCGAGAGCTTGACGTCGATCGGGGTGCTGTCGTCCTCGGCCAGCGGACTGGGCCGACCCCAGGACACCTGCTGCAGGGCGAGGCGAAGGGGCTCCGCGTAGGCGAACTCGCCGTCGAGCAGGCCGAGCGCGGTGCGAAGAGCGGCGAGCTCCGAGTCAGTGAACTCGATGGCCGGCAGGTAGTAGTTCTCGGGCGGCAGCGCGTAGAGCTCGGCCTCAAAGAAGCCGTCGGCGGGCTTGTCGACCTGGAGCGAGATCCCCAGGCTCTCAAGCTCGGCCCGATCGGCGTAGAAGCGACGCGCGAACGCGTCCTCGTTCATCGAGCTGTAGCCCTCCACCTCGCGTTTGATCTCGAGCGCCGAAACCGGGCGCCCGTTGGCCATCAGGAACGAGATCAGGGAGAGCTGCCGGATCAGCTTCTCGGTGTCTTTGGCCATCGCGTCAGCAGAATAGTCAGGGTTGGGCCACCCACCCGCCGGGTCTAACTGCGAAGTACGCAATTTCCGCGCTGCCTCAGAGGAGGGCTGGCCCGATCCCACCTCGCCCCTGCGCGGACCCATTCGGATCCAGCGCCGCGTCAAAGTAGCCGCCGCCTACGCGGCGCGGGACCGGAAGTAAGCGGCGGAGTCGAGCCCGCGGTCGAAGCGCGACCAGGGCTCGCCGGCGGGAAGCTCGCGCTCGATGCGGTCGAAGCTGCCGAGGCGCCCGCCGAGGTTGTCGATCATGTGCACGAGCGTCGCCTCGCGGGTGGCCGGAACCACCGGCGACCCGTTGGCGAGGGTGCCGTGGTGCGAGAGGATGACGTGGAGGATCGCCTCTGCGAGCCCCGGATCGAAGCCCTCGATCGACTCGATCGCCCTTCGCACGAGGTAGTAACCCAGCGGGATCTCGCCCTGCAGGCGCCCGGAGTCGGTGAGGTCAATGGCGAGGGGATCGTCGTTGTAGGCCTCGGTCTTGCCGATGTCGTGGAGCAGCCCGCCGGTGACGGCGATGTCGCGGTCGATCCCGGGAAACGCCGACGCGGCGGCGCTCACCGCCTGGGCGACGGACACGGTGTGATCGAGCAGCCCGTGGCGGTAGGCCTGGTGGTAGTACTTGGCCGCGGGGGCCTCCCGGAACCGTTCCCACGCCGGCGTTCCCTCCGCAAAAAAGCGATCGAGCAGCGCCCGCAGCTGGGGATGCTGAACCGTCGCCACCAGCTCAAGCAGCGCGGCTTCGAGACGCTCCGCCGGCTGGTCGGGCCCCTCGGCGAGCTCGTCGCGGTCGAACTCCCCGTCGACGGCTGCACGGATCGCGCGAACGGTGATCTTCGCCCCGTACTGCGGATGGATCGAGAAGCGTCCCTCGAGCCACACCACCGTCCCCGGAGCCGCGATGCCGAAACAGTCCTCGACGCCGTCCCACGCCACCGCCTCGACGGTGCCCGTGCGGTCGGCCACGATCAAACGGATGAAGTCCTCGCCGTTCTTGCGGGTTCTGCGCTCGCGCTCTCGAACGGCGAACGCCGCGGCGACGGCCTGGCCCTCGGCGAGCTCACGAACGAACGTGCGGTCCGGCGGACAGCCGTTGGTGGCGCCCAGCGGCGCCTGAATTGCCTCCATAGCAGGCTGGTTTGTCATCTCGATCCAAGTTAGTCAGAGGCCCGGACGACCCGGTTCTCTTCCCCTATGAGTGGGTCGTCCCGCGCGAGGCCGGCCTGACATGAGGTCGGGTGACGACTATCCGTGCTGGGAGACCGGCGGGTCTGTGAGCGGCACGGCCTCCGCCGTCGACTCCGGTTCCTGGGCCGCGGCGGCGGCCGTTCGCTCCAGCTCCGCGGCGAACTGGGCGCCGAAGAGCACGGCCACGTTGGTCAGCCAGATCCAGATCAAGAAGACGATCACTCCGGCCAGCCCGCCGTACGTGTTCGCGTACGAGCCGAAGTTGGCCACGTACGCAGCAAAGCCGGCGGAGGCGATGATCCAGAGGACGGTCGCCAGCAGGCTGCCCGGAAGGATCCACTGCAGGCCGACGTGGCGCGCGTTCGGGCTGACCCGGTAAAGCAGCGCGAAGACGACCACGACGGCTCCGAACAAGAACGGCCACTTGGCGATCGACCACACCGTCTGGGCCGTGTCGCCAAGGCCGACCTCGTCCCAGATCGCCTCGGAGAGCGGGCCCGTGAGGACGAGCGCGATCAGGACCAGGGAGAGGACGACCACCATCACGAACGTGATCAGCAGCTGCAACGGGCGCACGAGGTAGAAGGGGCGTTCCTCGTCGACGCCGTAGATCACGTTCGACGCCCTGATGAACGCGCCCACGTAGCTCGAGGCCGACCAGAGCGCCACTAGCGCACCGATGACGAGTGCAAAGCTCGCTTCCCCGGAGCTGCGAACGACGTTCTGGACCGGCTCCTCGAACGCGTCGACCGCCGACTCGGGCCCGAGCTGATCGACGATGCGAAGGAAGGCGCCGATCGTGTCCTCCGTTCCGAGCACTCCCAGGAGGGCGACGAGCACGATCAGCATCGGGAAGACCGAGAGGATCGAGTAATAAGTCAGCCCCGCGGCTCGATCGGTGAGTTCCAGGTCCTTGAAGCGCTTGGCGGCGTCGCGCAGGGCGTGCCACCACGCCCGCACTGTGAGGTCGGTGGGGGACTCGACTCGCTCCATGGCCTCCATCTACCCCCGCCGTGGCCGATCTACGCCCCACCGGCACGTCCGCGGGTCGCCGCTCGCACGCGGCCGCGACATACTGCGCAGCGATGTCGCGGGAGTGCGTCGATGCGGTGCGCAAGGTATGCGAACACTGGGAGCGAGGCGAGTGGTCAGCGGGCGAGGAGATCTTCGATCCGGACCTCGAGGTGGTGTTCAGCACCACGGCGTTTCCCGATGCTGGCACCTATCGCGGCGGGCGCATGGCACTCGACGCGTGGAGACGCTGGCTCGAGGCATGGGAGGCGTTCAGCATGGACTTCGAGGACGTCGTCGAACGCGGCGAGCTCATCGTCGCGCTCAACCGACTTCACGGGCGCGGGCGGGAAAGCGGCGTGACGGTCAACGCAGACGTCGGGGTGATCTTCGAATGCGATCGCGGGGTGATCCGGCGAATGGTCTTCTGCGACCGGCAGGCCGCGCTTCAAGCCGCAGGGGTGTACGAGTAGCCGACCGCTTCGAATGGCGAGGGGCAGAATCGAACTGCCGACACCACGATTTTCAGTCGTGTGCTCTACCAACTGAGCTACCTCGCCGGGAGCGCCGACAAGGCTAGCGCCCGCTCGACTGCCTCGGCGGGCGAATCCACGGCCTCGATCCCGGTGCCGCCGACGATCTCGCCGTGCGGTGCGACCGTCCAGCTCTCGAGCGCGGCGACCGGCCGGCCGTACTGACGCGCGTGGCCGATTTCCGAGAGAGTTCCCCACTCCCCGCCGATCGCGATCACCGCATCGGCGGACGCAACCACGGCGAGATTGCGCGCGTAGCCGGCACCCGTGGCGACCACGTGGGTGCAGTGGGGATTCGCGTCGGCCGGGTCCTCGCTTGGAACGATCCCGATCACGGTCCCGCCCGCGCCCGTCGCCCCGCGGGCGGAGGCCTCCATCACCCCGCCGAGGCCACCGCAGATCAGGACCGCATCAGCTTCGGCGAGCCTGCGCCCCACCTCCTCGGCCAGTGGCGCAAGCTCGTCGTCCGGCGTCCCCTTGCCGATCACCGCGACCTGCGTCCGGCGGCGCGTCGTGTGTGACCGTCCGCCGGCCGGCGACATCAGGCGCCGCCCAACACCCTGCGCTTCTGCTCTTGGAGCTCCTCCTCGCTGAAGGCGCCGCTGGCGCGGAGGGCCGAGAGGCGCTCGAGCTGCGAGATCGTGTCGTCACCGTCCAGCACCCTATCCGAGGCGAAGCCAGTCGGCTGGCCTCCCTGGACGCTGATCCCCATCTGCCCGAGCATCTGGCTCACCTGCTGCATCACCTCGGGGTCGGCGTTGGCGTGGATCACCTGCGGCGCTCCGATGTTCACGGTCGTCCCGCCGGTCCGGCCGACGCCAGTGCCTCCTCGCGGCGGTGCGTGAGTGGATTCAGCATGGCTCCCCTCCTCGTCGCCCCTCGCGACTATACGAGGCCGGCCCGTTCACCGCCGCTCGAGCCCGATCGCCGTGATCATCCGGTCCAACACTTCCAGCGCCCCGGCCTTGTGAAGCGGCTCGTTGAGGTTCCCGCACTTCGGGCTCTGGACACACGAGGGACAGCCGTCAGCGCAGGGACACTCGGCGATCAGCCGCGCGGCGTCGGAGACCAGCTTCTCGAACAGCTTGAAGCCGCGGTGGGCGATCCCGACGCCACCCGGGTGGCCGTCGTAGATGAAGATCGTTGGCCGCCCGCTCTGAAAGTGCACGTTGGTCGACAGCCCACCGATGTCCCAGCGATCGCACATCGCCAGCAGGGGCAGGACCGCGATCTGCGTGTGCTCGGAGGCGTGCAGGGCCCCGAGCAACACTTCGGGCGGAAGCACTGTTGGCCCGACGAGCTCGTCCGGCAGCACGTACCACAGTCCCTGCGTGGGGAAGTTCGTCTCGGGCAGGTCCAGCCCGATCAGATCGACGACCGAATGGTCGGCGAGGCTCTTGCGCTGATAGGCGATCACCTGCTCGGTGACGGAGAGATCGCCGAAGAAGAGCTCGACGCCGGCAACCTCGCGCCGCTCGGCGATGCCCTCGATGAACACCTCGGTCTCCTTCTTGGGCTGTGTGTACCAATCGCCCTCGAAGGCGTCGACGATCGCCCGTCGGCCATCCACGTCGAGCTCATGGACCTCGTACGAGCGCCCCAGGTGGAGGTACACCGCCCCGGGGTGCACCGTGGAGAACGCCCGCTCCGCTTCGACCGAGCCGAGCAGCTCGCCGGACGCTCGCTCGACCACCGCAACCGAGTCGAGCGAGGCCGAGCGCAGCGAGATCTCGCCGGCGGGGAAGCCCGGTCCGCGCGGCAGGTAGCGGCCGTCGCGGCCGCGACGCAGCTGTCCCGCTGCGACCAGTGCCTCGGCGCGATCGCGCCAGTGCGCTCCGAGGACCTCGTCGTCAGCCCCGCCCGGCTGCGCCTCCGATCCTCCCAATGGCACCTCGTACGCGGCGGCCAGCACGTGGGCCGTCTGGATGCGCTCGTTGGTGTGGTCGAGGATCGCCGCCTCGACGGGCCGCTCGAGAAACTCGTCCGGATGCCGGCAGAAGAACTGGTCCAGCGCGTCCTCGCCGGCGACGTAGAGCGCGATCCCCTCGCTGCGACGGCCGGCGCGGCCCCACATCTGCCGGAGGCTGGCGACCGTGCCCGGGAACGTGACGCAGATCGCCGCGTCGAGCTCCCCGATGTCGATCCCGAGCTCGAGCGCGTCCGTTGCGACGACCGCCAGCAGGTCGCCGGCCGCCAGCCGAGCCTCGATCTCGCGGCGCTGCTGGGGGGTGTAGCCGGCGCGATACGGTGCGATGCGATTGGCCAGGCGCGCCTCGCCCAGTTCCTCCAAGCGCATGCGGGCAAAGCGTTGGATCAGCTCGATGCCGCGCCGGCTGCGGAGAAAGCAGATCGTGCGAGCCCCGGACACGACGAGGTCGGAGACCAGCTCCGCCGCCTCGGACAGCACCGATCGCCGGGTCATCGACTTCGGGTCGATCACGGGCGGGTTCCACATGCCGATCCTCCTCCCGGCTCGGGGCGCTCCGTCGGAGTCGACGAGCGCAAACGGCGAGCCCACGAGCTCCTCGGCGAGCTCGACCGGGTTTGCGATCGTGGCGGAAGCGCAGACGAAGCGGGGCTCGGCCTTGTAGAGGCGGGTGACTCGGCGCAGCCGCCGTAACACGTTGGCGACGTGGGAGCCGAACACGCCCCGGTAGGTGTGCGCCTCGTCGACGACGACCCAGGCGAGGTTGGCGAGGAAGTCGCCCCAACCCTTGTGGTGCGGGAGGACCGCCATGTTCAGCATGTCCGGGTTCGTCAGCACCACGTTCGCGCGCTTGCGGATCCCGGGCCGGCCGTCGCGTGGCGTGTCGCCGTCGTAGATGGCGTGGTGAAGCGCTCCGAGCCCGAGCTCCGAGAGCTTTCGCGCCTGGTCCTGGGCGAGGGCCTTGGTCGGATACAGATAGAGCGCCCGCCGCTTCGGGTCCCGCGCGAGTCCGTCCAGCACCGGGAGATTGAACGACAGGGACTTGCCGGAAGCCGTGCCGCTAGTGACGATCACGTTGCCGCGTTCGGCCGCCACGAGCGCCTCCACCTGATGTGAGTACAGGCTTTCGATCCCGGCGCGCCCGAGCGCGGCCACGACATCCGGGTGAAGGGCGGCGGGCATCCCAAGGTGTTGCGGCGGATGCGGCGGCTCGATGCTGGTGGCGACGAGGCGCTCATCGCCCTGCCCGGCCTCGACCAACCGCTCCCACGCGGGTGCCGTGGCCAGCGGGCTAGCCATCGCGCGCTCCCGCGCCGGAAATCGCTGCCGCTGTACGCAGCGAATCGAGGGCGGACGGGTCGTGCAGGCGCAGAACCTCCGCACCCTCCGCAACGGCCACCGCCGTCGCGGCCAGGGTCGCTGCCTCCCGCTCCTCGGCGGGCACCCGCCGCTCCCAGGACCCGGCGACCATCGCCCCCAGGAAGTCCTTGCGGGAGAGCGCCACGAAGAGCGGCCGTGCAAGCTCGCGCAGCTCGGCCAGGCGACGCAGGACCTCGAGGTCGTCGTCGACCGAGAGGTCGAAGTCAAGCCCAGGGTCGAGGGCGATCTGCTCCTCGGCAACGCCGCGCGCCGCGGCGGTTTCGAGTCGCTCGGAAAACCAGGCCTTCAGGTGCCCGACCGGGTCGGGGTAGTCGCACTGCCGGCGATCCGAGCGGGGCGGGCCCTCGATGTGCATCAGCACGTAGCCGCAGCCGCGATCGGCAACGAGGTCGAGCATGCCCTCGTCGGCACCGCCCCCGATGTCGTTGATCCCGGCCGCGCCGGCGTCGAGTGCTGCGGCGGCAACCGCGGCCGAGAACGTGTCGGCGAGTACCGGCACGCCCGACTCTGCGGCGAGCCGCTCGACGGCCGGCACGAGCCGGCCCGTCTCTTCGGAGGCAGGCACCGGCGGACCGCTGCGGGCCGGGACAGCGCCGACGTCGAGGAGGTCGAAGCCCGCCTCCACGAGTGCGAGCCCGTCGGCGACCGCACGCCCGGGCGTGCCGCTGCGTGCGCCGGAGAAAAACGAGTCGTCGGTGACGTTGACGATCCCGGCGCCGAGCGGCGGCGGAAACTGCAGCGTTCGGTCGCGGAGGCGCCAGAGGGACATCGGCGACTAACGTAGCGCGGCCGTGTCGCTGCGCTGTGTCTACACCGACCTCGACGGAACCCTGCTGGGCAGGTGGGGCTCGCTGTTTCGCGATGCGGAGGGCGAGTTCTCGATGGCGCAGGCTCGGGCGCTGCAGGCGTGCGATCGCGCGGACGTCGAGGTGGTGATCATGTCGGGCCGCCGCGAGGCCCAGGTCATGTCCGACGCGCGCCTGATCGGCCAGACCTCCTACATCTACGAGGCCGGCTGCGGCGTCGTAATCGACGGCGAACGAACGCTGCTCACCGGCGACTGGGCGCCGGACGACGACGGGACGCCCGCGGAGAAGATGATCGCCGCCGGTGTGCCGGAGCTCCTGTTCGAGCACTTCGGCTCGAAGCTCGAGTGGCACAACCCCTGGCACACCGACCGTCAGCTCTCGCACCTGTTCAGGGGCAGCGTCGACGTCGCCGAGGCGAACGCGCTGCTCGAACGGCACGGTCACGCGGACCTGCGCTTTCTCGACAACGGCTCGATCAGCCGTCGCGTCGAGGGCATCGAGGTGGCCCACGCCTACCACCTCGTTCCCGGCGGGGCGAGCAAGGCAAAGGGGGTGGCGTTCCACATGCGGGCTCGGAGCTACACCCCCGAGGAGTGCATCGGGATCGGTGACTCCATCGAGGACCTCGAGTCGGCCGAGGCAGTGGGGCGGTTCTTCGTGGTCGCCAACGGTCCCGAGCGCGACCCGGAAATGCGCGAATCGATGGGCCGGTTCGGCAACGTCAGCGTCACCGAGGGCACGATGGGCGACGGGTTCTACGAGGCGGTGGTCTCGACCCTGGCCGCCCGCTAGCCGCGGCGCGGGGCAGCGGCCCGCCCCCGGATCCGGGCGAGCAGCTCGTCCATCAGGCGCGGCGAGAGGCCGTTGAGCCCGAGCAGCCTGACGATCTGCGGCACGAAGACCTCGCGGCGGTCGGCCTCGATCGCGCGCACGATCGCCTCGGCCACCTGCTCCGGCGGCAATTCATCGTCGTTCGAGCGCCAGTCGGGCAGGATGTCGCGCTCGTGGGCGTGCAGGTCGGTCGCCACCTCACCCGGATAGACGGTGGTGACGGAGACTCCCGTGCCCGAGAGCTCGTGGCGAAGCGCCTCGGCAAAGCCCCGGTCGGCGGCCTTGGTCGCACCGTAGACCGCCGCCTCCGGGAAAGCGCGCAGGCCGGCCCCCGAAGAGGTCACGACGATGTGGCCTCGACGGCGTTCGAGCATGTGCGGGAGCGCGGCGTGGACGGCGTAGATGACGCCGAGCACGTTGACCTTGACCATCTCCTCGGCGCGCTCGATCTCGGCGTCTGCGAACGGACCGTAGTGGGCGATTCCCGCGTTGGCGGCCAGGATGTCGACCCAGCCGGCGCGCTTGACGAAGCGTTCGACGGCGCGCTCGAGCTCGCGGCGCTTGGCCGTGTCGGCGGCGAGCACCAGATGGTCGCCCGAGGAGGCCGGGGGCAACGACCGTGCAACCTCCTCGAGTCCCTCGCGGTCGCGCGCCACCAGCCCCACGCGGACGCCGCGCAGCGCCAGCCGTTGGGCGAGGGCGGCGCCGATGCCGCGGGACGCCCCGGTGACGATCCCCGTGGTGTCCGGTTGGAGCTCCACGCGACCATCCTCTCACGCGCAAACCGGCCCCCGTCGTGTCCGCCGATGGGCGCTGAGGGCCTTGAGGCAGGCACTAAGATCGAGACGGATGGCACACGATCAGGCCACCGTTGCCGAGGAGGAATACCTCCAAACGATGTTCTGGCTGGAGGAGGCGGGGTTGCAGATCACCGGCGCGAACATCGCGCGCGCGATGCAACTCTCACCCCCGACCGTGCACGAGATGATCGGCCGGCTCGAGAGCGACGGTTACGTCAGCCGGGCCGAGGACAAGCGGCTCTCGTTCACCGAGGACGGACGCAAGGAGGCCCAGGCGATCGTGCGCCGGCACCGCCTGATCGAGCGCTTCCTCACCGACGTGCTAGGCGTTCCCTGGGACGAGGTGCACGAGGAAGCCGAGCGGCTCGAGCACGCGATGTCGCCCGTGCTGGAGGAGCGGATGCTGGCGGCGATCGGCGACGCCACCACCTGCCCGCACGGACACCCGATCGTTGAGGGCGCGCGCGAACAGGGCGCGCTTCTGGCCGACGTCGAGCCCGGTGCGAGCGTGCACGTGCTGCGATTCGAGAACGAGGCCGAGGAGCTGCTCCGCTACCTCAAGGCCACGGGGCTTCACCCCGGTCTCGACGCCACGCTCTCAAGCCAGGACGACGACGAGGTGGTGCTCACCTCCCCAGAGGGACGCCACGTGGTGTCGCGCAGCGTCGCCGAAACCGTTTCGGTCCGGGCCGAGCCGGCGCCACCGCCACGACCGCCCCTCCCGGACCAGCTCGTGATCTCCGACGACCGCTACGGTCGCTAGCAGCGCGGCTAGAGTTCGCCGCAGATCTGGCGCAGTCGCCTGTAGAGGTGTGTGTCCTGGGCTCGAACCGAGTACTCGCGGCGTCGCACCGACGCCTCGTGCTCCCGAACCGCGGCCGCTAGCGCCGAGAAGCGCCGCTCGGCGATGTTTCGCTCGCTGATCGGATCCAGCTTTCGCGCGCCCTCGAAGATCTGAACCGGGGTCATCGCTGCCCACCTCCAGTGGTTGTCTCGAATCTCGTCATCGGCGCCGAAGCTAGCCCGCGCTCCTAAGCGCGGTGTAACGCCACGGTAAAAACGACGCGGCAAACGCCGAGGGTTGCGGACCGAACTCCGAATCAGGCCGGGCTGCCGGCGCGGACTGAGTCGAGCGCCCGCGCGATCCGCTCAACGCCATCGGCGATGCGATCGGCGGGCACGGGTGCAAACGACAGCCGCAGGCTCGATCGCCCGCCGTCGAGCATGAAGTCCGGGCCGGCGACGAACGTGACGCCCTCCTTGCGGGCAGCCTCCAGCGCCGTCGGGGTGTCGACGTCGTCGGGGAGGTCGAGCCAGAGGAAGTAGCCACCCTCCGGGACCACGAACTCCGCCTGCGGAATCTGCTCGCGGAGCGCGATGACGAGCGCGTCTCGGCGCCCGCGCAGGGCGTCGTTGACGACCCCGATGTTCTCGCCGAGCGCGCCCGAGGTGCAGAGCTCGAGCACCACCGACTCGGCGAGCATGTTGGGCGAGATGTAGTGCTCGCTGCCGCGCTTGGCAAGCGTGGCGATCTCCTCGGCGGGCCCCGCCAGATAGCCGACTCTGACCCCTGGGCTGACCGTCTTCGAAAAGGACGAGGCGTGGATGACTCGCTCGGCCGAGTCCAGCGACAGCATCGTTGCGGGCGGTTCGGCCCCGAAGCTGATCAGCCGGTAGGGGTCGTCCTCGAAGATCGTGAAGCCGTGCTCGCCCGCGAGCTGCACCAGCCGCTTGCGCTTGTCGGCCGAGAGCGTGCAACCCGCCGGGTTGTGGAAGTTCGGGATCACGTGCGCGAGCCTCACGGGGCCTTCGCTCAAGGCGGCCTCCACCGCCCCCACGTCGATCCCGTCGTCGTCCAGCGGCACCGGAACGAGCTCGGCCCCGGTTCGGCCGAGCAACAGCAGAGTGCGATCGTAGGACGGCTGCTCGACGATCACGCGGTCGCCCGGCTCGACGAAGTAGCGAAACAGCAGCGCCGCGGCCTCCATCGAGCCGTTGGTGATCATCACCCGATCGGCCTCGATCCCGTGCAACTCGGAGGCGACCCACTCGCACAGCCCCGGGTGCCCGCGGCCGGTGCCGTAGGAGAGCGCCCGCTCCCAGTCGGACTCAAGCGCCCGGGACGCGGCCTCGCGCACCGCCCGAGCCGGGAGGATGTCCGCGCTGGGCGCCCCGCGCGCGAAGCTGATCGTGTCCGCCGCCATCGCGGCGAGCGTAGCAACGCCGCGGCCCGGCGCTACGCCACGGCCTTCATCGCCTCGACGGCGAGTTGCGCGGTCTCGGTTGGCGATCGACCCACGCGAACCCCCTTTGCCTCGAGGGCCTCCTTCTTTGCCTCGGCGGTGCCGGAGGAGCCGGAGATGATGGCCCCGGCGTGGCCCATCTGCTTGCCGGGCGGTGCGGTGAAGCCGGCGATGTAGGCAACCACGGGCTTGGTCACGTTTTCGGCGATGTAGTCGGCGGCGCGCTCCTCGGCGTCGCCGCCGATCTCGCCCACCAACACGATCAGCTCGGTCTCGTCGTCGGCCTCGAACAGCTCGAGCACATCGATGAAGTCCGAGCCGACGATGGGGTCGCCGCCGATCCCGACGATCGTGGAGTTGCCCATCCCTGCCTGCTTGAACTCGTTGCCGATCTGGTAGGTCAGCGTGCCCGACTTCGAGACCACGCCGATCGCCCCGGGATCGAAGAACTGCGCCGGGACGATCCCCACGTTGGCCTTCCCCGGTGACAGCACCCCGGGGCAGTTTGGCCCGACCAGGCGCACTCCCGCCTCTCTGGCTTTCCAGTAGGCCGAGAGCATGTCGAACACGGGGATGCCCTCGGTGATCGCGATCACCGTGCCCACGCCGGCATCGATGGCCTCGTCGATTGCCGCGGCGGCGAAGCGGGCCGGGACGAAGATCATCGACGTGTCGGCACCGCGCTCGGAGACGGCTTCGGCGATCGTGTTGAAGACCGGGATGCCCTCGACCTCCTGGCCGCCCTTGCCCGGGGTGACGCCGGCGACCACGTCGGTTCCGTAGTCCCGGTTGCGAAGGCCGTGAAAGGTCCCCTCCCGGCCGGTGAGGCCGGAGACCACCAGCTTGGTGTCGGTGTCGACGATGATGCTCACGCCAGCTCCACGACCCTCTGTGCCGCGCCCAGCATCGTCTTTTCCTGGTGCAGGTTCTCCAGGTCGGCGTCGGCGAGCAGGGCGAGGCCCTCCTCCGAGTTGGTGCCGTCCAACCGGACCACCAGCGGGTGCTCGATCTCGATCTGGTGGGAGGCCTCGATGATCCCCTTCGCGATCTCGTCGCAGCGGGTGATTCCGCCGAAGATGTTGAAGAGGATCGCCGTCACCTTCTCGTCGGACGTGATCACCTCGAGGGCGTCGACGATGGCCTCTGCCTTCGAGCCACCGCCGGCGTCGAGGAAGTTCGCCGGGTCGCCCCCCGCCTGGGCGACCACGTCGAGCGTCGACATGCAGAGGCCGGCGCCGTTGGCGAGGATGCCGATGTTGCCGTCGAGCCTGACGTAGGTGAGGCCCTTCTCCTTGGCCATCGCCTCGAGCGGGTCCTCCGCGGACTTGTCCTTGAGCTCCGCGACGTCCTCGTGACGAAACAGGGCGTTGTTGTCGATCGTCACCTTGGCGTCGAGGGCGATCACCTGACGATCGCCGCTGACGATCAGGGGATTGACCTCGATCAGGGTGGCGTCTTCGGCGAGCGCCACCTCGTGAAGCTTGACCAGCATCTCTGCGACCTGGTCGGTGACGTCCTCGTCGATCCCCGCGTCGAGAGCGATCTCGCGGGCGGCCGCGGCATCGAAGTCCTCCCCCGGCTCGATGTGGCGCTTGACCAGCGCCTCGGGGTCCTCGGCGGCCATCTCCTCGACGTCCATGCCACCCATTCGCGAGAGCATCGCCAGGAGCTTCTTCTCCGACCGGTCGAGGATGATCGAGGCGTAGTACTCGGCCGCGATCTCCGACGCCTCCTCGATCCAGAGGTCGTGCACGACGAAGCCGCGAATGTCCATGCCCAGAATCGCCTCGGAGTGCTGGCGGGCCTCGGCCTCGTTCCTGGCCACCTTGATCCCGCCCGCCTTGCCGCGCTTGCCGATCGCCACCTGGGCCTTGACGACGCACGGGTAGCCGATCTCGTTCGCCGCGGCGACGGCGTCGTCGACGGTCGCCGCGTGACGCCCGTTCGGCGCGGACACTCCGTGCCGAGCGAACAGTTGCTTGCCCTGGTATTCGAGTAGGTCCATGCGTGCCGGAGCGGTGGCGGGGCGGCCGCGGCAGCCTATCCGAGATAATGCCCGGCCCGCGCGAGCCTGAACCGTCATGCCGCTACCCCATCTGAAAGACATCACCTGGGTCACGACCGACTGCTACGGAACCCTGATCGACTGGGAGAAGGGCATCATCGACGCGTTCACCGCCGAGGCGGCGGAGGACGGCTTCAGCTTCGACGCGGACAAGCTGATCGCGCGCTTTCTCGAGGTCCAAGCGGAGATCATGGCCGGCTCGTACGAGCTCTATGCCGAGGTGCTCAGGCGGACGGCGGTCAAGGTCGCGGGCGAGATCGGCTGGGAGCTGGAGCCCTCGCGGGCGCAGTTCCTGCCCGACAGCGTCGCCAACTGGCTGCCGTTTCGCGAAGCCAATGCGGCCATGGATCGACTCAGCAAGCGCTACGACGTCGGGATCGTCTCCAACATCGACGACAAGCTGCTGGGCGTCTCGCGCCGGCACCTTCGCACCGAGCTCGGTCTCGTCGTGACCGCGCAACAGGTGCGCAGCTACAAGCCCGATCCCGCGCACTTCAAGGAGTGCGCGCGGCGGATCGGCGGCAAGAAGGGCTGGGTGCACCTCGCCAGCGGCTACGAGACCGACGTCGCCCCGCTGTTGAAGATGAACGTGCCGGTGATCTGGGTCAACCGCAAGGGCGAGAAGCTCGAGGGGCGCAAGAAGCCCGACGCGGAGGTCAAGAACCTCCGCGAGGCCGCCAACAAGCTCGGCGCCCGCGGCTAGGCGGCCGATGGCGGCCCCTGATCCCGCCGACCAGGCGATGGTCGCCCGCGCGCACGAGCGCTTCGCGGCCGAGCGCCGGCGCGCGCGGCGGGCGCGACGGCCGGGAGCCCTTCCCAACCTGATCGTGATCGGGGGCCTCAAGTGCGGCACCACCAGCCTCCACCACTACCTCAACCTGCACCCCGAGATCGCGATGTCGCGACCGAAGGAGCTCAACTTCTTTGTCGCCGAGCTGAACTGGGAACTGGGACCCGAGTGGTACGCGAGCCACTTCTCCGCTGACGCGCAGGTGCGCGGGGAGAGCTCGCCGCACTACACCAACCGGCCTCGCTTCGAGGGGGTCGCGCAGCGGATGCGCAACGTGCTCGGCGACGCGCGAATTGTCTACATGGTGCGTGATCCGATCGATCGCCTGCTCTCCCACTACCTCCACAACGTCGGCGGCGGCTACGAGCGGCGCGACCTGGCGGAGGCCGTCGCCGATCCCGAGAGCGCATACGTACAGCGCGGCCTGTACGCGTACCAGCTCGAGCCCTACCTGGAGGCCTTCGGCTCCGAGTGGGTCCTGGTGATCTCCCGCGAGGAACTGGCCTCGGAGCGCGAGGCGACGATGCGACGCGCGTTCGAGTTCGCCGGCGTCGACGCTGGTTTCGTGTCGGACCAGTTCGAGCGTGAGTGGGAGACCGGGACCGCGAAGACCGGCGGGCGCTTCCGGCTCATGGACCGGGCCGTGCGGCTGCCGGGCCTGCGGACGCTTGACCGCAACTTCGACCGGTTGCCGGAGTCGCTGCGCTGGGTCGTGGAGCGACTCGTTCACGATCCCGGCTCCGGCGAGGTCCCAAAGCCGCCCGTCCCGGAGTCGCTGCGCGCGCGGCTCTCCGAGTTCTTCCGGCCCGACGTCGAGCGCCTCGAAGCCCACTGCGGGCGAAGCTTCGGATGGAACATAGTCAGTGAGGAGCCGCTTTAGCGGCGAAAGCGGCATGTGCCGTTGGTGGTTCTCTGATGAGCCGCTCTAGCGGCGCCATGTGCCGTTGGTTTTAGTCTCCCGGACGATGCGCATCGCCGTCGCAGCGGACGAACGGGTGGGGATCGCCGAGCCCCTGGTCGAGGCCCTGCGCGAGCGCGGCCACGAGCCGATCACCCACGGCGCGCTCTCGGACGCGGGGCGCGACGACTGGGCCTGGGCCAGCGAGGCGGCTGCGCGCGACGTCGCCGAGGGGCGGGTGGACCAGGCGGTCGTCTGCTGCTGGACGGGCACAGGGGCGTCGATCGCGGCGAACAAGGTCTCAGGCATTCGGGCGGCGCTCTGCGCCGACGCCCAGACGGCTGCCGGAGCGAGGAAGTGGAACGACGCCAACGTTCTGGCCCTCAGCCTCCGCACGACCTCCGAGGCCGAGATGCAGGAGATCCTGGACGCCTGGTTCGGCGAGGACCCAAGCGAAGCCTCCGACGATCGCGCGAACGTCGACCATCTCGCAGAGATCGAGCGCGACTGACGTGGAGCGCCTCTTTCCCGATCCGGGGCCGACCAGCCCGGCGGATCAGGTCGCCTCGCTCGACCTGGCGAGTCCCGCCGGTGAGAACCGTCCCTACGTGGTCTCCAACTTCGTGGTGACGATCGACGGCAAGGTCACGCTCGGCGGCCGCTCGGGGGCGATCGGGAGCGACACCGACACCGCGATGCTGCTAGCCCTCCGTACACGCGTCGACGCGGTGATGATCGGCGCCGGGACGATGCGGGCCGAGTGCTACGGGCGCGTGATCCGCGACCCGGCCAAACGTGAGCGCCGCGAGCGCGACGGCCTGCCGCACGACCCCCTGATGGTGATCGTCAGCGGGCGGCTCGATCTGCCCTGGAACGCGCCACTGTTCACCGAGGGCGCGGGACGGGTGCTGATCTTCACCGCCTCGGATGAGGACCCGCCCGAAACGGCGACGCCCGTGCGCGTTGAGCGCCACCCCGAGCAGGTTGATCTCGCGGAAGCGCTGGCCTTCCTGCGACGCGAGCGCGGGATCAGGGCGCTTCTGTGCGAGGGGGGTCCTCGCCTTCACGCTCAGCTGATCGAGGGCGAGCTGATCGACGAGCTGTTCGTGACCCACGCTCCGAAGGTCACTGGCGGTGAGGGTCCGACTCTCGTGGCGGGATTGCCCGAGGGCGATCGCTTGGTGGAGCCGGCTTGGCTGCTGCGCGAACCCGACACCGGCGAGCTGTTCGCCCGCTATCGCGTGCCCGGCTGAGCGTTCAGGCCGAGCGCCACAGCGGCTGGACGTCCGGACTGGGAATCAGGCCGAGCTCCTCGGTTTGGCGCTCGCCGCGGCGCAACATCCGCAGGGCGAGAATCGTCGCCCCTAGCAGGGCTGCGAGGCCGAGGCTGAGCTGCACGCTGAGGACCCCCTCGCGGGTCCAGTACACGTCCTCGAGCTCCAGCAGCAGCGCCGCCTCGTCGAACGTCAGGCCGATGCCGGCGCCAAACGGGAACGCCAGCAGCTCCTCGAG
This sequence comes from Solirubrobacterales bacterium, assembly GCA_036257465.1. GTDB lineage: Bacteria > Actinomycetota > Thermoleophilia > Solirubrobacterales > 70-9 > DATAFO01. Next base: position 9,636 of record DATAFO010000019.1, on the reverse strand, counting down.
GCGGTCGCTCTGCGTCACGAGCCCCGCGCCTCCCGCGGCGAACGCGAGGACGATTCCGGGCACGAAGTGGTGGACGTGGCGCCCGCCGACGTGCACGCTTCCGAACGGGTTCCAACCGCGCCGGATGCTGTACGTCGAGGAGCGGATCAGGGCGAAGCCGGCGAGGAACCCGCCGAGGACGTTGAAGAGGATGGTCTCGTGCCGCGGTGCGGCCTCGTAGCCCGAGACCGCGACCGCCACCGTGTCCTGCGCTGCGGCCCCCGTGACGATGATCGCCCGCTCAGCCGTGTCGAGCGCAGTCTCCGGCATCTCCGCCACACGCCGCCGGCGACGAGCGAGGCGAATCAGTTCCCCGCCGACCACGGTTCCGGCGGTGGCCAGCGCGACGCCGGCCAGGCCGAGCGTGAGGCGATCGGCGCGGGCGCGACGACGGCCGTACAGGCGCATCTACAGCCGGACCAGGTTCTCGGCGGTGATCCCGCGGGTGATGCCCCGGAAATCGATCACCAGGGGCGCGCCGGCGACCACCCGCTCGTGGTCGACCTCCGGATGGGCGGTGACGACGCAGGCGATGTCGCAGGTGGTGACCGCTTCTTCGAGCGGCAGCGAGCGCAGACCGAGCTCGCCGACCTCCGCAACGTGGGGGTCATGGTAGTTGACCTCGGCCCCCAGCTCGTCGAGCAGGCGAGCGATCTTCAGCGCTGGCGCCTCGCGCATGTCACCCACGCCCGCCTTGTAGGAGACGCCTAGCAGCAGCACCCGCGACCCACGCGCGGGCTTGCCGACGTCGTTGAGCGCGCGGACGATTCGATCGACGCAAAAGTGGGGCTGGTGCTGGTTGATCTTGCCCGCCAGCTCGATGAACTCCGTGGGGAAGTCATACTCGCGCGCCTTGAAGGCGAGGTAGAAGGGATCGATCGGCAGGCAGTGTCCGCCCATGCCCGGACCCGGCTCGAACGGCATGAAGCCAAACGGCTTGGTCGCCGCCGCGTCTACGACCTCCCACACGTCGATGCCCATTCGGTCGCAGAGCATCGCCAGCTCGTTCACCAGCGCGATGTTGACCGAGCGGAAGATGTTCTCCAGCAGCTTGGAGAGCTCGGCGGCCTCGGGCGTCGACACCGGGACCACCTCGTCGCAGATCTCGCCGTAGAGCTCGGCGGCGCGGTCGCGGCAGGTGTCCGTGAGGCCGCCGATCACCTTGGGCGTGGTGCGGATCGTGTGATCGGTGCGCCCGGGGTCGATCCGCTCCGGCGAAAAGGCCAGGTGGAAATCGCGTCCGGCTGCCAGGCCCGACTCCTCGAGGATCGGCAGCAGCCGCTCGCGCGTCGTGCCCGGATAGGTGGTCGACTCCAAGACCACGAGCTGGCCCTTGCGCAGAACCCGTGACAGCGAGTTCGCCGCGTCGACGATGTAGCTGAGGTCGGGCTCGCGCTGGTTGGCGAGCGGGGTGGGCACGCAGATCAGGACCGCGTCACAGGCCCCGAGGCGCTCGTGCTCCGTCGTCGCCGAGAACCGCTCGACCACCGCGCGTATCCGCTCCGACGGAACGTCCTCGACGTCGCTCTCCGAGCGCTGAAGCCGTTCGATGCGCCGCGGGTCGACGTCCAGGCCGACGACATCGTGCCCGGCCTCGGCAAACGCGATCGCCAGGGGCAGGCCGACGTAGCCGAGGCCGATGATCCCTACGTTCATTGAATAACCAACATCACGTGCCTCTTTCGGGGCCTGAATGCCCCCCACCAGAATCACCGGAGTGTAGGGAGGCCCCTCATCCAAGCGGCGATCTCCCCCGCGTCGGCCGAAAGCTTGCGATCGACGAGCTGGGCGAGCAAGATCGCGTTCTCGCCTGTCGCATCGTCGAGGCCGACGGCGCCAACCGGGATCAGCAGCTTGGTCGCCACCAGGGCCGCCGCGAGGCAGCGATCGCCCGCGCCCACGAGCAGCACCGCCGCCGGCTGGCGCTCGAGCAGGACCTCCTCCAGGCGCACGAGCTCCTGGGCCAGGGCGGCGATCTCGCTCTCAGACGCCTCCGCGCGAACGTCGTCCGCCACGGCCTCGAGGTCGGCCGCTCGCAACGAGTCCGCGAGCTGCACGGCGCGCTCGAGTGCGCCAGTCACGAGGGCCCTCATGGGGCTGAGGCTTTATCGCTCATTGCGATCAAGAAAAGGTATGGCAACTGAACCACGCCGCCGACGATGCGGATACAGTCTTTCGAGATGAAGCGCTTGCTCGTCCCCTGGTCGCTGGGCGTCAACGCCGCCCGGCATCTCGCCTGGTACCTCAGCTATCACGTCAGCGGCGAAACCAGGCCGCGACGCTAGATCCCCTCCGCCGCCTCGATCCGTCCGGACTTCGCTGCCGCCACCAGTGCCGCGTGGTCGACCTCGGTCTGATCAGCGTAGGCACGAGCGAAGGTTGTGACGGCCCTGTCGAAGACGTCTCCGCTGCCAAGGTAGCCGGTGATCGCGTCGGCATCGCCGCCACGAGCGTGCGCGCGGGCCAGCTCGCGTCCACAGATCTCGGCGTAGGCGGTCAGCTGACGAGGTGACAGCCGCTCGAGGTCGGCCGACCCCTTCATGTCGCGAAGCTGTCGCACGTAGTAGTGGCGATCGCCGGACCGAAACCAGCCGAGGAAGATGTCACTCGCCGACTGCATCAGCCGCTGGCCGTTGACGACGCGCCGGCCCTGGTGCCTGTAGGGGCTCCGCCCGGCGTAGGGCTCGAGGATTGATCGCTCGGCCTCCTTGATCTGCAGGAACAGGGGGTCGCTGTCGTCGTCACCCAGCAACAGGGCGACCCTGCAGTCGGTGCCGACGCTGCCGACGCCAACGACCTTGCGCGCAGCGTCGACGAGGCGATAGCGCTTCAGCAACACGCGCCGGTCCTCGGGCAGCGAACGCACATACTCGCGGTACGTCTCCCTCGTGCTGTCCAGGTATGGGGCGTCGACGTGGTCGACGAGCGGCGGGTTGTCGACGATCCGGCGCCTTCCGCTGACCTTCTCCGTGAGCTTGTTCAGCGCCCCGAGGTGCGTGTGGCGCTGCGCCTTGCGCACCAGCCGCTCCGCCTCGGGCGCGCTGTCGGCGCCGAGCGCCGCGAGCGCCTCGGTGACATCGCCGCGGTGGTACCACTGCTGCAGGTGGTCGAAGTGTGAGAGGGCATCCATCTTGTGGCGGTAGGCGCGGACGCCGGCCGCGGTTGCCATCGCACACTCCTTCTCGGAGAGGCCCCGGTCGCGCGCCGCTACATAGACGCTCGCGGCTAGGCGCTTGACGTCCCACTCAAACGAGGCGGGAAGCGTCTCGTCGAAGTCGTTGACCTCGAACACGAGGTGGCGCTCCGGTGTCGCCCAGAGGCCGAAGTTCATCAGGTGGGCGTCGCCACAGGCCTGAACGCGCAAGCCCGCTTTCGGGGCCTCGGCGAGGTCGGCGGCCATCGCCGCCGGCGCGCCGCGCAGGTAGGCGAACGGCGACTCCAGCATTCGCCCGTAGCGAATCGGCAACAACTCCGGGATCCGATGGCGGCACTGGCGCTCGAAGATCGCGATCGGGTCCTCGCGGTTCGGCGCGGGCGCCCAGTCGGCGTGGCTCGAGCGCGACACCTTGGCCCGCAGCTCCTTGCCCTGGCGGCGGCGGGTTGCAGCTGGCGCGGCCGAGTTGCCTGCGTGCGAGGCGATGGCCCGAGTCTAAGTCCCTGCAAGTGGCGCGTAAAGCGCCTCGATCGAGGCGTCGCAGAGCTCAGTAACCGTAAGCCCCGCCGGCGTCCGGGCTCGAGTCGGAGTCGTCCACGTCCCCACCGCCGTCAACGGTCGCGACGCTCCAGGTGAACCGAGTGCCGTCGAAGCTGTCGGAGAGGCCGTCGCCGGTGAGCTCGCCCGGTCCCTCCTCGGTGAAGGTGTAGAGCGGGCTGCCCCCGAAGGTCACTTGCCGGCCGCCGTCGGGCCGCGTCGTTTCACCGAAGTCACCGCTGAGGTCTCGAGCGTCCGCATCGAGCTCGGAGACCAGCAGCGGGTCCCAGATCGCCGTGCAGCCGGCTGTGCAAACCACGATTCCGCCGCCTTCCTGATCGGAGGTGTAGAGAGCGCGGCCGTTGGCGTCCGCCAGCACGTCCGTGCCGTCAATGCTCTCGGTGGAGACGGGGTCCTGGCTGCTCGCAGAGGCCGAGGCATCGCCCTCGTCGTCGCCGCAGGCTGCGAGCGTGAGCGCCGCTACGGCGGCCGCAGCTGCGAGCGCATACAGGGGCTTCTTGAGCATCTTCACACCCGTACTTACGAGCTCACGGGCTGTCAGGATTGCTCGCACGAGCTAGCAAGCGGGGCGGCGCCGGCCCGCCGTCGGGCGCTCGCGAGCGGAAACGCGGGCGCCACCAACGGAACGACGTTGGGATCGCCGAGGGAGCGAGGGGGGCATCCCGGTCCGCAGCCCGGTTTCGACCGCCTCGCGCCGACCCGGCTCGCTGGAGTCGAGCCGTGACGATAAGCACGGTTTCGAGGACGCCGCGCGCCTCGGCGCGGTGGTACGGTCCGGGGCCGTGGCGGGTGGCGCACGGAGCCAAGCCCCGGGTCGGTTGCTTGCGTTCTTGTGCGTCACTGCCTCGTTTGCGCTCGCACCTTCGCAGGCGGGCGCTCAAGCGAGCGGCTGCCCCTCGGTCGAAGACAAGCCGGGCGCGGTCCCGCACGTCGAGTACGACGGGATGGTGTCGCAGACCTACTGCGTGGGTCCGATCAGCGTGCGGCCCGGGCAGAACATCATCCGGCTGGCCAACGCCGCTGGCCTGCCCCCCGCCGGACCGAAGTTGCCAACGGTCCCCGGGTACATCACGAGATTCGATCCGGAGCTCGTCTACGCCGACGGCAGCGGCGTTCCCCCAGTGGACGTGCTGCACCTCCACCACGCGGTGTGGATCGTGAACGGCAATCCGCAGTTCGCGACCGGCGAGGAGAAGACGATCGTTCAGGCGCCAGAGGGATTCGGGTGGCGGACGCAGCCCGGCCACACGTGGCTGCTCAACGACATGCTCCACGACCTCGTCGCAGCGCCAGCGGAGGTCTACATCGTCTGGAGGATCGACTTCGTGCCCGACAGTGCGCCCGGGGCCGCAGACATCCGGCCTGTGCGCACAGAGTGGATGGACGTGGTGGGGGGCCTCTATCCGGTCTTCGACTCGCTCCGCGGCATGGGCGAGAACGGCCGCTACACGTTCCCCGACGACGCGACGGGCGACGACAGGGACCTCTCGGGCCCGACGCAGACCTGGACCGTCCAGCAGCCTTCCACGTTGGTCGGCACGGCGGGGCACCTGCACCCCGGCGGCCTTAACACCATCCTGCGCGTGACGCGCGGGTCGCAGACCAGGACCCTGTTCACGTCGAGGGCTCACTACTTCGAGCCCGCCGGCCCCGTGTCCTGGGACGTTGCGATGGGAGCCACCACACCCGAGTGGCGGGTCGCCGTGCAACCTGGCGACAGAGTCAGCGTCCACACGACCTACGACGTCAGGCGGGCCGACTGGTACGAGGGGATGGGGATCATGCCGGTGATGGTGTACGAGGGGACGGGAGTCGGCGGAGTCGACGCCATGACCGGGAACATTCCGCAGCGCGAAGAGCGCACGCACGGGCACCTGGCCGAGAACAACAACCATGGCGGTGGCTCGACTGGCCTCCCCAATCCCAGCAAGCTTCCCAGCGCGGCAGCGCCCGACGATCCGGTCGAGATCGATGACTTCCTCTACGAGCGCGGAGACCTGACCTCGAGCTTCACCAACCCGCCTACGGTTCGCCCGGGCGACAGCCTCGACTTCCTCAACCAGGATGCCGGTCCGGCCGAGAACGCGTTCCACACCATCACGAGCTGTAAGGCGCCGTGCAACCGCTCCACCGGCATCGCTTACCCGATCGCCAACGGGCCGGTGAGCTTTGACTCCGCGCAGCTGGGCTTCAACTCGCCGTCTCCGCCATACGCGGGCTTCGGTGCCCCCGCGGCCGACCGCGACACCTGGACGACCCCCGCGAACCTCAAGCAGGGCACCTACAACTACTTCTGCCGAATCCATCCCTTCATGCGCGGCAGCTTCCGGGTCGCCAAGCCCAAGTGCGGCGGCATCCGCGTGGACCTCCTCGGATCGACCGGCAAGGACAAGCGCAAGGGGACCAAGCGGGAGGACGGGATCGCGGGCCTGGCCGGAAAGGACAAGCTCCTCGGCAGACAGGGCGACGACGGGCTATGCGGCGGTCGAGGCAAGGACAGGCTGATGGGCGGTCCCGGCGACGACAAGCTCGTGGGCGGGGCGGGCAAGGACACGTGCCGCGGCGGCAGTGGCGACGACAAGCTGATCGACTGCGAGCGCTGAGCTGCGCCCGTTGCGATTGGTGAGTTGACCACGATAGGGGCGTCAATTCAGCAATCGGCACCCGAACAAGACCGTGGGCCGTGACCTCCATTTGCGGCCCCTTGCGGGTGGTCTGTTGCCCCAGCGCTGCCCCATCGGGCGGGACCAGATCATGGGAGGCGAGAGCAAGTGGTGCTGAGCCGCGGGCTACTGCCCTTGCAACCGCCTGAACTATCCCCCACCAGAGGAGCAGACCTCGATGTAGTCCTGCTCGGGCACGACCTCTTCCCACTCCTCGGGCGTGAGGCCGCCACCGGCCACGGTGCAGGCGTGCTGTCTCCAGACGTCCGGGTCGACCTCCCAGCGGGTCGCGCTGCCGTCCTCGTGCAGGACGAACAGGCGGTTGCCGTCGGGGGTGAAGCGGGCGGTCGTGTAGGTGTCGGGACTCGGGCCCGGAAGCGGCGATCCGATCGGCTGCTGTGACTCGACGTCCCAGACCACGACGGTGCCGTCGTCATGCGAGGTCGCCAGGGTGCGGCCGTCGGGTGAGAACGCCACGGCGAGGGCGTTGGCGGCGCGGAGCTCGAGCGGCTGCCCCACCCGCTCCCAGTCGCCGGTCTCCCAGAGCAGGGCGCTGCCGTCGCCCTGACCGGCGGCGAGCAGGCGCCCGTCGGGGGAGAACGCGACCGAGCGCGCCTCGCCCTCGACCTCCAGCCGGGCAAGCCGCTCGCCGCTCGGCATTGCGAGAACGTCGACGCCGTCCGGTCCCTCGTTGTCGCCCCACCCGAACTGGATCGCGAGCTGCGAACCCTCGGGATCGAAGGCGAGCCCCGTGATGAAGTGCGGAACGCGCACCGGCGGGCGCACCAGCTCGCGGTTTTCAACGTCCCAGACCCGCACCGGGGCGCCCTTCACCGGAATCCCGTCCGGAGACACCCGTCCCGCGAGCTCCCCCGCCGCAAGCAGGCCTCCCTCGCCGAAGGCGAGCGCCTGGACGTGGTACGGGTTGTTCGCCCGAGGCCCGTGGGGTGCTCGCAAGAGCGGACCCAGGCGATCCCCGGACGCCGCCTCCCACAGCCCGACGCCACCTCCTCCCGATCCCACGGCAAGGGCGCTTCCGTCGGGCGCGTACTCGAGGGCGATCGCGGGCCAGCCGTCGAACGCCTGGAAGCCCCCCGTCCTGCGCAGGGTCTCGGCGTCCATCAGGTCGACCCCGCCGTCCATCCGGCCGACGGCGAGCGATCGCCCGTCGGGGCTGATGGCGAAGGGCGGCGGGAAGGACTCTGGCCCCTCGGAGACGAGGCCGGTTCGGAACGGCCGTCCCAGCCTGCGGTCTCCGGTCGCGTCCCAGGCGATCACAGCCGAGTCGGCGCCGGCCGTGTACAGGGTGCGGCCGTCGGGGCTGAAGACCTGGCCCCCCTCGGCCCCGCCGGAATGGCCGGCGAGCCTCTCGACCACGTCGCCACGCTTCACGTCCCATAGAACGAGGGTGCCGTCCTCCTCGGAGGTCGAAAGCACGCGGCTGTCCGGGCTGAAGGCCCCGCTCCTGTCCCCCGGCGTCCCCGCGCGCCCTGCGAGGCTGCGCACACGCCCGGACTTGAGATCGAGCAGACGGAGCCCGCCGTCGGTGCCCTCGAGGGCGACCGTGCGCCCGTTGGGGCTGATCGCGGCGCCTTCGCCGCCGACCGGGTAGCGACGGATGACCCGCAGCGTCTCCGGGTCGACCGTGAAACTGGTGTTCTCGCTCGCGATGAACAGGCGCCCGTCGGCGCTCGACTGAAGCGGATGGCTGAAGGATCGGGTGGCGCGGGCGACCGTCTGCAGCCGCGCGCCGGTGCGGGCATCGAAGCGACGCAGGGCCGCCGGCGCGGAGTAATCGATGTCGCCCACCGAGTAGCCGACGATGACGCTTTTCCCGTCCGGCGCCCAGGCCACCGTCGGGAAGTAGGGGAGCTCCGGGTCGGCGGGATGGCGCCCGAGCGAAGCCGAGGTCATCAGCTCGCCGGTCTCGGCATCGAGGATCCGGACGACCCCGTGTAGAAGGTCCGGCCCTGTGCTCGCCGTGAGCGCTATTCGATCGCCGCGGCGATCGAAGTCGATCGTCCACACCGTTCCCCCGACCTCCTTCTCACGGCGACGACTACGCTCGCCCACCGAAGGGGGCGTGGCGATCGGCTCCCGCGTCTCGGTGTCGAACAGGATCACCGTGCCCGCCTCGTCGGCGACGGCGAGTGTCTCACCGTCGGGACTGACCCCGACCGCGCCAAAGCCATCGCCGTCCCCGTTGAAGACTCCGGTCGCCGCCGGGCTGCGCAGCAGGGTCGCGAAGAGGTTGGACCGGGTCACGGCCGAGTCATCGAGGGCGGCGCCGGCGTTGGCGAGCAGGAGCGCATCGTCAAGGCGGTCCTCGCTCAGGGCCTGGGCGCCGAGTCGCTCGGCGTCCGCGACGGTGGCGGCGCTCTTCGCGCTCTGGCGCTCCGACCGCGCGATTAGTCCGGCGACAACGGCGACCGTGAGCAGCGCACCGACGCCGATGAGCAGCGTTCTCAGGCGGCGGTTCGTCCGGCGCTGTCGCTCGGCCTCGCGCTCGCTTGCCGCCCGGCTCTCCTCCACGAACTCCCGCTCAAGTTGGTTCAGTTCGGAGTCGTGCTCGGCGGCCCAGTCGAGCGCCGAGGCGAGCCGTGCTCCCCGGTAGAGCTCGGCGGGATCGTGCTCGGAGTCTCGCCACTCCCGGGAGGCAGCGATCAGGTGCTGGTGAAGGCGCCGGCCCTCGGCGTCCTCCTCGAGCCAGCTGCGCAGGCGCGGCCACTCGCGCAGCAGCGCCTCGTGGGCGACCTCGACCGTGTCCTCGTCGGCGGTGAGCAGGCGGCTCTCGGTCAGCACCGCGAGCGCTCGGGCAATGTTCTCGTCGCGATCGACCTCGAGTTCGTCGAGCGAGACGCGGCGACGCACGAGCGCGCCGCCCTCCTCGTCGTCGCCGGCGAGGCGGAGCAGCAGCGGCCGGGCCCGGCGCCGCTCGGCCTCGCCGAGGCGCTGGTAGGCGGCCTCCGCCAGCCGCGCGACCGCTCCCTTCACCCCGCCGCTGCGCTCGTAGTCTGAGTACCGCAGCGCGTGGTCGTCGCGCGCCTGCCACAGCTCGACCAGGGCCGCCGACAGCAGCGGTAGGCCACCGGGCTCGCCGGCGACGTCGCCGACCAGTGCCGAGACCAGCCGCGGCTCGACCCGCAGCCCCGACCTGCGCGCCGGCAGCTCGATCGCCCGGCGCAGCTCGTCGCGGCGCATCGGCCCGACCAGGACCTGGTT
>DATAFO010000015.1:0-2558 GCA_036257465.1 Solirubrobacterales bacterium | reverse complement strand
GGCCCGAAGAAGCCGATCTCGTCGATGTCCGCCAGCGTGCCGGCCTGCATCGCGAGGATGGCGTCGTTCTTTCGCAGGGTCCCGTCGACCACGCGCACGTAGGCCACGACGCCTCGGTACTGGTCGAACTCGGAGTCGAAGATGAGCGCACGTGGAGGCGCCTCGAGGTCGCCCTCGGGCGGCGGGATGCGCTCGACCAGCGCGTCGAGCAGTTCGGTCACGCCCTCGCCGGTCTTGGCGGAGAGGCGGATCACGGAGTCCGGATCCTCGCCGAGCAGCTCGCCGATCTCGCCGGCCACGCGCTCGGGCTCGGCGCCCGGCAGGTCGATCTTGTTCATCGCCGGGATCAGCTCGAGCCCGGAGTCGACCGCCAGGTAGGTGTTCGCGACCGTCTGCGCCTCGACCCCCTGGGACGCGTCGACGAGCAGCAGCGCCCCGTCACAGGCGGCGAGCGAGCGCGACACCTCGTAGGTGAAGTCCACGTGGCCGGGCGTGTCGATCAGATGCAGCCGATAGAGCTGGCCGTCGCCGGCGGTGTATTCCACGCGCACGGCCTGGGCCTTGATCGTGATGCCGCGCTCGCGCTCCAGGTCCATCGAGTCGAGCAGCTGCGGGCGATGGTCGCGCGCGTCGACGGCGCCGGTGATCTCGAGGATGCGGTCGGCCAGCGTCGACTTCCCATGGTCGATATGGGCGATGATCGAGAAGTTGCGGATGTTCGCGGCGGGCGCACGCACGACCGCCTGAGTATGCCCGTTGCACCCATAGTGCAGAAATTGCACCCATCGTGCAGAATCCCCGCCGGGGGGCCTGTGGGAAGGATGGACATCGAAGTCGTGCGGGAGGTCTTCGTGGCGTTTGCCGCTCGGGACGTCGAGGGCGTCCTCGCCCTCGTGGACCCGGACGTGGTCTTCACGGCGGTGACCGGCGGGGTCGTCGGCAAGGCGGAGCCATACAGGGGCCATGAGGGGATGCGCGAGTACTTCCGTGACGTCGCCGACGTCTGGGACGAGCTCGTCCTGACCCCGCGGGAGTTCCGCCAGGTCGGCGACGCCATCCTCGTGACCGGCAAGGTCAACGCCCGCTCGCCCGCGCGGGTGGTGAGCGGCACGAGCGGCTGGGTATGGCGGGTGCGCGATGGCCGGGTGGTCTACGGGCACGTCTACCCATCGGCCGCCGACGCGATCGCAGCCGTTGAGGGGGAGGACCGCTAGGGGCGTCGCCGTGCGCGGAGCAGATAGTCCACCTGCTCCTGCTTTCGCATGATCATGTGCTCGAGGCGGTGTTCCACGGCCTCCGAGGCTGCCTCCCGACCGGTCGGCTCGATGGCGGCCTGGAGCGCCTCGAGAACCTCGCCCTCGGCCTCGATCAGCTGATCGATCGCCTCTGCGGCGTCGGTGGTGAAGCTGACCGGGGCGATGTCCGTCGTCGGCTCGCCGCCCAGCGCCGTGATCTTCTCCACCAGGCGCGTGGCGTCCTCGAGCTCGGCGAGCGCGTGCTCCTTCATCTTGTCGGCGTGTGCCTGGTACTCGAGGCCGATGACGCTGCCGGATACGAGCGAGGAGTGGAGCACCGAGCGGTGCTGTAGGCGCAGGGCGCGGTTGAGGCACTCGATCTGCTCCTCGACGTCCATCCTCTCTTGTGGCGGCATGGGCGCCTCTTACCCCCCGCTGCGCCCGCGTGTAACGAGGAGGCGGCCGATTTGGCGCGCCTCGGGCACGCGGAGCGCCCAGACGACCGCGGCGTAGATGGCGAAACCCGCGGCGACCGCCGCCAGCACCGAGACGATCTGGGCCAGCAGCCCGCGGCCGAGCGCCTCGTCGAGCCCGTACCAGACCCCGTAAGACACCGCCCCCAGCAGCGCGGCCGCCGCGAGCATCCGAATGCCGGCCGAGACCAGCTTCGTCCCCTCGACCCCACCCAGGTCCCGGCGCAGGATCGCGCCCTGCGCCACGCACATCACCACGGTGCCCGCCACCGTGCCGAGCACGATCCCGGCGATCTCGAAGGGCCCGTAGAGGACGGCGGCGAGCGCCGCGTTGACCACGAGGTTGAGGCCTGCGAGCGCCGTGGTTGCCCAGGGCCGCTGGAGCGAGAAGAACGTCCGCGAGAACAGCAGGCTCACCCCCTGGAAGGGCAGCGCCAGCGACCACCAGAACATCGCCGTCGAGGTGAGGTCGGTCGCCTCGGTGCCGAAGGCCCCGCGCTCGTAGACGAGCCGGGTTATCGGCTCGGCCAGAACCGCCATCAGCACGGCGCTCGGGATCAACAGCAGGCAGATCTGGCGCACGCCGTTCCCCAACGTGCGGCGCATGTCGTCGCGCGCTCCGCGCGCCGCGAAGCGCGCCAGTGTCGGGAACAGGATCGTGGCGATCGAGATAGAGAACAGGCCCTGCGGGAGCTGGTAGATGCGAAAGGCCTTGTCGATCGCCGCCGGCGCCTGGTCGGACACGAGCGTGCCGAACAGCGAGTTGATCAGGAGGCTCAGGTTGATCAGACCGAGCGCGATCGTCACCGGCAGCATGAGCTTGAGCACGCGCCGTACGCGCTCGTTGCGC
>DATAFO010000065.1:0-12027 GCA_036257465.1 Solirubrobacterales bacterium | reverse complement strand
AAAGTCGATCTGGTCCTCGCCGGCGTCGAGGTCGAGGAACAGCTGGTAGACCTCGTCGATCACATCTTTGATGCGCGCGTCGGGTCGGTCCACCTTGTTCACGACCAGGATCACCGGCAGCTTCGCCTCCAGCGCCTTGCGCAGCACGAAGCGCGTCTGCGGCAGCGGGCCCTCGGAGGCGTCCACCAGCAGCAGCACGCCGTCGACCATCGTCAGCCCGCGCTCGACCTCGCCCCCGAAGTCCGCGTGGCCCGGCGTGTCGACGATGTTGAGCTTCACGTCGCCGTGGCGGACGGCTGTGTTCTTGGCGAGGATCGTGATCCCCTTCTCGCGCTCGAGGTCCATCGAGTCCATCACCCGCTCGGCGACGTCCTGGCCGAAGCGGAAGGCGCCCGACTGCCAGAGCATCGCGTCGACCAGCGTCGTCTTGCCGTGGTCGACGTGGGCGACGATCGCGATGTTGCGGAGGTCCTGTCTCCGTGCGTCGGTCATCTCGTGATCTGATCGAGGGTTGGCTGGGATGAGAGCAAAAGAAGAGGCCCTCCGAAGAGGGCCTCCTCGCACTGCTGAAGTGGTGAGACGGTCTAGACCGCCTTCACGCCCGTGGCCGCGGGGCCCTTGGGGCCGTCCTCGGTCTCGTACTCGACCTTCGCATTCTCGGCGAGCGTCTTGAAGCCCTCGCCCTCGATCGAGCTGTGGTGGACGAACACGTCGGCGGAGCCGTCGTCGGGCGTGATGAAGCCGTAGCCCTTGTCGTCGCTGAACCACTTCACGGTTCCGGTAGGCATATCGCTACCTCCAACTTATGTGCACTGCGAACGCGGAGGATGCGATATGCAACGACAGCGGGCGCTTGGCACAACTTTGCCGGTATCTATCCGGCCGTACGGACGTGACGGTAGCAGGGCTTTCGGGCAGCCGCAGGCCGCGTCGATCACGCCTACGAAGGTCAGCAGGCGTGGATCGGCGCCGCCGAGCGGACCACCTCGAAGGCGGCCCCCGGGATCGACTTCAGCTGATCGAGGTTCTCGTCGTCCCAGCGGCGATCCGAGGTCCCGGAGAAGAACCAGTTCGAGCCGTTGTCGGTGACGAAGAACCCGTAGCGCTTCAGCGCGACCGCGATCACGCGCGCCGCGCCCGTCAGGTTGGCGATGTCGTAGCCGCCGTTCAGGCGCATCCGCAGGCCCATCGGCGGAGCGTTGGCGCTCGAGCTGTCGCCGGCGCAGTGCGTGGCGGGGTGGACCCAGGCGTCCCGGGTGGAGTTGACCGTGACCCGGATCGCGTGGCTGATCGCACCAGCCCTGACCTCGTCGTAGCGGACGAGCCCGGGGAAGATCGGCATCCCGGCGGCGTCGGCGGACGTCCAGCCCTCGGGCCGGAGCGCGGCCGAGCGCAGGTCCCAGATCACCCCGGCGTCGGCGTCCCAGTGCGGCTTCGGGGTCTTCCGGGCGAACGCGCGATAGAGCTCCTGCAGCTTGCAGCGCTTGCGATCGATGCTGAGCACGTGGCGATCGCCGTCCGAGGACCGCCCGCCCTCGACGAGCGCCTTCAGCGGGATCCGGTAGCGGCCGTGCGTGGACTCCTCGCCGTAGGCCGTGAACCTGACCTTGGTCCGCTTCTGCTTCCTGCCGGTGACGGCGTAGGGGAAGCCGTATTCGCGCGGCGTCCCGAAGTCGGGATGCAGGAAGTCGCCCCCGTTGGCGTTGATGTAGGAGATGTAGCTGCCCGAGTTGGGATCGACCGGCGCCGCGGAGATGTCCTGGTTCCAGGCCGAGAGGTCAGCGGCTGAGGCGGCGTTCGCCGGGAGGTTCGGCTTCGGGAACACCGCGCAGGCGCCGAGCGACGGGTACGGGCCCCGCGGCAGCTTCTTGCCCTTCTTCTTTGCCCCGGCGACGGCGCCGAGCGCGACCAGGGCCACGAGCGCGACCACGATCGCGCCGAGCCCGGCGCGGGCGACCTTCCCCGATGGCCCTGGCATCGCCCGCGATCGTACCTGCGCTCGCCGTCTTGACTCGGCAAGATAATTCGCTAAGCTAACTATTAGGAATGACCATGAAGGCGAGCACAACCGCGATCGACACCGAGCTGGCGCCCCGGCTCCGGCTCGCGATCACCCGCACGGCCAGGCGCCTGCGTCAGGAGGCGCCCAGCGACCTCGGACCCTCTCAGCTCGCCTCGCTGGCGACGATCGAGCGCCACGGTCCGCTCGCGCCGGGCGAGCTCGCCCAGCGCGAGCGCATCAAGCCGCCGACCGCGACCCGGATCCTCGGCCACCTCGAGAGGGCGGGCCTGGTGGAGCGGGTCCGCGACCCCGCCGACGGGCGCAGCTCGATCCTCTCGATCGCCGCTGAGGGCCGTGCGCTGCTGCGCAGGGTGCGCGCGCGCAAGACGGCCTACCTCGCCCAGAACCTTCAGCAGCTCGATTCGGACGATCTCGCGGCGCTCGAGCGCGCCGCCGATGTGCTCGAGCGGATGCTCGAGCAGCACCCCACCGCCGAGCATCGGGTCGTGGCGGCGGGTGGTCCGCGGTGACGGAAGCCCTCGGCCGCTCCTTCGCCAGCCTCAAGATCCCCAACTACCGGCGCTACTTCGTCGGCCAGCTCGCCTCGCTGTCGGGCAACTGGATGCAGATGGTCGCCGAGATGTGGGTGATCCTGACCCTGACCGGCAGTGGCGTCGCCGTCGGGCTGACGACGGCGCTGCAGTTCGTGCCGATGCTGTTCCTCGGCGCGCTCGGCGGCCTCGTCGCCGACCGGGTGCCGAAGCGCCGCCTGCTCCTCCTCACCCAGCCGCTCCACATGCTGCCGCCGCTCGCGATGCTGGCGCTCGCGCTCAGCGCCGGGCTCGAGCCCTGGATGGTCTACGGCCTGGTGTTCGCGCGCGGCTGCGTCAACGCGGTCGACTACCCGACTCGGCAGGCGTTCGTGATGGAGATCGTCGGGGACAAGCGGGTCGTCAACGCCGTCAGCCTGAACAGCGTCCTGGTCCACTCCGCCCGCGTCGTCGGCCCCGCGATCGCCGGGGTGATGATCGCGACCGTCGGCGTCGAGCCGTGCTTCGCCCTCAACGCGGCGAGCTTCGTGGTGATGATCGCCGCTCTGGCGACGATGAACACCGCCGCCCTCGAGCCCGCCGAGCTCGCGGCGCCCGAGCCAGCTCCTGTCCGCGCCGGGCTTCGCTACGTACGGGCCACGCCCGACCTCTGGATCCCGCTGGCGCTGATGGCGGCCGTAGGCACGCTCGGCTTCAACTTCCAGGCGGTCCTCCCTCTGCTCGCCCGGTTCAGCTTCGACGGCGGGCCGGGCGCGTACGCCGCGCTCGTCAGCGCAATGGGGGTCGGCGCGATCGTCGGCGGACTCGCGATCGGCGCCCGCGGGCGGGCGACCCCCGGCCTGCTCGCCGGAGCCGCGATCGGCTTCGGCGCGCTGGCGCTGCTCGCCGCCGGCGCTCCCTCGATGGCGCTCGAGCTGGCGGTGCTCGCTCCGCTCGGAGCCGCCAGCGTCACCCTGGCGGCATCGGTCAACTCGGCGCTCCAGCTTGCCTCCGACCCGGTGATGCGCGGCCGCGTGATGGCGCTCTACGCGGTCGTCTTCCTCGGCTCGACCCCGATCGGGGCACCGCTCGCGGGCTGGCTCTCGGAGGCGTTCGATCCTCGCGCCGCGCTGGTCGTCGCGGGGGTCGCGGGGATCGCGGCCGGCCTGCTGGCGCGATCCGCCTTCGCACGAGTTGCACGCGACCAGCCGAACGCCGAGGCCGTTCCCGCCTGAAAAAAGACCGACCGCCAAAACCTGGCGGTCGGTCTCGATAGGCCCCGTCAGGACGGGCAGGGGTACGTCTCGGGGGCCTTACTTGGGGGGTATATGAGCCCCAGGCGACGGGAGGCGCCTTGCGGCAAACGCCTGGGACCTATGGGCCGAGAGGCCAGTGCAGGGCGTCCGGCCCAGCACCAAATCTCCCGACGCACCCCAGTATTCAGCAGTCTCGGCGCAAAGCAATACCGAAAAATTGGTGAATCGAGATTCGGGTACGAATCGTCGTATCGCCGGCTCAGGCGGGCGCCAACGCGGCCGACAGCGCCGACCCGTGCAGGATGTCCTGCTCGGAGACCTCGATCTCCTCGAGGCCGAAGGCGCGCATCATCTGGACGAGGATCACGGTCCCGGCGACGATCGTCGGCGCCCGGCCGGGATGGAGGCCGGGGACGCGAAGCCGCTCGGCGAGCGGCAGTGCGGAGAGGCGCGAGAGCATCCGCTGGATCGGATGCATCGCGAGCGTGTAGCCGTGCACCCGCCTCGGGTCGTAGGGCTCGAGCGCCTGGTCGATCGCGGCGAGGGAGGTCGGCGTCCCGGCGACGGCGATCGCGCGGGCGGCCCGCGGCCCCGGCGCGGCCGCGGCGACCGCCTGGTCGACCAGCGCCCGGACGTCGTCGGCCAACTCCTCGAGCTCATGCGGCTCGGGTGGATCCGAGGTGAGGTGCCGCTCGGAGTGGCGGATCGTGCCGGCCTGAAGGGAGGCGTGGAACGCGACCTCCGTGCCACTCCCGACGATCAGCTCGGTCGACCCCCCGCCGATGTCGAAAACGAGCGTGGTCTCCTTGCCGCCACGCTGCGCGGTCGCGCCGAGGTAGGTGAGATGCGCCTCCTCCTCGCCGGTCAGCAGCCGCGTGTCGAGGTCGAAGCGCTCACGCAGCTCGGCGATGAACGCCTCGCCGTTGGCCGCGTCGCGC
This sequence comes from Solirubrobacterales bacterium, assembly GCA_036257465.1. Taxonomy (GTDB): domain Bacteria; phylum Actinomycetota; class Thermoleophilia; order Solirubrobacterales; family 70-9; genus DATAFO01. Next base: position 7,301 of record DATAFO010000065.1, on the reverse strand, counting down.
ACCGCGCTCGTCGCGATCGCCAGCACGCGCTCGGCTCCGAGCTCCTCGTAGCGGGCCTTGTAGTCGGCGATCACTCCGCAGACGCTGTCGATCGCGTCCGAACAGAGGCGATTGGTGAGGTCGACGCCGCGCCCGAGGTTCGTGACCGTCGTCTGCCGCTCCACCTGGTCGGCCCGGGACCCGTCGACGTCGGCGATCAGCAGCCGGGTCGAGTTGGTTCCGATATCGACGACGGCGACCCTCACGGCGCCATCGGCTCCCGATTCCACTCCCTGGGCACGACCCTGGACTCTAGCGACGAGATCAGCTTCCTCAGTCCCCGGGGGCGAGGACGCGAGGATCGATGCTCGGAGCGAGAACGGACCGAATCGCTTTACGGACCGCATCCCGCGGCCATTCGGCGGACGGACCGCATCCGGCGGCCCTGGAGGCATGGCGCTCGCCTACCCCGGCGAGCGGCCCTCAAACCATCGATCCCGCGCTAGAATGCTCGGTCCGACGCGGGGTGGAGCAGTCTGGTAGCTCGTCGGGCTCATAACCCGAAGGTCGCGGGTTCGAATCCCGCCCCCGCTATGTCCGTCACTACGACGCTGAGGGCCCTCCTTCCGGAGGGCCTTCGCGTTCTCCAGGGCGCTTGCGAGCTCTTCCGAGACCGTGGCAGAGATTTCAATCCGCCGCTCGATCTTGTCGTAACTGATCTGTAGTTCGAACGCCTCGAAGACATGTCGCTTCACCTTCGCCGGGGCCTCCCGCAGCGACTCGGTCAGATCAGGGATTCGCCCAAGTTGGCGCTCGAGGTCCTCGTCGTCCTCTTCGCTCGTCGCGTCACCGATCTCAGCCAGCGCCTTTTGGAGCACGGCCTTCTCGCCGCGAAGCTCGGCGATCCGCTCGGAGACCAACTCCGGCTCAACGTCCTGTTCCAAGGCGCGGACTTGGGCCTTTATCTTGCGCTCGAGGTCAGCGAGCTGCTGGCGGATGCGGGTGCCGGCGCGCTTGCCGTCTCGCTTCTGCTCGCGCGCGTGAGCCCGCAGCTGCTTGGAGAGCTTGTCGATCCTCATCGGGCCGAAGATGCGTTGCTCGAAGAAAGCCAAGACCAGGCGCTCGAGGCGATCCTCTCTCTTAGATACAGCCACTTCTGTCCCGCGTGGGCCTCTAGCGCCGCCCGCTCTCCGTAACTGCTCGAGTAGCCGCAGGCGTAATAGTGGTGTCCCTTTCGGGCCTTGCCCTGCATCGAGAGCTGCTGATGGCCGGAGCAGCAGCGCACCATCCCCCGATCCGTGACGTCCAGTGAGCCGGAGTGAGCCTGCCCGCCCAGGCCCTCCAGCTCCCCTACGACTTCCGCGGCCTGGGAGCGAGAGGAGCGATAACCCGATCGCAACCGAGGCGCCCTCCGAACCGAAGCCTCTGGCAACAGCTCCGCCAAGCGTCCCTCCGCCCCCGGTAACCACCGCCACCCTTCCCTCGAAGCGCCGCCCGTCATTCCATTGAGCGCCCATGCTCTTCTCCTCGGTCGGTGATCTCTGTGGCCAGGCGATTAGATCAGAGGCCGGGCTGAGCCCGACGCGCAGACGGTATGACCCTGACTGGTCGACACGCTCCGCATTCCATGCGCCGGCGCGACACCGCGGCGCGTATCTCATTCGCCGTCTAAGCGGCAAGCAGCGCGGCAGGTATTCGGCGCCACTCGGCCCGCTCGCTCACGGAGACCTCGAAGCCGTGGTCGCTCAACAACTCGAGCGTCCGACGATTGCAGTTGCAGCCGTCAGCGAAGCTTTGCCAGATGTCGTGAAGCCGATCCCGCCAGCGGGCGAGGCGGGGTTTGTCCGACCGCACGTGTTCGAGAAAGAGCATCGATCCCCCCGGGCGGAGCACTCGGCGGATCTCCTCCAGCGAGCGCGCCGGATCGCTCACCGTGCACAACACGAGGGTGGAGACGACCGTGTCAAAGGAGTCGTCGTGGAAGGGCACCAGTTCAGCCGGTGCGCGCACGATCTCGGCGCGGCGTCCGAGGCGCTCGAGGCGTCGCTCCAGACGGTTCGCCAGGTGCTCATCGGGCTCAGCAAGCACGAGCCGCTCGAGGTTCTCGGGATAGTGCGCCAGGTTCAGGCCGGTGCCGGCGCCGATAGCTTGTGAACTCGTGCGGAATCGCCGTGAGACGAAGCGGAGGCTTGCCAGCGGGACGGCGAAGTACGTGGTCAATCCCGTCGTCCGCGGGCTGTTTCGTCTCGGGCTTCCGGCCCCGGGGACTGCGATCCTGGAGACGACCGGCCGCAGGTCCGGGCGGCCGAGACGCAACCCGGTTACCAACGGCCTCGACGACGGCGTCTTCTGGATCGTCGCCGAGCACGGGCGCCGGGCGAGCTACGTCAGGAACATCGAGGCGAATCCCCGTGTCCGGCTCCGCATCGGCCGACGATGGCGCAAGGGCACCGCCCGGCTTGTCCCCGACGATGATCCACGAGAGCGACTGCGCTACATCGCCTCGAGGCGCCCGGTCACGAGGCTGAATACGGCGACGGTAAGCCTCATGCAGACGGACCTATTGACGATCCGGATCGAGCTGAATGGTGAGGAGCGGTAGCCCCAGTCGTCCCAGCTCAGGCAAGGAACGCGCGCGTCTGCGTCGACGGGCGTGTGACTCGTTCGAGTACGCGGCCTGCGAGCGGCATGCTCCGAGAGCGCCATACGTGTCGCTCCTCGAACGACCAAGCGTAGACGGGGCTGCCGTCGCGCACAAGTTCGAGCAGGCGTGGTTCGGCGAGTTCCTCGGCGGACCACTCGTAGAGGCATTGAAGCCGGGGCATGATCACGGCGTAGTCGAGCAGCCGGCCCAGGCGCTGCTCCTCGGCGATGTAGCGCTCGACGTGGTCGGCCAGCGGGTAGCGGTTCGGGAGCACGCGCCGCAGAGAGAGGAACACTCCCGCCATCCCGAGGCGCGGATCACCGACCACGCAGCCGAGTGGAGCCAACCGTCCCAGCGCCAGCCGCGGCGCTCCGACCAGTGCGTGCGCGTAAAGCACGCGCGCCAGCGCGACGTTCATGAAGAAGCGCTCCGGTGCGCCCTCCGCTTCAGCGAGGTCCCGGTGCTCCAGGTAGCCGCCGACGATGCTCGCGTTGTGCGCTCGGTACCAGGTGCGCCCCGTCGGTCTCGCGCCGAACTCCAGCCACAGCCGCACGGCCTGCGACGACGGCTGGCCGGCCAACCCACCCAGGAGCGCAACCGTTTCGCATCCGTCTCGCAGCAGCCGCTCGTTGAGCGCCCGCCACCACACGCTGCCGGGCGGCGACGCGTCGAGCGGATTGAGCACGCCGCGGCGCGCCTGCCAGCGCATGAACGACAACGCCGCCCGTCGGAACGGCAGGTGTCGCGGTGCGCGGCCCGTCGGCCCGCGGAACACCCGCGCCATCAGGGCGAGCCGCGCCGCCGGATCGTCGCGCACGGCCGCGACCTGCACCTCAGCCCGGGGGAGCGCGCCTGCGTCGTGGCTCATCGTCGAGAAGTGATAGCCGGACAGCGGCCGCTGATGCGAACTCGCGCATGTCACCGTGCGCGAACACCTCCGGTGGGCGTCGCCGTCGCCCTCTTGACGCCCCACGGCCAGGGCGAGGTCGACGACCTGGATTAGCTGGTCCCCGATTCGTCCGGTCGGATCCCGCAATCCCGGCGTTGAAGGGCGGGCCTAGACGTAGAGCGCGGGTTCGCGGCCCGAGCCGCCTTGGGACGCCAGGCCAAGACAGACGCCGTCCGACGCTTAGACGTGTGCCTGGCAAAGCGCTGCTCTACACGGAAGAGCCGGAGTCGGACGTTGGCGCTGCTCCTTGTCGGGGCATGAAACTTCCAACTGAAGGCTGACCGTCCGGGTCGCGGCCTACGGTCCGCCCACCGGAATCAGGGGCCTTCGGGAGAACGCAGGCTGGGCAGGCCGCTTCTTGCGCGATGGGCCTCGAGCCCGACTTTTCGGTGGCCGCCCCTGCGACCCGCCCGGTTGTGCCGAGAGCACGAATCCGCCTGTGTCGTTCGCCCGCCGGTTCTCCAACGCCAATCGAGCAAAGGAGGATCGAGTGAGAGAGATCGGCCTGGACGTCCACCGCGACTTCTGCGAGGTCGCGATCGCAGAGAAAGGCGAGGTCCGCTCGGCGCCTCGGATCAAGACCACTCCGGAGGAGCTGGAGCTCTTCGCTCAAAGCCTCGGCCGCTCCGACCGAGTGGCGCTCGAGGTGACCGGCAACGCCTGGTCGGTGGCTCGGGTGATCGAGCCCCACGTCGCCCAGGTACTGGTGGTGAGCCCGAACGAGACCGGGATCCGCCAGGCCCGCGCCAAGACCGACCGCCTCGACGCACGCGCCCTGGCGAGGCTGCTCGCCGCCGGCTCGCTGGAGGGGCTCTGGATGCCCGATGCCCCCACCCGGGCGCTGCGGCGGCGCCTGCAGCGCAGAGCGCAGCTGGTCCGGGCGCGCACCCGGGCCAAGAACGAGATCCACGCTGCGCTGATGCGCCAGCTGATCGCCAAGCCCAAGGTGAGCGACCTCTTCGGGCAGGGCGGCCGCCGCTGGCTCAACGCCCTGGAGCTGCCGGTCGAGGAGCGCGAGACGCTCGATAGCGCCCTGCGCCAGATCGACTTCCTCGATCAGGAGATCGCTGAGGCAGACCGGGTGATCGCCGCCGATGCGCTGGGCTCGGCCGAGATCCGCCGCCTGATGAGCGTCCCGGGGGTGAACGTGATCTCCGCCGCGACCTTCATGGCGGCGGTTCGGCGAGATCGGCCGCTTCGGAAACCCGCGGCGGCTGGTCGGCTATCTCGGCCTCGACCCGCAGGTTCGCCAGTCGGGCTCGGAGCCCGCCCGGCACGGCCGGATCTCGAAGCAGGGCTCGACCTCGGCGCGCCACGCCCTGGTCGAGGCGGCCTGGTCGGTGGTGGCGCAGCCCGGGCCGCTGCGCGCCTTCTACCGGCGCCTGCGGGCCCGGCGCGGCTCCCAGGTGGCGATCGTCGCGGTCGCCCGCAAGCTCGCCCGCCTGTTCTGGTGCCTGCTCACCCGGGAGGAGGACTACGCCTACGCCCAGCCTTCGCTCACCCGCAAGAAGCTCCGCCGGCTCGAGCTGCGGGCCGGGGCGCCGAAGGGCAAGCTCGAGCGGGGGATCTGGTCGACGAACGCGGCGATGCGCCGGGCCGAGCGCGAGCTCGCCCGCCAGGGCGAGGCCGCCTACGAGCGCACAGTTGCGGACTGGAAGGCGCAGCAGAGAAAGAGAAGGGCGCCGGCGCGACACCGGGGCGCGCATCTCGTGGGCCGTCAAGCGGCCAAGCAGCGCGGCAAGTCCAAGCCCCTGGGCCTGCTCTTTAGCTCGTCGTCAGGACCGGCGCCCAACGCCAACTCTCCCAAATTGGAGGTGATGCGTCTAGATCGGACTTGACTTTCATCCGTCGCGCGAAGCGACAGTGAGCGCTAACCGCTCAGGGTTGCGTCGCGTCGCCTGTGAATCTATGTAGCAGTCTCCTCAGCCGGCGCGGCTGACATCACCCCAAGCTGGGTCATGAAGTCAACCTGATCGAAGTACAGGTGCTCAGAGGCGAGCTGGTCTCCGCGCACTTCGTACATCGCCGTCCAGCGAAGTTCCACGCGCTGGCCGGTAGGCGGGATTTCTCCGTCCGGTGTCTGAAGGGCACCGGTCTGCGTGCCAGTCAACATTCCCTCCGCCGCGGCGAGCGCGCCATCGTCGATCGAGCGGGTGATCTCGAGACGCGCGTCGGGCAAGGCATTCCAGAACACCTTTAAGAACCCAAGGACCTGATCCCGACCCTCAAACCGTCCGGCCGGGGTCACCATCTCGGCGTCTTCACTCCATGGCTCGGCGTCCGGATCTTTGGCGCCGAACGCCGCGACGTGACGATCTATTACTTCCCGCGCACTCGCCATCTCGCCTCCTTCTCGTCCCGTTGCATGACGGATACTCCCACCCTCGCGAGGTCCGGGCAAGGCTTGGATTGCTGCCGCTCCTCGTGCAAAGCGGCAACCTCCCCGCAGGGCCGCTCGCCTACTCCTCCTCGTCCAGAGCGGTACTCCTGCCTGAGTCTTCTCCGCTAGGAACCTTCACCCAGAACGAGTACCGTTTCCGGTTTGACGCCGTCGACGGGAACACGAAACGCATATGGCCTCGGAGCTGATGTCGCGCCGGTCAGATAGAACTGCGGGCATGGAGGCCGAGAGGGTGGCCCGTCCACTTCTTCCCTGGCTGGGGGGCGCCTGTCGCCAGGCGCGGGAGGAGAAGAACGTCAAACAGGTCAAGATCGCGGCGGCGATCGAAGTGAACCAGGCGACGATCGCGCGTTTTGAGGACGGCACCGCATGGCCGAGGCGCCCGGAAGAGGTGCTGATGGCCTACGCGAGTGAGCTCGACATGGACGTGCGGCTGCTCTGGCTACACGCCTTCGTCCTCTGGCTCGAGCACGAGCCGGTCATGGACGAGGAGAGTGCGGAGCGGATTCGCGACGCGCTCAAACGCCTCGAGATCAGGTGAGTTCGGTTCAGGCGGTGTCCGAAGTCAGCTTCCCACGCGCTCGATGATCGGCGAGAAGATTGTCCCCGCTCTGCGCAACCTGGGCGGTAGCGCGACCCGGGCGCAGGTAATCGACGAGGCGATTAGGTTGGGCGACTACACCGAAGCCCAACGCAACGAACCCGCGCGCTCGAAGCGCCACCCGAACCACACCTAGCTGGAACACGCGCTCGGCAACGAGCTGTCGCGGCTGAAGGCCGAGGGAGTGATCGAGAACCCGGTGCGTGGAGTCTGGCGGCAGCCGGAAGAGCGGCGGTCAGTCTGACGCGATCCCACGCCAAGGACCCGGTAGGCGCGCTTTCAGACACCCCTCGCAAAACCATACGGGGAGCACACGGGCTACGACTACTCGGCGGTGGGCTACGACTACTCGGCGGTAGACGACGACGGCGCACATTTCCGACTCTCGCCTCCGGGGGGCCCCCAGGACCGTGGTGCCAGCGGTGGTACCGAACTGAGCGAATCTCAGCTGATCTCAGGTGATCTCAGCGTGCCTGGCGTCACTCAGCATGAGCCCACCGAACGGCTTCAGGGCTTCTCGTAACCCGAAGGTCGCGGGTTCGAATCCCGCCGCCGATGCGATCTTGGGAAGACCCACCGATCGGCCTGCTGGTTCTCGCGGGACGTGGAAGTGAAAGCACTCGAGGCGAGGCGTGGGCGCGATGTGGCTTCCGTCGGCGTCCGCTGCAGGAGCGGAACCCGCCGCCCTCTTCAGCCGCCGTTCCTCGCGGAACATCGCCAGCGCGTA